>NZ_MPOR01000001.1:0-447150 GCF_001896155.1 Pseudomonas sp. FSL W5-0203
GAGGTCATGCAAAATTCCATGGCAATGCGGCATGATGCTCCGGCTTCAATTCAATAACCGTGTTGCACTCAGCTCCTGCAACCGCCCTCTTTAAAAACCTAAAGGCGTCAGCAAAACTAGCCATCAATTGTTGGGTATTGGCTCATGCATTAGAATTGAAAATGCATTCGACAGGTCAATAACTTTTATTGATCCTTGATGATCATTCATTTTAAGAGGTTCGGGCACTCGCTGCGCGAAATTGTTCAGCACTGCAAGCCCCAAACCTTTGGATCATGCCTTTGTCGCTTGAGTATCCGCCAAGACACTTTTTAAATTAAAGCTATTCCTGCAAAGTCTTTCTCATAGCCATAGATTCATCGACTCAATTCTCAGACTTGTCTTTTACAGATGGAAATCTAGAAGACGAAAATCTAACCACCAGAATTGCAAATGCCAATAGAAGCACACCGCCACACACATAGATAATGCCAAGGTCTGGTGCGTTGTGGTGCGAAACATCGCTAATCAAAAGCCTAATCAGTGCCGTCACGCCGATGTAAAGCAAAAAACGCAGAGGCATATGATTTGTTTTAAAATAAATCCCGCTCATTGCTAATAATTCTAAATAAATGAATAGCAACAGAATGTCATCAACGCTTATTTTCTCTTGGCCAAGCATTCCGATGAATGCGCTAATCGCTGCCCAAATCGTAATCAGAGCTATGCCAAACAGAGCGAGGTAGTGGAAAGCCTCGACCACTAAATTCCCAAGCGAATCTGCACCACCATGAAGGCTTTTGCGCAGCTTCTCAACTCCACGTATTTCGCTCATCACTCACACCCCTACCATCAAAGAAAATACCGCGTAGCTGGCCTTAAGCGCGCCAAAGACCAGCAATCATAGGGGTTTCGCCCTTTTTTTGCCCATAAGAAAAAATGTTAGATTCAGATGGGTTGGTCTTGAAGTAAATCCCGACCATGGCGCCCAATTCCAGGTAGATGAACAACAGCAAGATGTCATCGATCTTGATGTGCCCGTTCTCCAGCATCCCCAGAAATTCCATCACCGCCGCCCATGCGGTCACCGCACCAATGGCGAACAGCGCCAGGTAATGGAACGACTCGACAAACAGATTGCCCAGGGACTCGGCTAGCCCGTGCACTTGCTGGCGCAGCCTTTCGGCCCAGTTGATTTTCACGATGATGCTTCCTTAGGTCGATTCGACCGGATAATGCCGGTTGGACGTGACGGTTGTTCTGTATGCAGAAACAAGGCCAGAGGGCAGGCATGAGATGATGACTGGCTAGCATGAGGCACGCAGGAGGATGAGCAGAGTAGATCTTTTGCTCATCCGAAAAACGAAAACTTCAAGGATATCGCTGGCGTGCGTGTAAAACCGAGAGAATCCGAATATTGTCTGTCACTTTGTATACAACCAGATAATTCGGATGTACCACCATCTCTCGTGTTCCGCCGATTCTGCCGGGGCGGTAAAGATGGGGTCTGCGCGAGAGGGCAAGCACTGAAGCTTCGATTGATCGCTTAAGCTCAAGCGCTGCTACAGGATTACGATGACTGAGGTACTCAATAATTTGCCGGAGTTCTACCCGCGCTGCGGGCAGCCATTCAATCAGCATCGCCTTTCTTGAGTTTAGATTCGATCAGCGCTTGCATCTCGGCCATCACCTCGTCGTGAGGAATGCCAGGGCTTGGGTCATCAAGAGCGGCCTGCACTCTCGCGCGAAACCAGCGGTCGTAGCTGTCAGCCTGCTCTTCGATATCTGCTTGGATACCTGAGGAAAAGGAAGTGTCCATAAAAGCCTCCGTTGTTGATGTAAAAGGAGTCTAGTCGCTAGCGTTTTCGCTGTCGTGCTCCCGGCGATGAAGTGAGTAACAGAAAAAATCCGTGTTCACCAATCACTTTTTAGACCGTCCCCACAGGCGTGGGAACGATCAGATCATGGCATCAAGCTGGTGCAATTTGCTCCAGCGCTCGATCGACTAGCAGACCGCCCATTTCAATCAGTTGATGAATCGCCAGGACCAAGCTTCGCTGTGGACCATCAAGGTCGAATGCCAGGGTACTGGCCATCTCACGGGCGCTGTTCAAGGTTTCGCTGGCGTTTGCCAGCAAGGTTTCTGTATCAGCTTCAGGAGTGACACTGAAAAGCACTGACTCGGTAGACGGGGGGGTGGGTGTGTGTTTCTTCATCGACTAGTTCCTTAGTTAAGAAACCATCACCGTCTGCCGCCAAGCAGATTGGGTGACGGATTGCACAAGGTTGGCGGACCGGTAAGGAACAACCCGGCACCCCGAAGGGTCCATGCGCAACCCGCCATAAAAACAAGAGTGCCGTGTAAAAACCCAGCAATCTCATAGGGGGTCGTTGCGCTTCCTTGGTGGGCCGCCAAGCCCGCTCGCTGCAAATGCAGCGCCCGAAGAAGGTAAGCCACCGGACAATTCCAGCGCAACCCCGGCAAGTTGTCAGAAATTTCCGGTGTAGCAAACCCCAATTTCCCAACTACATTAAAAACCTACTACCCAAACCCCAGCGTTTGGCTTATCCTTTTCGCTGTATATAAATACAGTAGTCGCAAAAGACAACTATCGTGAAGGCATGTGAGGTGGTGAATGGCCGTCGAAGTGGTATACCGCAGCAGCCGAGATCTGGAGCGTTTGTTCATGGATAAAGCCGAAGCTGACCGTCATGACAAGATGCTTGAACTCGCTGAGTTGCTGGCAGAGGTGTTGCAAAAAGCCGTGCCGTCGTTGAGCGAGCAGCAGGTGGAGGAAGCCGGGATTTACATGGCGAAGAACCGTGATGTATTTGCCAAGGCGTTCAAGAGCCAACCGGACGCGCTGTCCGAGTTGCTGAACCCGGCAGCAGAGTAAAGCCCGAATTGAACAGGCCCTGAATCATGGATTCAGGGCCTTTTTAATGCCTGGCCTATTTGTACAGCAAGCGTTCGGCCAGTTCATCGGCCACCCGCGCGGGGGAGCGTTTTTCGGCTTGGGCGTGGGCAAAGATTTCGGTCAGGCGGCTGCCGATGTTCGACAGGTGTGCGGTGATGCCAGGCAGGTCGGTGCCGGCGTGTTTGAGGGCGACGTAGATCAGCCCGCCAGAGTTGATCACGTAGTCTGGCGCGTAGAGGATGCCGCGGCCTTCCAATTGGTCGGCGATGTCCAGGTTGGTCAGTTGTGCGCTGGCGGCACCCGCCACGGCGGCGCAACGCAACTGGCCGACGCTGTTACGGTTGAACACGGCGCCGACGCCGCACGGTGCAAGGATATCGCAGGGGGTGCTGAGCAAGGCGTCGTTGGCAATCGGGTGGGCGCCCAGTTGCTCCATGGCCAGTTGCACCTTGCCGTGGTCGATATCGCTGACCAGCAGTTCGGCACCGGCGGCGTGCAATTGTTCGGCCAGGGCATAACCGACATTCCCCAGGCCTTGCACCGCGACGCGCAGGCCCTCGAGGTTGTCGCTGCCCAGGCGCGCCATGGCGGTAGTGCGGATACCGGCAAACACCCCCATGGCAGCATGAGGGGCAGGGTCTCCGGCGGCGGTGGTGCTGGTGACAAAGCGAGTGTTCTGGGCGATGCAGTCCATGTCGGCAACTGAGGTACCGCTGTCGATCGAGGTGATGAAGCGGCCGTCGAGTTTTTCCACACAACGGCCAAACGCCTCGAACAGCGCCGCACGGCTTTCCACGTGCACGGGGCGGATGATCACCGCCGTGCCGCCGCCCACCGGCAGCCCGGCCAGTGCCGCTTTGTAGCTCATGCCTTGCGCCAGGCGCGCGGCATCGGCCACCGCGGTTTCATCATTAGGGTAAGCCAGGTAACGACAGCCACCCAACGCTGGGCCCAGGCGACTGTTGTGGATGGCGATGATCGCCTTCAAGCCGGTCACCGGATCAACGCTCAGGTGCAGCGATTCAAGGCGGGTGCTGTGCATGAGCGCAAACATCAATGAGCTCCCGAATCACTTCTGGTAGTGGGCCAAGTATAGGCTTGCGGCAGAAAACTGCTGGATTGCGCTGGAATAAGCCGCGCGTTTTCGTGGGATCTACGACATAAGAGTTTGGGATATCTCTCAAGATGCTGGACGAAAATTCGCAGCAAGGCTAAAACGGGGGCATACGCCGGAGAACTCAATGAATCCCCGCACAGCCTTTTTCGCCTGCCTGGACCGTTCACCCCTCGCGCTGTTTGAAGCCGCGTTGTGGATTGCTGCCGAGCATGACGCCAGCGTGCAGCCCGCGTTGATCCTGCACGACCTTGGTGCGCTACAACAACAGGTGAGCCTGGGCATGCCCTTGCTACCGGCGGATGAACTCGGCCAGCCGCTACTGCGGCGCATGAATGACCTGGGGTTTGCCCAGGATGACCATACGCCGTTGCGCCCCGCCGCCGCGCTGCTGGACAAAGTGCTGCAACGCAAACGCGGGCAACCCTTGGCCATGGGCCTGATCGCCCTGGAGATGGCACGGCGCCTGGATATCCCCATGGTCGGCGTGAACTTCCCTGGGCACTTCCTGCTGCGGGTACCGGGAGCCGATCACCTGTTGGACCCTTGCGGCGGCCGGCGCCTGTACCCCAACGACTGTCGCGAGTTGCTGGCGCGCCAATATGGGTCGAAGCTGAAATTGCAGGCCGACCACCTGCTGACCGCCGAGCCACGGGCCATCCTGCAACGGCTGTCGCGCAACCTGCGCCAACTCTACCTTGCCAACGACGAACCGTTGGCCGCCCTGGTGGACGCCGAGCGCGTACTGGAACTGGGCAACGCCAGCGCCTCCGACTACCTGGCGCGGGCCAGCCTGTATCAACGCCTGGACTGCCCCAGCGCCGAACGCTTCGACCTGGAACACGCGCTGCTGCTCAGCGACGACCCGATCCAGCGCTTGCGCCTGACCGAGCGGCTGGGGCATCTGCCGCCCAACTCAGTGGTGCACTGACCCCACTGTAGGAGCCCGCACTTGAATAATCAGCAACGCTGCAATCACCGCCGGAATCGCGCAAAAAAAGAAAATCTGCTCGACCGGTATATGCATCGCCAACAACAGGCTGCCAAACAGCGGCCCTAGAATCGACCCGAATCGCCCCACACCCAACGCCCAGCCTGTGCCGGTGGCGCGCACGTGCGCCGGGTAGAAGTTGCTCGCGAAGGCATTGAGGGTCAGTTGCCCGCCGATGATGCAGAACCCGGCAGCGAACACGCAGGCCACCAGGTAGCGTGGGTTGTCGTGGTTCAAGCCCAGCAGGACGGTGCACAACGCTGCCGCCGCCAGCACGCCGGACAGCAACCGTACTTTGCTTTTCAGGCGGTCGGCAAACCAGGCCATGAGAATGGCGCCCAAGGTGCCGGCGAACAGGAACATGGAGGTGACCAGGTTGGCTTCGTTCAACGCCAGGCCGCTTTCGAGCAATAGCGACGGCAACCAACTGATCATGAAATACAGCAGGATCAGGCTGACGAAAAAAGTCGCCCAGATCAGCAGCGTCGGGCGCGCGTAGCCGTTGCGAAACAGCTCCACTACCGTCAGTTTGCTGCCTTGCTCCTTCAAGTTTTCCGCTTCGGTCGCGGGCGGTGGCTGCCAGTCGGGCAGCATCCGCGCCGTGACTCTGCGCAAACGCAGATAGGGCGGCGCATCGCGCAACAGGCGCGGCAAGGATTCGGGCAACAGCCACACCAGGAACGGGAACAGCAGCAACGGCGTCACACCGCCGGCCAGGAACACCGCCTGCCAGCCAAAGCTGTCGATAAACCCCGCCGCCACGAAGCCACCCGCCGCGCCGCCGAACGAAAAGCCACAGGCGGCCAGGGTCACCATCAAGGTGCGCAGGCGTGGCGGCGAATACTCTGACATCAACGCCATGGCACTGGGCATCGCACCGCCCATGCCGATGCCGCAGATAAAACGCGCCGCCATCAACGTGGTCAGGGAATTGGCGAACACCATCAATACCGTGAGGCTGGCGTAGATCAGCACGCATGCCAGCAGGATACGTCGCACGCCAAACCGATCCGCCAGCGGCGTCACCAACAGCGAGCCGAGGGTGAGGCCCAGCAGGTTGGCGCTGAACACGGGGCCAAACGCGGATTTTTCCAGGCCCCAGTCCTGAGCCAGCGCCGGCACTACATAGCCCAACACCTGGGCGTCGTAGCCATCGGTGACCAGTAGCAGTGCCAGCAGCAGGAGAATCAACCATTGGTAGCGCGACACCGGACGGGCGTCGAGTGCCGCACGAAAGCTGGCTATCTGATTGTGCATCGCAAGGTACCTTTATTTTTTATTAGGTTGGCGCGATCAAATGTGGGAGGGGCTTACCCCAATGCCAGTCAGTCAAGCGCGAATCCCCTGTGGGAGCGGGCTTGCCCGCGAAGGCGGTGTGACAGTCACAGCATCTGCCACTGCACTAACGCTTTCGCAGGCAAGCCAGCTCCCACATTTGATCTTCATGGCTGTGAGCATTGCGCTCGCATAACTGAACGGCATTGGGGCTTCCCCCCCCCTCCCACAGGGGGCCTAGGGTGTGTCAGGCTGACTGGCGGGGTGAGCCTGCACGAAGGCCGGATGTTGGGCCGCCAATGCCGCCACCCGCCCAATGCGTGGGTACGCCGCCAAGGGCACCTTGAAACGCTCGGCCGCGTACAGCTGTGGAATTAGAAACGCATCGGCCAAGCCCGGCTGCTCGCCAAAGCAAAACCCGGTGTCGCCAATCAACTGCTCCACCGCGCCCAGGCCCTGGCTGATCCAGTGTCCGATCCACTCCAGCAATTGCGCCTCATCGTGCCCCCACTTGCGCAGCAAGTTCTGGGTGCTGGAGTTATGCAACGGGTGGATATCACAGGCGATGATCGACGCCACCGCCCGCTCATGAGCGCGCGCTACCAGGTCTTTGGAGAGCAACGGCACCTGGGGATAACGCTCCTCCAGGTACTCAATGATCGCCTGTGACTGGATCAGCAACGCCCCTTCATCAGTACGCAGTGCCGGCACCCGCCCTTGGGGGTTGATCGCCAGGTATTCAGGCTGGCGGTTGGCGCCGCCTGCCGGCACCAGCAGGTTGACCGGCAGCGCCGTGAAATCCAGGCCTTTGAGGGCCAGGGCAATACGTACTCGATACGACGCGGTAGAACGGTAGTAAGTATAGAGTTCCATGGCCCTGCCCTCTCAGCGCGCCGCGACCACGGTACCGCGGCATTCGCCGAAGCCGATGGAGGCAAAACCCTCGCGGCTGCAACGGGCACGCAGAATGATTTCGTCGCCATCCTCGAGGAATTTGCGCACCTCGCCGGAAGCCAGTTCAATCGGCTTTTTACCGCCTTCGGTAATCTCCAACAGGCTGCCAAACTGCCCCGGCTGCGGGCCAGACAACGTGCCCGAACCAAACAGGTCGCCGGCCTGCAACTGGCAGCCATTGACGCTGTGGTGCGCCACCATTTGCGCCACGGTCCAGTACATATGCTCGGTGTTGCTCAGGGTCAGGCGATGGGCGGGCAGGTTTTGCTCACGCATCGAGGCCGTGGTGAGCAGCACTTCCAGTTCGATATCAAAGGCGCCCGCGTTCTGATCACGCTTATCCAACAGGTAAGGCAGCGGTTGCGGATCACCTTCAGGGCGCGGCGGCTGGGCTTTGCGGAAGGGCTCCAGGGCTTCGGCAGTCACCACCCACGGCGAGATGCTGGTGATAAAGCTTTTCGACAAGAACGGCCCCAGCGGCTGGTACTCCCAGGCCTGGATATCCCGCGCCGACCAGTCGTTGAGCAGGCAGAAACCGGCGATATGCTCGGCGGCATCGCCAATGGCAATCGCATCGCCCATGGCATTGCCCTGGCCGATCCAGATGCCCAGCTCCAACTCATAGTCCAGGCGCGCGCAGGGGCCAAAGGTCGGTTCGGACTGGCCGGCCGGCAGGGTCTGGCCTTTAGGGCGTCGCACCTCTGTACCCGAGGGACGAATGGTCGAGGCACGGCCATGGTAACCAATCGGCACGTATTTGTAGTTCGGCAACAGCGGGTTATCGGGGCGGAACAACTTGCCGACGTTTTGCGCGTGCTCGATGCCGACGTAGAAGTCGGTGTAGTCATTGATCTTGGCCGGCAGGTGCATCTGGCAATCGGCGGCACGGTGCAGCACGTGCGCTTCGCGGTTTTGCAGCTCGCTGCCTTCGGCCAGTAGTTCCAGCAGGCGCTCGCGCAGGGCAACGCGAGGGCCACGGCCCAGTTCGAAAAACGCGTTCAACTGCCCGCCCGCAGTGGCTTCGACGGCGCGTCGGGCTTCGCCCTCAAACGCGTCCAGTGCGGCATGCAGGTCGAGAATCGCATCGCCAATCGCCACGCCACTGCGCGGTGCCGAGCCATTGATACTGAACACGCCCAGGGGCAAGTTCTGCAGGGGGAACTCCGCGTGACCGTTGGCCGAGGCCACCCAGCTGCGAGTCTGCGTTGGTTGCGTCATGGGTTATCTCCGATTCGGGTTGAAGGTGGCGGGCAGCGCAGCCCAGCACGCGTCGTAAGCAGGTTGCAGTTGCGGGCACTCCAGGGCGAACTGGGTCGGGCGCAGCACTTGGCTGGCCTCGAACATGAACGCCATGGTGTTATCGATCTTGTGCGGCGCAAGGTCCGCGTTGATGGCCTTGGTGCAGGTCTCGCCATCCGGGCCGTGGGCGCTCATGCAACTGTGCAGCGATGCGCCGCCCGGCAGGAAGCCTTCGGCCTTGGCGTCGTAGGCGCCCTGGATCAGGCCCATGTATTCGTTCATCAGGTTGCGATGGAACCACGGCGGCCGGAAGGTGTTCTCGGCCACCATCCAGCGCGGCGGGAAGATCACGAAGTCGAGGTTGGCCAGGCCATGCACGCTGGTGGGCGAGGTCAGCACGGTGAAGATCGACGGGTCCGGATGATCGAAACTCACCGTGCCAATGGTGTTGAAGCGACGCAGGTCGTATTTGTACGGCACATTGTTGCCGTGCCAGGCGACCACGTTGAGCGGTGAATGGTCCAGCTCGCAGGCCCACAGTTCGCCGAGGAACTTCTGTACCAGCGTAGTCGGTTGCTTGAGGTCTTCGTAGCGGGCCACCGGCGTAAGAAAGTCGCGGGGGTTGGCCAGGCCGTTGCTGCCAATCGGCCCCAGGTCAGGCAGACGCAGCGGGGCGCCGTGGTTCTCGGCGACGTAACCGCGTGCTTGCGCATCCAGCAGCTCGATACGGAACTTGAGACCACGGGGCAGCACGACAATTTCCAGCGGCTCGACATCCAGCACGCCCAGTTCGGTGGCGATGCGCAGGCGGCCCTGCTCGGGGACGATCAGCAGTTCGCCGTCGGCATTGAAGAACACGCGCTCCATGGAGCGGTTGGCGCGGTAATTATAGATGCTGATGCCCGCTGGTTTTTCCGCCCCCGAATTGGCGACCATGCCCACCAGGCCGTCGATAAAGTCCGTCGGCTCACTCGGGATATCCAACGGGTTCCAACGCAAGCGATTCGGCGTGACCGCGCCCAACGGGCCACCGGCCAATTGCCGCGCAAGCTTGACGAATGCCGGGTGGTTGGCCGACGGCTGGATGCGGTACAGCCAGGTGCGACGGGCTTCGCTGCGGGCCATGGTGAAGGCGGTGCCGGAAAACAGTTCGGTGTAGAGGCCGTAAGGGGCTTTCTGCGGCGAGTTCTGGCCAACCGGCAGCGCGCCGGGCAAGGCTTCGCTGGCGAATTCATTGCCGAAGCCCGACAGGTATTCGAGGTTCATGGATCGTCCTCTGAGGGTCAGTTGTATTTATCGTAATCCAGTTACGCATAACGTAATTTGATCACTATCGACCGTCAAGCTATAAAGACGCCCATTCATCTCTCGGATTCTCGCCCTTCCATGGAAAAGCCTCGCGACACCGGTAAACAGAAAGTCCGCTCGGCGGAAGTCGGCACCGATATCCTCAAGGCCCTGGCCGAACTGTCCCCGGCCACCTCGTTGTCACGCCTGGCCGAACATGTGCAGATGCCGGCGAGCAAGGTGCACCGCTATTTGCAGGCCCTGATCGCGTCGGGTTTTGCCGAACAGAACGCAGCCACCAACCATTACGGCCTGGGCCGAGAGGCATTGCGAGTGGGGCTGGCGGCGCTGGGCAGCATGGATGTGTTGAAAGTCGGCGCCATGCCCCTGGCAGAGCTGCGCGATGAATTGAATGAAACCTGCTTTCTGGCGGTGTGGGGCAACCAGGGCGCGACCGTGGTGCAGATCGAGCCGGCAGTGCGCGCCGTTACCGTGGTGACGCAACTGGGCTCAGTGTTGCCGCTGCTCAGCTCTTCCACCGGGCTGGTGTTCAGCGCTTATCTGCCGTCACGGGAAACTGTAGAATTGCGCGAACGCGAGGTTCAGGCCGGCACCGCCCACAGCTTGGCGGACGATCAGGCCTATGCCAGCGTGTGCGAGCAAATCCGCCGCCGTGGCCTGCACTTTGTGCATGGCTTGCTGATGCCCGGCGTGGATGCATTGTCGGCGCCGGTGTTCAATGCGGTCGGGCACGTGGCGGCGGTGATGACCGTGGTCGGCCCAACCTCGCTGTTCCATGCCGATGAAGATGGCCCGGCGGCGCAGCACTTGCTGGCGGCGACCCGGGCCGTGAGTTGGCGCATGGGCTATCAGCCCTGAATCACTCGTCGCTGCGCGCCAGCGCCACTGCCACGTGATCCTCGAGCGCCTTGACCTGGGCGCCGGCCACCACGTAGTTGTTGGTCAGCATCGAAAACACCAGCTTGCGCCCGCCGGCGTCGGTGATGTAACCACTCAATGACGACACGCCGCCCATGGAGCCGGTCTTGGCGTGCAGGTTGTTTTGCGCCTGCGTGTCGCGCAGACGATAGCGCAGGCTGCCGCCGGTCATGCGGTCGGTGTTGCCGGCAATCGGCAGCGCGTTGTACCAGGCGTCGAACCACGGCTGTTTGCTGGCGGCCAGCAACAGGTCGGTGAGGGTTTGCGACGACACCAGGTTGCGCCGTGACAGGCCGGAGCCGTCGACCTGGTTGAACGTGGCGGTGTCCAGCCCCTGACGCTTAAGGAACCCGGCCACCGCCACAGCGCCCGCCGCTGCCGTGCCGCTATTGGCGGTCTGGCGCCCCATGGCCTTGAGCAAGGCTTCGGACATGTTGTTGTTCGAAAGCTTGAGCAACGGCGTGATCAAATCCTGTAACGGCGCCGATTGGTGCTCGGCCAGCACCGTTACCGCCGTCGGGCTTGCCCCGCCCATCACCCGACGCCCCAGTACGGTGATGCCCTGTTGCGCCAAGGCTTGTTCAAACAGATTCGCGACCAGTTGCGTTGGCTCCCAGACGCTGACCAATTGCTGGCTCTGCTTTCCCGGCGCCACTGCGCCACTGAGTTGCAACAGGTTGGTGCCATGGCGACGGTTGATCCCATAACTGTTGCCCGGACCGCTCATGGCACGGTTGCTCAGTTGCAGGTAATCAGTAGGCGGGAAAATATCGACACTCACCGGGGTGCCGGCCCGTAACGGCGCCTTGGCCGTGACCAGCACACTGCCTGCATCAAAGTCCGCATTGGGTGCCACAGTCAGCGCCGAAATCTGCGCGCCGTAGTAGGTGGTTTCATCGTCATGGGACCAATCCACCCCCAATCGCTCAGCATCGAACCAGGTGTCGTCGAACACCAGATCGCCCTGTACCTGGCGTACGCCCTGGCTGGCCAACTGCGCGGCCAGCGCCTGGTAGTCGGCAAACTGAATGCTCGGGTCGCCCAGGCCACGCAGGTACAGGTTGCCGGTCAGGCGGTCGCCCTGGCGTATGCCGTTGCTCAGCAGTTGGGTGGCGAAGCGGTATTGCGGCCCCAGCACATCCATGGCCGCCGCCGTGGTCAACAACTTGAGGTTGGACGCGGGCACCAACCGGGTGCGTGGGTTGTGCTGATACAGCGTGGAGCCCGTGCGGGCGTCACGTACCATCAGCGAGACCGTAGCACCTTGCAGCGCCGGATCGCTCAGCAGTTTATCCAGGGTTGCCGGCGTGGAAGTTTGGGAGACGCTGGCGCAGCCGCCCAGTAAAAAACTCAAACCGACCAGCAGGGTGCCGGTGCGTAACCATTTTCCAAAGTACATCAGTCGCGTTTTCCATAAGCATGCAATGGCGGCAACGCTAACAGCTCGCTATCAATGTGGCGACCGCTTTCCTGTGGGAGCTGGCTTGCCTGCGATGCAGACAACTCGGTGTATCAGGCAAACCCGGTCGATGCCATCGCAGGCAAGCCAGCTCCCACAGATAAATGAATCAGAAGGTCAAGGTGCTGGACACCGACACCTGCCGCGCATCGCCCATGGACACAAACTGCGTATTCACCGAGGACGTGTAGTAGGTACGGTCGAACAGGTTTTTCACGTTGAGCTGGAACTTGACCTTCTGCCCCTCAAGCTTGGTGTCGTAGCTGGCGAACACATCAGCCACGGTGTAGCTGGGCAGTTCGAAACTGTTGGCTGCGTCCCCTGCCCGCTCGCCGACATAACGCGCCCCGGCGCCGACGCGCAGTTGATCACCGCCCAGGATGCTGCCGAAGTCATACACCGCCGACAACGAGCCGGTGCTTTTTGCCACATTCTGCAGGCGATTGCCTTTGAGCTTGGGGTCTTCGGTGACCTCGGCATCGGTGTAGGCATAGCTGCCGATCAGGCTCCACTTATCCGTCAGCTGGCCGCTGGCATCCAACTCCAGGCCGCGAGAGCGCACCTTGCCGGCCACGCTGTACTCCGAGGTCAGGCCCTCGCCTACCTGCACCAACACGTTGCGTTTATCGATGGTGAACAGCGCCGCACTGGCAGTGATGCGCCCCGGCAGGTCGAACTTGGTACCCAATTCCCAGGCCTTGGATTCTTCCGGCTGCAAACTGCCGTTCAACACGGTTTTATTGGCCAGTGGCGCGATGGTGGAGTTGGGCTTGAACGACTCGGTATAGCTGCCATAAAACGACAGTTCATCGCTATAGCGATACACCAGCCCAGCCCGCGGCACCCACTTCTGGCCATTGCCGTCGGTGTTGGCGGTGAACGGCACGCCTTTGCCGGCGTATTGGTCGTACATCTGGTAACGCGCACCGCCGACCAGAATCCATTGCTCGTTGAGATGGATGGCATCCTGGAAGAACAACGAATCGCTGCGCAGCAGATCGGTCTGGTTGCTGTCCGGCGCGCTGACTTTGGAACCGGCGACTTCGTTGCCGTACACCGGGTTGTTGTAATCGAAGCTGCCTCGCGGTGCCTGGCGGATCAGGTCGGCGCGGTAGATCTTGCGGTATTCATCGTCCAGGCCAAATACCAGGTCGTGCTGCATACCCGCAACATCGACCTTGCCTTCGAGGCTGGCGGTGGCGAAGCGGTCGGTGGTCAGTGCGCCCTGAGTGCCGTCCATGCTGCGGGTCAGGGTGCCGTTGGGGTTGACCTTGACCACGCGCACCTGGCTGGCGTCGTAGGTTTCGCGGTTCCAGCTGTAGCCGAAGTGGGCTTTCCAGTCGTCGTTGAGATCATGATCGACAGTCAAGCGGTACAGATCGGAGCGGCCTTCCATGTTGTTGAAAGGCTCATCCAGACGGCGGGTGGCGGGGATGTTCAACGGATGGTTGGTCTTGGGGTCGATGGCGGTGCCACGGTCAAACGGCGCGAGAAATTCGCGATGCTCATAGGCTAGCACCACTTGGGTGGTGTCGCCGTACCAGGCCAGGGACGGCGCCACCAGGGTCTCGCGGTGGGTGCCGTAGTTGCGCCAGTAGTCTTCGTCTTCATGGTCGACGATCAGGCGATAGGCCAAGCCACTGTCACCGAGGGGGCCGGTGGTATCGAGGTTGCCGCCGCTGCCATTCTTGCCGCTGCCGAAGGTCGAGCCGCGCGCTGTCAGGGAGGTGGACTGCACCCGTTCAGGCTTTTTGCTGACGATATTGACCACACCGCCCGGGTCCTGGATGCCATACAACAGCGATGACGGGCCCTTGAGCACTTCGACACGCTCGGCGGTAGCGTTCAATGCCCGGCCCTGCACCACTGGCATACCGTCCTTCATGATCGAGCCATTACGGTTGTCGCCGAAGCCGCGCAACATCACCGCATCCTGGGTGCTGCCCAGGGTATTGGACTGAGTGATGCCGCTGATATTGCCCAGCGCATCATCCAGGTTGCGCGGTTGTTGGTCGCGCAGCACTTGAGCCGGGACTACGTTGACGGTCTGCGGGGCTTCCAGCAGCAACCCATGGGAGCGCATCACCGAACTGGTCGGCGGCGGTTGGTAGCTGGTGCTGTCCTGAGCGAGGTTGGTGCCGCTGATGGTAGTAGCGCCGAGGTTGACCGCGCCATCGGTAGGCACCGGCTCCAGCGCCAGGGTTCGGGCGTCGATCTGGCGGAAGGTGAAGCCGGACTGGCTCAACAGACGTTGCAGCGCCTGGCTTGCAGTCATCGGCCCGCTGACCGCCGGGGCATTGAGGCCGTAGGGCGCTTCATCGGTGTAGATCACGCTGATACCGGTGATCCGGCTGAACTCGCTCAGCGCCTGAGGCAATGGCTTGGCCGCCAGGGCAAACTTGAATTGAGTGCTTTGCTGCTCCTGCGCCTGGGCAATGCCAAGCGGCAACAACGCCAGCCCCGATACCGCTAATGCCGAGGCTCCCAGCCACTGTTTGATCCAACCGCCCGCCGTCGACTTCATGCTGTGAGAATCCGTGTAAAAAACGCTGTTAATGCGAATTGATCGCAGTTTCAAGCATTACACGGATGGGCCGAGGGTTTACCTCACCTTTTTTATGCAAATAACTTTTTTAGCCGCCCTCGCGTACTCAGGAGGCGTTGGTGGGGGAGCCACTTGCCGCCAGGCACTCCTTGGCGCTCTTTTTCAACTTCTTGATCAAGCGTTCCTGACGCAACGCTTCGCCTTTGCTCGCGCATTGCTCGGTGTACACCAGCGCCACCGCAGGGCTGGAGAGGAAAAAACGCGCCCCCTTACCGCTCTGGTGCTTGGCAAACCGGCGCAAAGGGTCGTTGCTGATGCCGCAATACAACGAACCATTGGCGGCGCGCACCAGATAGACAAACCAGGGTTTTTTTGGTTCAGGAGTATTCACAAGTTGATTCGGTTAACGCAAGGGAGCGCCCAGTCTATCAACGCCCGCTCTGAAATACCTTCAGGCCTTTATTGGCCTGCGCGCGCACGGCGTTTTTCACCAGCGGCGTCCACCCCAGCAACAGGCCCTTGGCACCCAAGGCCTGGCGCGACCAACGCCACAGGTCAAAATGGTCGTGATGCTCGCAGATCTTGCCGTCGCGAAACACGAACCGCGCCTGGATATCGTTGACCACCGTATTGCCCGTCGCACTGAACAGATACGTCGCCACCCAGTGGGCACTGCCACCCGTGTCATCGCTGCGCACTTGATCGAACACCAGGGAAAAGTCCTTGGCTCGCGTGGTGAGCATGCGCCACATGTCGCCGGCATCCCGACCGCGCAATTCGCCAAATGCCGGGTCGCTGAACAGCACATCGTCGGTGTAGCAGGCCGCCATGGCTTCGGCATCCAGCCGCTGGAAAGCGCTATAGAACTGGGTGATCAGGGCGTTGTGGGCATCACTCATGGGCAGGTTCCGCACAATGAACAGGGGGCTGAACAATAGTCCGCGTTACAGCATAAAGCTATGGCTTTACCCGTAAGGAATGCGTGATGCCCCACAGCGTTAAAGGTAGACGACGTCGAGCGTAGCGCTACCGTCTATGTAAACTTCCTCGGCAATCGGCAAATCCCTCTTGCCCGTCAGGGTCGTGGCAACGCCCACTTGCGCACTGAATCTGGTCATTGGAAAAGGCGCACTACTGCTGTCGTGGGCGGTACGCATCCAGCCTGGCTGCCACGTCGAACGGTCGGGTGCATTCACCCAGGTATTACCAGTCGGGGACTCGATTAAACCAACAGGGTTATCGTCGGCGGTAGCGTTAGACGTTGACAGTTCGTACCAACCGATTTTCTTCCCGGCGCTGGTCAGGCCCAGACCAAAACGTGAAAGGTCTTGCGGCTGAGTTGGATACGTGGGAATTGCAGTGCCCGGGCGATTATCCGTGCTCTTGACGGCCATCAGCACCGGCGCATCACAGGCCACCTCGAGCTGCAGCGTGGCCTTTGGAAGTACTTTATAGCCAAACTCCGGGAAGTCCTGAATCGAGATTTTGCCATGGTCCACGACCCCATCACCGGACAATGTGGGTGTACAGGCGGAGGGCGTGATCACACCGACGACACTGAGGTCCACACTGGAGGCGGCCATTGCATTGGAAACACCGGCCAGCACAAACGCGGCGGTAATAAGTACACGAGAGGGATGCATATAAGCGCTCACTTGCGGTCGTTCAACTACACAGGACAAAAGGCACCTGCACGTGCGCCATCAACCTGCATGTTCGACTCATCTAATAGACTAGGGATTTGGGGACGGCCATCGCACATATTGCAAAGGCACCGTGGCTACTTTAAAGACCGCCTCTTTCAAACCCCATACAACTAATACGAATTAAAAAAAACACCGGTTAGTTTCAGCCTCGTCATAAAACTGTAACTTTCTAAGGCACCATTCCCGCATCTCGGGCGTAAGCAAACAAGTCAACGTCGGTAGAAATACTCAACCGTTGCATGGCGGTGCTTTTCTGCTTGCTGATAGTTGAAATACTGCGATTGACCTGTGCTGCGATCTGGCTGACGGTCATGCCGCTGGCCAGCATCCGCACCACCTCGCGTTCCTTGCCCGACAACTGCGGCTCTTGGGATTGATCGCCCGTTCCCGCCTCAACCAGTTGCACTCGCAGGCATTCGCTGGCAAAGGTCTGCCCGGCGCACACCGCCTTTATGGCCAGGGGCAACTCCCTGGCCGAAGCGCTTTTGGCGACAACCGCCTTGGCACCATGAGCGAAAGACGCGCGCAAGGTGGCGACGTTGGCGAACATGGTCACCAGAATCACCGGCAACTTCGGATACTGGCGATGCAGCAGCCCCAACAAACCATAACCGTCAGCGTGCTGGCCGCCCGGCATGGCGAAGTCCGTGACGAGCACATCGCACGGGGTGGTGCTCAATACCCCAAGCAACTGATCAGGACCGTCGGCCTCACCCACCACTTTGCACTTGCCATTCGCCTCAATCACGACTTTCTGCCCGACTCGGACAATAGGATGATCGTCAGCAATAATTACTCGAAGCATAGATACCCACGCATGATGGCAACTTGGACCCGCGCAAAATACCTCCGCCAGCGCCCATCAACAACTGCTAACAAAGAGCTGCTTGCAGCCGCGCCCAATATTCAGTAGTGGGTATTTTTTGGACTACAACACAATAGGAAAGTACCTACAACCAAAACTAGGCAGTCAGCAGCACTTACAACCCCGGCGGGTTCTTGCCTCAAATGCTGGACAGGTACTCAAGACAGACACACAAGCGTGTCTGGAACACGTCCAAATCCCTGCTGTGTGCTGCAACTCCATCGGTCTGCACTTGCTTGATCAACTGTGTAGCGGTGATTTCAAGGTCGCAACTCCCCAAAAACACCAGGCTGCCAACCAAGCGATGGAGGCGCTCCGCAGCCAGTGACGCATTCAGTGTCGCGCAGGCATGACGCAAGACACGGTGGTCCTCCCATGCTTCGATCAACAGGCTTTCGAGCAGCGAGTCAACAATCAGGTCGCTGCCAAACGTCGCAACCAGCGTGGCACGTGTTGGCCAAACGGCGCACGGCAATGTGTCCTGCCGGTCGGGTTGGCCAGCATCACCGCCTGGCAACCAGCGCACCAACAGGGCATGCAGTTGTTCCAGGGTCAGCGGTTTGAGCAGCCAGGCATCCATTCCGGCGTCAAGACATCGCTGAGGGCTGTCGTTCTGCAGGTTGGCGGTCAAGGCAATGATCGGTACCCGTTTCAAACCGTGGTCGCGCTCATGCTGGCGAATGGCACGGACCATACTGTAGCCATCCATGAACGGCATCTGGCAATCGCTGATCACCAAGTCAAAGGGCCGGCTGGTGAACGCGACCAGGCCCATGAACCCGTCGGCGACCAACTCGTGCCCCAGCCCCAGCTTCTGTAACAGCCATCCCAACAACAGGCGGTAGGCGGAGTGATCCTCTACGACCAGGATATTCAACTGTTGCCAATGACGCGGTACGGCAACAGGCGGCTTGAGTGTCTGGCTCGCTCCTGCGGTTGAACCTGAAAGCGAACCCATCAGTACCTCTTCGTGACTATTGATCCGGCGACAATCCGCCGCACTGGTGCAATAGCCAAAAAGGCCTATTCGGCAGCAACGATCGCCACATCCATTTGAATGTTATCGACCTGAAACAAATAACCTTTTGAGCAATTAAAAGCCGATACAACAACTACGAAAAAATCCACCGGCTCATGGCCGCCGCGCATCAGGCCAATGTCGTATTAGTTGTATTTCCAACGCGCCACCCCCTGGCTAAATTGGGCCCACCCCAAAAGAGGGACGGTTTGCCACTCGGCAGCCGCGAAAAAATCGAGAGCGCCACTCGGCAAACCGCCCGTCCATGTCGGGTCGGACGCTGCCCTGCACGCGCCTCCATCTGCCAGCCTGCAATGGAAAAAATTGAAATGAAGATCCGTATATCTCTGCTGAGCAGCGCCCTGCTGCTGGCAATGACTTCGTCTGCGTTCGCTGCCAGCAGCGTGGACCTGACCGTCAAAGGGGTGATCACCCCCAGCGCCTGCACCCCCAACCTGCCAGGCGACATTGATTACGGAAAAATCGCAGCAAAGGATCTGAGCCCCGACAGCCATACCTGGCTTGAGCATCGGACACTGAAACTGAGCGTCAACTGCGATGCGGCGACGCTGTTCGCCATCCGCACCGTCGACAATCGGGCCGGCTCGTCAACCATCGGCACCTTTGGCCTGGGCTTGACCGATGAAAACGAGAAGCTCGGTGGGTTTGAGCTGTCGCTGCTCAGTCATACCTCTGAAACGCCCTCCACAGCATTGATCCAGTACCCCTGGAGCCCGACATGGACTGTGCTTTACCCGGATGACGGGGTCACCCCCAACACATTGGTAGGTTTTGGCGGTCGCAGTGATAGCGGTTGGGCCCCGCAACCACTTCAGGACGTGGTCATGGACATCTCCGTACGTGGCGCCATTGCGCCTACCAATACGCTGACACTGGACAGCGAGGTGGCAATGGACGGTTCCGCGACCTTCGAAGTCAACTATCTGTAAGGGGGCTTCTTCGATGAAGCTCTGCCTAGCCCTACTCGGCAGCGTCCTGTCGCTGGCGGCGAGCGCCCGCCTATTGGCCGCCAGCGCTGTGGATAAGCGTCCAGGCCCGGGCACTGCAGAACGCTTGTATCTGTAACTCCCTCTAGAAGATTCAAACCACCCCCAGGAGATCCATTCGACCATGAAGGTACTCACGTTCAGCCTGACAGGCGTGTTGCTGCTCTGCCCGCCAGCATTCGCCAACAGCAACACCGAGTTGCTGGTCCAAGGCGTCATCACCCCCAGCGCCTGCGCCCCGGTGGTCTCCGGCGGTGGCATTGTCGACTTCGGCAAGGTGTCGGTCAAAGACCTCAATACCCACACCTATACCGATTTGCCTAGGGAAACCATGCTCTTGAGCGTGCGTTGCGACGGGCCGACTTTTTTTACCCTCAACACCATCGATAACCGCCCGGGTACGGCTGCCAGCCACTTCAGCTGGCACGGCCTGGGCACCACGGCCAACGATGAAAAAGTCGGCGACGCCGGGCTTGGCCTCTATAACCCGGTGGCCGACAACGTATCGGTGCGCACCATCACTTCAAGGGATGGCGGCACGACCTGGATGCCCTCCGTGATGCTCAGTCACACCTTGCTGACGGCGGTCGCCAACAGCGACGACGTGACCCCCATTGCGATCCAGGAACTGGACGCCGAGATACGCCTGATCACCCACATTGCACCCGCCAACGACCTGACGCTTACCGACGAAGTCCCCATCGACGGTCACGCCACTGTGCAAGTCAATTACCTCTAAGGAGCCCGCACCATGAAAACCCGCTTGACCACCCTGGCCGCCAGCCTGTTGCTGCTCAACTCGGCCGCCACCTTCGCCGCGTCCACCGTTGACCTGACCGTCAAAGGCCTGATCGTGCCCAGTGCCTGTACACCGAGCCTGTCCGGTGGTGGCGTGATCGACCACGGCAAGATTTCCGCCAAGGACCTGAACCCGGACAAAAATACGGTCATCGGCAACAACACACTGAGCATGGTGGTCAATTGCGACGCGCCGATCCAGTTTGCTCTGCACTCGATCGATAACCGCGCAGCGTCCGGCAGCTCGATACGTTACGGTCTTGGATTTATCAATGAGACCCAGGTGCTTGGCGGGTACATCCTGACGTTCGCCAATCCGGTTGCCGAAGGTGGCGTCGTGGTGCAGCCGATTGCGTCGGGCGACCAAGGTAATACCTGGTACAGGGAAAAGTTCTGGGACCCAGGCCTGTACATGTCAGTCGCCGCGATGGATGACGACACCCAGCCACTGGCGGTCAAGGACCTGAGCCTCGACCTGGAAGTGCAAACCATCATTAATCGCGCCGATGGCCTGGACCTGAGCAATGAGGTCACCATCGACGGCTCCGCCACCCTTGAAGTGAAGTACCTTTAACCCATGGCGGCCCATCCCTTGAACATTGACAGGCATGGGCTGCGCCTGCCGATGCCTGTGTTGGCTGCACCCGCCCGTCTCTGTGCCGCCGTACTGTGCCTGCTCATCGCGTTACAGGCACACGCGGGCTCGTTCGTCGACCTCACGGTAACCGGCCGGGTCACACCGGACGCCTGTCATATCGAGCTGACGGACGAGGGCATTGTCGATCACGGCAAGATCCCGTCCCACAGCCTCAACGTCGACGAGTTCACCGTGCTGCCCAGCCAGATGCTTGATCTGCACGTGCTGTGCGCCCGGCCCATGCTGTTTGCACTGGTGGGCATCGACAATCGTGCCGAGTCGTCACTGGCGCCCGACTACTTCTATGGGCTGGGAAGAAACATACACGCCCCTGAGGAGCGTCTCGGTTCCGTAGCGTTGTCCTATCGCGACGCCCTGGGCGACTCACAGCCGCTGCAGGTACTGGCCTCCATCAACAGCGGCGAGACCTGGTCACAAGACCCCAATGCCTATCCACGCTCCTACATGGCCTTCGCGCCGCCCGGTGACCGTCAGCCCGAGTTCATCAGCCAGTTGCTGGTCAGGCTGCAGGTGGACACGGCCATCAACTTTTCGCAGTACCTGACACTGGACCAGGAAGTCCCTCTGGACGGCTCCATCGTCCTGGATTTGCGCTACCTCTGACCCAACTATCGCCTAATGGAAAACCGTCATGACCATGACACGCTCAAACACCGCCGTCGGCGCCCTGGCCCTGCTACTGGTGCTGGGTAATCCAGTAAAAGCCGATGGCATGGTACCCGACACCTCCGTGGTGATCGTGCACGAAGCCGAGGGCGAAGCCGCCGTGTCGGTGACCAACACCGACAGCCAGCTCGCGCTGCTGCATGTGACCTTGCTGGATATTCCAGAAGACACCGAGCCGCTGCTGGTGGTGACACCGCCGTTGTCACGGGTTGAGGCGTCCAAATCCCAGCTGGTGCGGTTCATCCTGCAGAACCAGCAGCCGCTGCTCACTCAGCGACTCAAACGCGCCGTGTTCGAAGGCATGCCGCAAGGTCGCGCCGCCACTGCCGCCGGGCATGCCCGCGTGGGCGTGACTGTGCGCCAGAACCTGCCGGTAATCGTGCACCCCAAGGGCCTGGCGCCGAACCGCACACCGTGGACCGACCTGACCTGGACCCTGCGCGACGGCCAGTTGCAGGTGCGCAATGACACGCCCTATGTGGTGCGCCTGGCGCAGGAGCTGCTGCTGTTGCCAGGTAACGGCAAAGCCATGCTGCCGCGCACCTACGTGCTGCCGGGCGAAGCCATCAGCGTACCGGCCAGCGGTGGCCAGGCCAGCACAGTCAGGCTGCAGCCGGCCACGGTGTATGGCTTTGCGGTCAAGGCCTACGACGCACCGATCACCCTCTGACGGAAAACCACAGGCGTCGCACCATCGACCGACGCCTGGATAACGAAGTGACGGCATATCGACCGTCACCAGAACGCCGGGCGCACACGGCCTGAGTGTTCACTACAAGAGTACCTTGCGTGATAACAGTATTGAGTTACCGTGACGGCGAAGCCGTGCCCGCCATCCTTGCCCGACCGCCGTTGCCGTTGGCGCTGCTGCTGTGCGCAGTGCTGTCGACCAAGGCCTGGGCCGATGATTCGAGCCCGGCCGGCTTCGACACCCAGACCTTGCATCAACGTGGCATTGACCCACAGCTGGCCAGCCTGTTGCTGGCCGCACCGCGCTTCGCCGCCGGGCGACATACCGTCCACCTGCGGGTCAACGGCGAGCGACGCGGCCGGCATGATGTCAGTTTTGATCAGCAGGGCAACCTGTGCTTTGACCGGGCCTTGCTGGACGCCGCCAACCTGCAGTTGCCCAGTGAAACCGAAGGTTGCCAGGACTTCCTTGGGCAATATCCGCAAAGCCTGGTGGAGCCGGATCCGGCGACACTGACGGTATCCCTGGTGGTGCCCACCGAAGCGCTGCGCCCGGTGCGGCAGGATATTTCCGGCTACGAAACCGGCGGATTTGCCGGGCTACTCAATTACGACCTCAGCGGCTTCTACAACCGCTTCGGCGATGACGCCAGCCGGTTCGGCTCGGCCAATACCGAGGTGGGTTTCAATGCCGGCGACTGGATCGTGCGCAGTCGCCAGGTGCAGACCTGGCAGGATGGCCTGTCACGCAGCACCCACTTGGAAGCCTATGCTCAACGCACCTTCGCCAGCCATCAGGCAGTGCTTCAGGCCGGGCAGATCAATCTGTATAACCCGGTGCTGTCCGGCGCACAGATCACCGGGGTGCAAGTGCTCACCGAACACGCCCTTCAGGAGCAGGGCCAGGGTGCGCTGATCCAAGGTATCGCCAACAGTCCCGCACAGGTCGAAGTGCGGCAGAACGGTGCGTTGATTCACTCCACCGTGGTGCCTGCCGGCCCCTTTGCCCTGACCGATGTGCGCCGGTTGAACACGCGCTCGGATGTGGAGGTCACGGTCAAGGAAAGTGTCGGCGGTGAGCGACGCTTCACTGTGCCGGCGGCCATGCTGGGTCTCGGGTTGCCAGCGCCAGGTTACTCCGTGGCGGCGGGCCGGGTACGTAATGTCGGCGACGCCAAAGGGGATGATCCTTGGGTGGTCAGTGCCGGCTGGACAGGCACCCTGCATCCTCAAGTGACCCTGGGCAGCGGCGTGCTGGCGGCCAACGAATACCGCTCGGTGGGCGCCAGCCTGGGCTGGATGCCCTGGCTGGACAGTCAGGTCCAACTGTCCACGCAAGTGTCCAACACCCAGGCGCGTGAAAAAGTCTCCGGTGTGCAAACCGATCTTTCCTGGTCCCAGCGCCTCAACGAACAGTGGTCATTCAGCGCCGCCAATTCCTGGCGCAGCCCCGGCTACCGCGAACTCGAAGAGAGCACCTACGAGCGCGACGACCGCAATCGCGCTTCACGCTACCGCGACCAGCAAAGCCTCAACCTGGGGTGGTCGCACCCAATACTGGGTGCATTCAGCGCCGGGGTTTCGCGCTCATCCAACTTCGCCGGCGACAGCAGCAGCCGCGCATTGGCATCCTGGGGCACCAGTATTGGCGCGGTGTCTTTGTCAGCCAGCGCCGAATGGCAAATGGGCGGCAGCCAGCAACAAGATAACGCGGTTTACCTCAACATCAGTGTGCCGCTGGGCGAGAGTCGCCGACTGCGCAGTTGGGTACGCAACTCCGGCGGCGAAAACCGCACCGGCATGGGCGTGACCGAACAGATCGACGACCAGCTCAGCTACCGGGTCAGCGCCGAACATGACAGCAGCGATCATCAGGTGGAAACCACCGTCGGCATCTCGGCGTTGCCACGCTACAGCCAGCTCGACTTCAGCTACAGCCGCTCCGATGCCGAGCGCTCCAGTTATCAAGGGGGGGCCCGCGGCGCAGTGGTGATGCACGGTGGCGGCGTGACCCTTTCCCCCTACCCGGTGCGCGACACCTTTGCCCTGGTGTCCGTCGGCGACATGAGCGGCATCAAGCTCAGTACCCCCAGCGGGCCGGTCTGGACCGATTGGCAAGGCCAGGCCGTGGTGCCGCAAGTGGCCGCGTACGGGCGCAGCCCGGTGGAAGTCCAGACCCGCTCGCTGCCGCGCAATGCCGATATCAACAACGGCCTGGCAATGATCTCGGCCGGACGCGGCGCGGTGGACAGGGTCGAGTTCGGCGTCGGTTTGACCCGCCGTGTGTTGCTCACCGTCAGTCACGACGACGGCTCGCCGCTGCCTGCGGGCGCCTCTGTCAGCAGTGCCAGTGGTGAGTTTGTGACCTTGGTGCAGGACGGCAGCCAGGTCTTTCTGCCCAACGTACTGGATCAAACGACGCTGTGGATAACCACACCCCAGGGAGGCCGTTGCCAGTTGCACTACCAACTGGCAGCCAAAGCCGACCCGTCGGTGTACTTCGAATCGGCTCCCGCACGTTGCCGCGTACCTTGAGGATTTCTGTCATGCCCCTTGCAACCTGTATGCGCTCACTCTGTATGTGGCTACTGCTCGGCATCGCCGGCACGGCCCAAGCCTTGGAAGAATGCCAACTGAACGTCAGCGAAGCTCAGGTTGATTTCGGTCTGATGAACCGTCTTGCGCAACACGACGGCGCGCCGGAACGCTTGCTCGGTGAGCGCCGCCTGAGCGTGAACGTCAACTGCCCCCAGGCCGAAGACCTCAGCCTCTTCTATCGTGCGCTGGCTGCCACCCCGCAGCGCCTGCAATTTACCGAACACGGCAGCTATGCCATCGAGGTCGGCAATGCCGTGCTCGACGGTCGCGCCGTTGAATTGGGCTTGCTGACCGCTGCCGGCCAGCCCCCCGTGATGAGTGCAACGGTACTGGAGTGGCGCCCCGGGCACGGCATCGCACCGATTGAACAAGGTGCCGTACTCATGGGCAAAACCCTTTCGTTGCAACTGACGCTACGCGCCTGGGCCGGTGTGGCGGCAATACAAGCCAGAGACGCAACTACCTGGGAAGTCTCTGGAATGCTGTACGGCGCAAGCCACGGCCGCTACCGGGAACTGACGCTGCGCGCGCACTTTGCGCCCGTTGCTTGCCTGCCGACACTGTCGGACCACGGCGTGGTCGACTATGGCACGTTGTACGCCAAGGACCTCAGCGCCACCAACGAAACACCCCTGCCCACTCGTACGCTGCGCCTGAACGTGAGCTGCGACGCGCCGATCCGCTTTGGCCTGCGCATGAAAGACAACCGCGACGGTTCGGCCACCGGCGGCACTGATGAAACGGCCTATGGACTGGACTTGGACGCCAGCCGTAACAAAATCGGGCGTTTTTATTTGACCATCGACCCGGGGGAATTCAGCGCCGATAGCTTTCCCACCTTGTACCGCACCGACTCCACCAGCAATGGCGTGGCGTGGAGCAGTTCCACCGCCCGGCAGATCCCCATGGCGGCCAACAGCCTGCTGGGTTTTACCGACAAGACAGGTGTCACCACCGGGCCGGTGTCCATCCAGACACTGACCGGCACGATGCGCATCAAGACGTATCTGGCGCCCATGCAAAGCCTGGATCTGCGTGATGTCGTGCGCATCAATGGGTCCGGCACTCTCGAAATTGTCTACTTGTAGGAGTTCGCATCATGAAAAGACACCTTCTTTGCAGCCTGCTTTTATGCGGCAGCGCCCAGGCACTGGCGGCCTCCACGGTTGACCTGAGCGTCCAGGGCCTGATCATTCCCGCCGCCTGCTTGCCACAACTCTCCAGCGGCGGCCTGATCGACTACGGCAAGATTGCCCAACAAGATCTGAACCTGGAGACCGCCACGCGCCTGCCTGTCAAGAACCTGCACATCGGCATTGCCTGCAACGGCCCCGTGCGCTATGCCTTGCGCATGGCTGACAACCGCGACGGCTCGGCCATGGTCAACAGCGAGATTTACTACGGGTTGGGGTTCGATAACAGCGGTAACCGCCTGGGAGTCTACTCCATGACCTTCGACCCTCGGCAGACGCAGGCCAGCAACACCGCACAGATCTACGGCACTGAATCCACCACCGGTGGCCTGGCGTGGCGAACCTCCAACCTCAACCCCATCGACATCGGCTCCAGGAGCTACCTGGGCTTCACGGACGTCGAGGGCAGCGTCAGCGGGCCCACGGCGATCGGTATCCTGGGAGGCATGGTGACGGTGCAGACCGTGATCAATGCGCGCAAGAATCTGGACTTGAGCGTAGAAACACCGCTCGATGGCTCGGCCACGCTGGAAGTGGTGTATCTCTAGACTTTCTCGCTGGTGACTTGCACATAGCGCGCACGGCCGGCGCCGAGGCCCGCGACGATAGCGCCCAGGCCGATCACGGCGAAGATCCAGCCGATAGCCGTCCAGCCGCCGGTCCAGTCATGTACCAGGCCGACCGCGAAAGGGCCGAGGGAGGCCAGGGTGTAGCCAATGCCTTGGGCCATGCTCGACAGGTTGGCCGCCACATGGGAATCGCGTGAACGCAACACGATCAGGGTCAGCGCCAGGCTGAACGTCCCGCCCTGCCCCAGGCCCAGCACAATCGCCCAACCCCACAGGCCATCCAGCGGCGCGTACAGGCACCCGAACAAGCCGCCGAGCGTCAACAGCATCACCACCACGATCGCCAGGCGCTGGTCCTTGCCCCGCGTCGCCAGCCACGGCGCGGCCAGGGAGCTGAGCAGTTGCACGATAATCGAGCCCGACAGCGCCAACCCGGCTTCGGTCGCGCTCAGGCCGCGGCCGATCAGGATCGACGGCAGCCAGCCGAACACGATGTAGGCCAGTGACGACTGCAGGCCCATGTACAGGGTGACCTGCCAGGCCAGCGGATCGCGCAATAAACCCTTCACACGATAGGCCACACGATGGGCTCCGTGCTTCTGCCCAACCTGGGGCAACCAGACCAGGGCCGCCACCAGGGCCGGCAGGATCCAGAAGCCCAGGCCGATCTTCCAACTGTCGCCAAAGGCGTGGCTCAGTGGCACCGAGGCACCGGCCGCCATGGCGGCGCCCAAGCACAACGCCATGGTGTAGACACCGGTCATGGCGCCGGCCTGGCTGGCGAAATCGCGCTTGACGATACCCGGCAGCAACACGCCGATGATGCCAATGCTGGCACCTGCAACCAGGCTACCGAGGAACAACCCCACCTCACCGAACGAACTGCGCAGGATGATCCCCGCGGCCAGGGTCAGCAGGATGCCGAGCACCACGCGCTCGGCGCCGAAACGCCGGGCCAGCATCGGCGCGGTAGGTGCAAACAGGCCCAGGCACAGCACCGGCAAGGTGGTCAGTAAACCGGCCTTGGCGGCGGACAAGCCCAAACTGCTCGAAACCTCTGCCAGCAACGGCGACAGGCTCGACAAGGCCGGGCGCAGGTTCAAGGCCACCAACACCAGGCCCAGCAACAGCAGCCATGGCCGAACCACGCTCGGCTGCGCCTGCTGCACGCTGTCGTCGTCAGCTTCGGCGTCGATCAACAGTTCTTCGAGTTCGGTCTTGCGTGGGGCTTCAGGGTTCATTGATCAACTGCCGGCAGAGGGATTTGGCGCGGTCCGGGTCTTGTTGTTCCACCGCATCGAGTAGCGCTCCATGCAGGTCGAACACCGCCTGGCGTCGCGGTGAGCGGTTCAGGGTCTGGCGCAGCTGCGCGCCGACAATGGCGGAGAAGTAGTGGTACAGCTCGCTCAAGGCCGGGTTGTGCGCCGCATCCACCAAGTGCTGGTGGAAGATCAGGTCGGCACTGATATAGGCCTCCAGGTCACCGTGATAACGCCCGGCGCTGAGGTCGAGCGCCTTGCGCAATGCCGTAAGGTCCGCTTCGGTACGACGCAACGCAGCCAGGCCGATGGCCTCCACTTCCAGAATCTGGCGCGTCTCCTGCGCCTGCTCCAGCGTGCAATGAGACAGCGCCCGCATTGTGCCCAGCGGGTCGGTCATCGAGCGCAGGTAACTACCATCGCCCTGGCGAATGTCGATCAAGCCAGAGAAGGCCAATACCCGCATGGCCTCGCGCACGGTGTTACGGCTGATACCGAGCTCGGCGGACAGTTCGGGCTCAGTGGGCAGGCGCTCGCCGATGGCCCATACGCCTTGGGAGATGCGCAGGCGCAGTTGCTCCAGGGCCTGGTCGACCAGGGAGCGTTTGATCAGCGGGGCGATGTCTGTCATGGGTTTAGCGCTTTCGTCCAATCATAGGATGAATTTCCCTACAGGCTATTCGGAGTTGCCTACAAAGGCAACGCACTAGGGTTCTTAGGCAGGAAAAGGAGCAGTATTTTCGATTGGTAAAATTACCCTTAGAGGGTAATTATTGGACTCAGGTGTCTTATGGAAAAGTACACACCTCATTACGATTTGGCCCTGATCAAGGCGGATGTCAGGCGGCTTGGAAAACAAGCTTTTACCAAAACAGCACGCAACTGCGGGGAAAAGCTCGATCTGAGCAACACGCAAATGCAGGAGGTTGTTTACAAGCTAACGGGCAAGATGCTGTTTAAATCCATGACAAGTTATGGCGACCATTGCGTCTGGCAAGACGTTTATCACATTCACTCACATGGCCTGGAGATCTACATCAAGGTGACGTACCGCACGGACGGTAAACCTCCGGTGATCTCCTTCAAGGAGAGTAACCTATGAAAACAGAACAGTGCTTCAGCTGCGGCCAGCATGACGGAATGCGACATTTTTCGGGTCGCAGCGAAACATCGGAAGTCAAAGGCTTGCACCGCCGAATCGACAACCTTTCAGGCTGGGAGTGCCAAAGTTGTGGTGAGGTGATCTTTGACCCTGAAGACGCGGACCGCTATTCAGATCACTGTGATGAGATGGTCTACAGCTTCAGACGAATGATCGGTAACGAGATAAAGCGCATTCGTCGCAAATTGCATCTTTCACAAAAGGACACTGTGCAACTGCTTTCCGGCGGCGGACATAACGCACTTTCACGTTACGAACGCGGTGAGCTGCTGGCGCCAAAATCCCTCGTCGTGCTTATGCGCTTGCTTGATCGCCACCCGCATCTGCTCGTTGATGCAAAAACCTTGAGTGAGGGTGCTGATATGCGTAACACCACGCATACAACCCACAAAGAACACGAGATCGCGACGACGCCCTGACTGAGGGCAAAAAACAAACCCGGCACCAGGCCGGGTTTATTTTTAACACTCCATCAATGCAGTATCTGGCTCAAGAACAACCGGGTCCGCTCATTCTGCGGGTTATCAAAGAAGTCATTCGGTGCCGCCTGTTCCACGATCTCGCCCTTGTCCATGAAGATCACGCGGTTGGCCACGGTGCGGGCAAAGCCCATTTCGTGGGTCACGCACAACATGGTCATGCCGTCTTCAGCCAGGCCGATCATGGTGTCCAGCACCTCTTTCACCATCTCAGGATCCAGCGCCGACGTCGGCTCATCGAACAACATGATTTTGGGCTTCATGCACAGCGCGCGGGCAATCGCCACGCGCTGTTGCTGGCCACCCGAAAGCTGCCCGGGAAACTTGTGGGCCTGCTCCGGAATGCGCACACGCTCCAGGTAGTGCATGGCGATTTCCTCGGCCTTGCGCTTGGGCATCTTGCGCACCCACATCGGCGCCAGCGTGCAGTTTTGCAGGATGGTCAAATGCGGGAACAGGTTGAAGTGCTGGAACACCATGCCGACTTCACGGCGGATCGCTTCGATCTGCTTGAGGTCGTTGGTCAGCTCCACGCCATCGACCACAATGCGGCCCTGCTGGTGCTCTTCCAGGCGGTTGAGGCAGCGGATGGTGGTGGACTTGCCCGACCCCGAAGGGCCGCACAGCACAATACGCTCGCCCTGCTTGACGTTGAGGTTGATGTCTTTCAACACATGGAACTGGCCGTACCATTTGTTGACGCCCTGCATCTGGATAATGCCTTCAGGGCTCACAGGCTGTTTGATTGCTTCGCTCATAAAAAGAACTCCTAACGCTTGTGGCCTGTGTCGAGCTTGCGTTCCAGATGCATGGAATAGCGCGACATACCAAAACAGAAAATCCAGAACACCAGGGCGGCGAACACGTAGCCTTCAGTGGCCATGCCCAGCCATTTGGGGTCGGCGGCGGCTTGCTTGACGCTGTTGAGCAGGTCGAACAGGCCGATGATGATCACGAGGCTGGTGTCCTTGAACAGGGCGATGAAGGTGTTGACGATCCCTGGGATCACCATCTTCAAGGCCTGCGGCAAGATCACCAGGCCCATGCTGCGCCAGTAGCCCAGTCCCATCGCCGCAGCGGCTTCGTATTGGCCCTTGGGAATCGCCTGCAAACCACCGCGCACCACTTCGGCCACATAGGCCGACTGGAACAGGATCACACCGATCAGCGCCCGCAGCAGCTTGTCGAAGTTCATGCCTTCAGGCAGGAACAGCGGCAGCATCACCGACGACATGAACAGCACGGTGATCAACGGCACGCCGCGCCAGAACTCGATGAAGGTCACGCAGACCACCCGAATGGCGGGCATGTTCGAACGCCGTCCCAGCGCCAGCACAATGCCCAGCGGCAAGGCGCCGGCAATGCCCACGGTGGCGATCACCAGGGTCAGCATCAGGCCGCCCCATTGGCTGGTCGCCACATTACTCAGGCCGAACACGCCGCCGTGCAGCAAGCAGTAGGCGATGATCGGGTACAACACCAGAAAGCCCAGGCCGTAGATCGCCTTGCGAGGGAAACGCGAGATGAACAACGGCGCCACGCCCACGATGGCCAGCCACACCGTCATGTCCACGCGCCAGCGCAGGTCGACGGGGTAGTAGCCATACATGAACTGCCCGAAGCGCTGTTGGATAAACACCCAGCAGGCGCCCTCCTTGGTGCAGTCGGCGCGGGTGGTGCCCACCCAGTTGGCATCGAGGATGGCCCAGTGCAGGATCGGTGGCACCACCAGGTACACCAGGTAGATCGCCAGCAAGGTCAGCAGTGTATTGAGCCAGCTCGAGAACAAGTTGGCGCGCATCCAGGCCACCGGCCCGAAGACTTTGCTCGGCGGTGGCATGTCAGGTTTGAACGTATGCGTAGTCATGGGTGTGTCCTCACCGCTCGATCAGCGCAATGCGCTTGTTGTACCAGTTCATCAGCAGGGAAATGCTGATGCTGATCGCCAGGTACACGCTCATGGTGATGGCAATGACTTCAATGGCCTGGCCGGTCTGGTTGAGCACCGTGCCGGCAAACAGCGAAACCATTTCCGGATAACCGATACCGGCGGCCAACGACGAGTTTTTCGCCAGGTTCAGGTATTGGCTGGTCAGCGGCGGAATGATCACGCGCAGCGCTTGCGGGATGATGACCTTGCGCAGCGTCGGCCCCGGGCGCAGGCCTAGTGAACGTGCCGCTTCGGTCTGGCCATGGCTGACGGACTTGATGCCCGAGCGCACGATCTCCGCAATGAACGCCGCCGTGTACACGGTCAACGCCAGGGTCAACGCCAACAACTCTGGGATCAGCACCCAGCCACCGACGAAGTTGAAGCCCGCAAGCTTGGGCATTTCCCAATGCAGCGGCGTACCGAAGATCAACACGCACAACGCCGGGATCACCACCAGCAGCGCCAGGCCCGCCCAGAATTTATGGAAGGGAACCCCCGTCGCTTCAAAGCGCTTGTTGGCCCAGCGGGTCATCAGCACGATGGCAACGATGGCGACCACCAGGCTGGTGACAAACGGCCAGAACCCGTCGGAGGCCAGCGCTGCCGGCATGTTCAGGCCACGGCTGCTGACAAAGAAGGTGTCACCGAAGTTATGGCTGTTGCGCGGCCCTGGCATGGTCAGGAACACCGCGAAGTACCAGAACAGGATCTGCAACAGCGGCGGAATATTGCGGAACACCTCCACGTACACCGTCGCCAGCTTGTTGATCATCCAGTTGGGCGACAAGCGCGCCACGCCGATGATGAAGCCGAGCAGGGTTGCCAGCACCACACCGATGACGGTCACCAGCAAAGTGTTGAGCAGGCCGATGACAAACACCCGGGCATAGCTGTCCGATTCGGTGTAGTCGATCAAGTGCTGCGCGATGCCGAAGCCGGCACTGCGCTCAAGAAAGTCGAAACCCGAGGTGATGCCCCGGTGTTGCAGGTTGGTCTGGGTGTTATGGAACAGGTACCAGCCCAGCGAGACCACCGCCACGATCGTGATGATCTGGAACAGCCACGCACGCACTTTGGGGTCGCTGAAGCTGAGCTTCTGCTTGGGTGCGCCGATTTTATTTTGCATGAAGTGCCCCGAAAATAATGGAACAGAACATCACCCGGCAGTTGGCCTACCGGGTGACAGAACCATCAGCGATCAGCGCACAGGGGGTGCGTATTGAATGCCGCCGTTGTTCCACAGGGCGTTCAGGCCACGGTCGATTTCCAGCGGCGTGCTCTTGCCCAGGTTGCGCTCGAACATCTCGCCGTAGTTACCCACTTGCTTGACGATCTGTACCACCCAGTCCTTCTTCACTTTCAGGTCTTTGCCGTATTCGCCGTCGGCACCGAGCAGACGCGCAACGTCCGGGTTCTTGGTGGCCTTGGCTTCAGCCTCGACGTTCTTGGAGGTCACACCGGCCTCTTCCGCGTTGAGCATGGCGTAGCCCACCCAGCGCACGATGGCCAGCCACTCGTCATCGCCGTTACGCACGACCGGGCCCAGGGGCTCCTTGGAAATGGTTTCCGGCAGCACCACGTAGTCTTTCGGCGAGGCCAGCTTGCTGCGCTGGGCGAACAGCTGGGACTTGTCGGAAGTCAGTACGTCGCAACGCCCGGATTCCAGCGACTTGGCGCTTTCATCGGAGGTGTCGAAGGTGATCGGGGTGTATTTGAGGTTGTTGGCGCGGAAATAGTCGGAAACGTTCAGCTCGGTGGTGGTACCGGCCTGGATGCAGATGGTTGCACCATCCAGTTCCTTGGCACTTTTCACGCCCAGCTTGTTGTTCACCAGAAAGCCGATGCCGTCGTAGTAGGTAATGAAGCCCGGGAATTTCAGGCCCATGCCCGCGTCGCGCGAGCTGGTCATGGTGGTGTTGCGCGACAGGATGTCGACTTCGCCGGATTGAAGCGCGGTGAAACGCTCCTTGGCGTTCAACTGGCTGAACTTGACCTTGGTGGCATCGCCAAATACGGCAGCCGCCACCGCGCGGCAATAGTCAGCGTCGATCCCGAGGATCTTGCCGCTGGCATCCGGCACCGAGAAACCCGGCAGGCCGTCACTCACACCGCACTGCACAAAGCCTTTCTTCTGCACGGCGTCCAGGGTGGCGCCCGCGTGGGCAAAACCACTGACACCCAGTACAGCCGCCGCAGAGACGATGGCCAGGGTGGATTTCAATACCTTCATTACAAACCTCCAATTGCTCTTGTTGTGTCGGAGCTCCAACCTCAGCGCACCCTTATGAGGCGATATCGACCCGTGTTGGTTTTTTTTGGGGCCAAGCAGCATGAGGTTTTTGCGGTAATTCCAGTTGCTTTCCCACAGGCGGCAGTCACTGATAGTGTTACCGTCCTAGGAGAGTTCTGACATCGAGCTACACATAGCAAGGCGCGTACCAGAGTCTTGGTCGAGTGGCTGCAACTGCGGTTACATGGCAAAAGATTCAGCCTTGCGACATTCTCTTAACAGATCAACCTGTTGCGCACCGTTCCGACGCACCTCATCGGAGCGCCCGCACATCTATGGAGCAGACATGACCGAACCCTTGATTCTTCAGCCCGCCAAGCCCGCAGACGCCTGCGTTATCTGGTTGCATGGCCTGGGCGCCGATCGCTACGACTTCTTGCCGGTGGCCGAAGCCCTGCAGGAAACCCTGCTGACCACCCGCTTCGTTTTGCCCCAGGCACCTACGCGTCCGGTGACCATTAATGGTGGCTACGAGATGCCTAGCTGGTACGACATCAAGGCCATGAGCCCGGCCCGTTCGATCAGCCTGGAAGAACTGGAAGCGTCGGCAAAAATGGTCACCGACCTGATCGAGGCGCAACAGAGAACCGGAATAGACACCTCGCGAATTTTCCTCGCCGGTTTTTCTCAAGGTGGCGCGGTGGTCTTCCACACCGCGTTTAAGAAATGGGAGGGCCCCTTGGGCGGTGTGATCGCCCTCTCCACCTATGCGCCCACCTTCGATAATGAGCTGGAATTATCCGCCAGCCAGCAACGCATCCCCACGCTGTGCCTGCACGGCCAGTACGACGAAGTGGTACAAAACGCCATGGGCCGCAGCGCCTACGAGCATTTGAAGGGCCGTGGTGTCACCGTGACATGGCAGGAATACCCAATGGGCCACGAAGTGTTACCCCAAGAGATACACGATATTGGCACCTGGCTGACTGAACGCCTGCGCTGAACCCCGTGTTTATGTAGCCGTATGACAGACGCACTACGCCGCGCTCGATTCTTGCATTACACTGGCCGGCGTACATTCCTTAACCAATTAATGAGATGACCGTGCTCAAAGCACTCAAGAAGATGTTCGGCAAAAGCGAGGCTGAGCCGCTCGCGCCTGTTCCCAGTGCTCCTGCCCCCAAGCCCGGCAACCGCAATGACGGTCAACAGCCCGGCCGGAACGCACCCGCCGCCTCACCGAGCAAAACCACGGTGACGCCGCCTGAACAGGTAAAGCCTGCCGAGCCCGCCCCGACGCCTGTGGCCAAGCCCCGTCGCGAACGTGCGCCCAAGCCGCCCGTGACCCCCTGGAAACTCGAAGACTTCGTCGTCGAACCCCAGGAAGGCAAGACCCGCTTCCACGATTTCAAACTGGCCCCGGAACTGATGCACGCCATCCAGGACCTGGGTTTCCCGTACTGCACGCCCATCCAGGCGCAAGTGCTGGGCTTCACCCTCGCGGGCAAAGACGCCATCGGCCGCGCCCAGACCGGCACCGGCAAGACCGCCGCGTTCCTGATCTCGATCATCACCCAGCTGCTGCAAACGCCGCCGCCCAAAGAGCGCTACATGGGTGAACCGCGTGCGCTGATCATCGCCCCGACCCGGGAGCTGGTGGTGCAGATCGCCAAGGACGCCGCCGACCTGACCAAGTACACCGGCCTCAACGTCATGACGTTCGTGGGCGGCATGGACTTCGACAAGCAGCTCAAGCACCTTGAAGCCCGTCACTGCGACATCCTCGTCGCCACCCCGGGCCGCCTGCTCGACTTCAACCAGCGTGGCGACGTACACCTGGACATGGTCGAAGTGATGGTGCTGGACGAAGCCGACCGCATGCTCGACATGGGCTTTATCCCGCAAGTACGCCAGATCATTCGTCAGACGCCGCCGAAAGCCGAGCGCCAGACCCTGCTGTTCTCCGCGACTTTCACCGAAGACGTGATGAACCTCGCCAAGCAGTGGACCACCGACCCATCTATCGTCGAGATCGAAGCACTCAACGTTGCCAGCGAAAACGTCGAGCAGCATATCTACGCCGTCGCCGGTGCCGACAAGTACAAGCTGCTCTACAACCTGGTCAACGACAACGGTTGGGAACGCGTGATGGTCTTCGCCAACCGCAAGGACGAGGTGCGCCGCATCGAAGAACGCCTGGTGCGCGACGGCGTCAACGCTGCGCAACTGTCGGGTGATGTACCGCAGCACAAGCGCATCAAGACCCTGGAAGGCTTCCGTGAAGGCAAGATCCGCGTGCTGGTGGCTACCGATGTAGCCGGTCGCGGGATTCATATCGACGGCATCAGCCACGTGATCAACTTCACCCTGCCGGAAGTACCGGACGACTACGTGCACCGCATCGGCCGTACCGGGCGTGCTGGGGCTGCGGGTGTGTCGATCAGCTTTGCGGGCGAGGATGACTCGTACCAGTTGCCATCCATCGAGGCGTTGCTGGGGCGCAAGATCAGCTGCGAGACGCCGCCGACGCACTTGCTGCGGGCTGTAGAACGCAAACGCCCCTGATACAAGAATGCGATAAAAAAATGTGGGAGCTGGCTTGCCTGCGATGCAGACACCTCGGTTTTTCAGTCAATCCGAGTGATGCTATCGCAGGCAAGCCAGCTCCCACATTGGTTTCTACGTCTGGCTGGCTACTTCCAGCGATCCGCTGCGGCGTGGTCACTGCTGCGCCCTTCTACCCAACGCGGCCCCTCGCTGGTGTTTTCCTTCTTCCAGAACGGCGCCCGCGTCTTCAAGTAGTCCATTACAAAGGCACAGGCATCAAACGCCGCCTGCCGGTGCGCACTGGCCGCGCCGACAAACACAATCGGCTCGCCCGGTTCCAGCGTGCCGATACGGTGCAGCACCTCCAGCTTGAGCAACGGCCAGCGCTGTTCGGCTTCCACGGCGATCTTGGCCAGGGCTTTTTCGGTCATGCCGGGGTAGTGTTCAAGAAACATCCCCGACACCTCGCGCCCGTCATTGAAGTCGCGTACATAGCCGACAAAGCTCACCACCGCGCCCACGCCCACGTTGGCCGCGTGCATGGCGTTGACTTCGGCACCTGGATCAAAGGCTTCGACCTGCACACGAATGGCCATGATCAGCCCCCGGTCACGGGTGGGAAGAAGGCGACTTCATCGCCGGCTTGCACCGGCTCGTCCAGGCTGCACAACTCCTCGTTGCGCGCACACATCAGGCTCGCTTCGTTGAGCACGGCGAATTCCGGATCAGCAGCCAGCGCGAGGCGCACGGCGTCAACAGTGGCAAACTCACCTTCCATCTCCAGCGAATCGAAGCCCACCGCTTCGGCGTAGCGCGCAAAAAACAGTACGTTGATACTCATTGCTCATCCGCCTTGAAATGCCCGCTCTTACCGCCCAGCTTTTCCAGCAGGCCAATACTCTCAATGGTCATGCCGCGATCCACCGCCTTGCACATGTCGTAAATCGTCAGTGCGGCGACGCTGGCGGCGGTCAGGGCTTCCATCTCAACGCCGGTCTGCCCGGAGAGTTTGCAGCGCGCCACGATACGAACCGCGTCTGTGCCGTCGGCACTCAGCTCCACCTTGACGCCGGTGAGCATCAACGGGTGGCACAGAGGGATCAAGTCACTGGTTTTTTTCGCTGCCTGGATCCCGGCAATGCGGGCCACGGCAAACACGTCGCCTTTGGGGTGGGCGCCGTCGACAATCATTTGCAGGGTGGCGGGCAGCATGCGCACCCGCGCTTGCGCCACGGCCTCACGGAACGTCACGGTTTTGTCGGTGACGTCGACCATGTGGGCGCGACCTTGGGAATCGAGATGAGTCAGCACAGCAATACTCCTGATCAGGAGCAGCGATTGTAAACCTGTGGGTCAAAATTTGCGCAGGGCTGTTTATCCCATCCTGTAGGAGCGAGCTTGCTCGCTCCTACATTCAAGGTTAGAACCGGAAAGTAAACCCGGCATTGATGCCGTTATTGTTCCCTCGGTTGGAGAGCAAGCCGCTGTAGTTCAACGACACCAAGGTGTCCTGGGTCAGGGCCATTTCCGCACTGGCTTTGATCACCGCGCCATCCCTCGCCACAGGCACGCTGTTGACGGCGAAGGCCGTGTCACTACCGGCAAACTTCAGAGAAGCTTCACGATCGATGTCACCAAACTGGTGCTCCCACCCCAGCTCACCGCGCAGGGTCACCGCCGAGGTGGACGTGAGTGGCAACTGAGTATGGCCACGCACGCCCAGGGTGGAGAGCGTCGCGTCCTGGCTTTGCTGGCTGGCATGCAAGGCTGCAGCACCGCCTTTTTCCTTGAACGAGTCGCTTTGATAGTTCAGATACGTGAGGTTGGCGAAGGGTTCAAGCACGCGCCATTGGGTGTAGCCGATCTCGGCAAACACTTGGTCGGTGCGCGCGTTGTAGTCGGCTTTGGCATGGTCCGACTGATTGGCATAGGCCACCCGACGCGAAGTGTCCAGACGGTGCCAGGTGCTGGCACCGCCCAGGCGCAGGGCAATCGCCTCGAAGCGTTTGCCGCCGTAGACCGACAGGTGATAGTTGTCGCTGTCGGCCGACGCCGACTGGCCGTTAAGGTGGCTTTGGGTGTAACCGGTCGCCGCCCCCAGACGCCAGCCGTCGTTCACCTCGGTGTCCAGGCCCAGCAGTACGCCGCTGGTGGACGAGGAGTAGCCGCTGGCGTTGTTGTCACCACTGACGTTGTTGCGTCCACCGAGTAGCTGTACCCAACCGCCGTTGTCACGGCTGTCGATCTGCGCGCTGGAGTCCAGTGCCTGCGCCTGTTGCAGGCGAGCGTTGACCGCTTCACGCAGGTAGCGGCTGTCAGCCATTTGCGCTGCGGCCACGTCCGAATGCAATTGCCCTGAAAGTTGCTTGAAGCCCTGCCGCGCCTGGGCGGCGGAATCCGACGCCAACAGGCTTTCGTAGACCGGGCTGCCAGCGCCCAATGTCTCGGCCACCGTCGCCACCGCTCGCTCATTGCGGGTTTGCGCGACACTGGCGAAGGTGGTCTGGTTGCGGGCTATCGCCAGGGTCAATTGGTTCGGTTGATAGTTGAGCGCAGTGCCTATGAACAGGTAGTTGGGGGCAAACGCTGCAAACTGCCCTTGGATACCTTGGCTGGCACTGAGGATATTGAACTGCTGGCCCAGCAAGCTGCGCGCCTCGGTGGCGGTCAACAGGTTGGGGCTGTTCTCCAGGGACACGTTCACCACACCGCCATTGAGGGTCGCCACCCCGCTGCTCTGCAACTGGTCGCTGCGGCCATCGGCCCCGACTTCGACGGCATACACCGAACCCGGGTTGAACGTGACATCGCCGGTGCGCAGTGTGCCAATCGAATGCCCCGGGGCCACTCGCCCACCGTTGTTGACGGTCAAGGCGCCCACCGTGCCGTTGCCGGCTAGGGTGCCGCCCAGTGTGGTCATCACGCCGTTATCGGCATTGCGCGTGCCTACGGCGCTGCTATCTACCGTCACGGCAGAGGTCAATGCGCCGTCCACCGACAATTTGCCTCCGCGCACCCAGGTACTGCCCGAATAGCTGTTCTGGCCTTCCAGCACCAACTCGCCATCCCCGGACTTGACCAGGCTACCGACGTAGGTGCTGCCGGTGAGCACGTCCTGGCCGCGGGTGAGTGTTGCCTGCTCCCGGGCATGACCAATGTCGTATTCAAACTGATCGTCGGCCGAGGCATTGGCGGGCAGGCCATCGAGCCAGCCTTTTTGCTGCTTGGTGGCGGCCCAGGTCGCCTGTTCGGCAGCGTCTTCTACGCGACGGGCGCGAATGGCCTCATCGGAAATCGGGTTGGCCCAGATATCGCGGGTACCGCTGGGCAACGCCACTGCTACCGCACCGAGGAACTGCCCCGGCCCTTGCATAGCTTTTTGCAGGTTGGGCAAGCCCCAGCCACTGACCACACCTGGTACTTGTGGGACACCCGGCGCGGCATCATGCACCGGTTGCAGGTTGTCATAGGTGCGGCCTCCGGTCAGCTCGCCAACCGGCGTGTCCGGGCCATCCGGCGCCTGCAGGCTGGAGGTGGTCAGCAACACGTCCCGCGCCTGGCTGGGCGTCATATAGGGGAAGCGCTGCATCACCAACGCCAGGGCTCCGGAGACGCTCGGCGCGGCGGCCGAGGTGCCGTTGGCATTCGGGATAATTTCGCCCTCGGGGCCGGCGGACGGGATGCCCGACACGCCCATCACGCACCACCACTTGGAGGTACCGCAACGGTTGTAGACCTGGGCGCTGGTCTCGTCGTAGCCGGTGATGGAGAGGAACTTAGCTTCGATATCCGGCTTGAAAAACGGCAGGTTCGCATTGGTGTCCGGGTTGGCACCGTGGCTGTCGTTGCCCGCAGAGATGATCTGGATGAACGTGTTTTGCCGGGCCGCATCGGCCATGGCGTCCATCCAGGTTTTCTGCCCGGCGTGGGCTTTGTCCCAGAACGGGCGATAGGCGGCGGTCATGTCGCGCAGGTTCTGCGCGGCGCTGTCGCCGACGTTGCCGAAGTGGTTCTCCACGTCATTACGCGAGCTCTGCCCCCAGCTCTGGTTGACGATCGCCACGTTCTTCGCCGCCAGGGCGTTGTAGCTGGCCATGAATGCGTTGTAGTCGAGGTCGTTGGAGCCTTGGTAGCGGTCGTTGTCGCTGCCGCCGGTGTTAGCGACAAACAGATTGGCGTCGAAGGCAATGCCGTGCATACCGGTGCCGTCGCGGTTGGCGGCCAGCACCCCGGACATTTCTGTGCCATGCCCGTCGTTGAACGCGGGGTCGTATTCCCCTGGGATGCTGAAATGTTCGCCCTGCTTGAACTCGCCGCTGGGCACTTCAAGGCGGTAGCGCGGGTGGGTGGCGTAGTACTCGCCCGTGGAGGTCACCGCCTGCACCCGGTCCTGGCCCTGAGCGTTCTTGCCCTGGAACTCGGAGTGTTCGGTGAGGATGCCCGAGTCCAGCACGCCAACATTGACCCCCTTGCCAGTGATGCCCAGGGCATAGGCGTAATACGCGTTGGTGCGGTCCAGGCCGGAGTTGACCTGGGCTTCCGGGGTCTTCCAGGTTTGCGCGTTGGCGCTCCAGTCACGGGTTGCCCCAGCCCAGGACTGGCCTGCGTTCAACTGCCCGCTGAGGTTGCTGCTAACGCCCGGCTCGACGTAAGTGTAAGGCTTGGCGGCCGGCAGGTTGGCGATAATGGCTTTGGAGAAGTCGAGGATATTGGTGGTGTAACGGCCGCTGTTGCTGAACAGCCGGCTGCGGTAGTAATCCAGGCGCGAGGCATAGTCCAGTGGCCGCCGGGTGTCGCCGAGCATGGCGCCGATGGTCAAGTTTTCGGGTTGTAGCTCGTAGTTTTGCTTGAGGGCCGAATCGAACTTGCCGGACTGGGCGGCGAAATCCTTGGCCGCGAGATCGACGATATCCGCGTAGGCAAACCTGAGGTTTTTGTACACGGCAGTCTCAGGGCCGAATGAGGCGACGGCTGTCCTGAACGCCGACTCCAATACCTGCGGGGTGTAAGGGTTATCGTCTGCCCTGGCCATGGAACCGTGGCCCAGCCATAACGCCAGGCCGAGTGCTATGGGTGTGAGGGGGATGGTCTTGAAACGGGGGGTACGATTGCGTTGCGACACAGTGAAGCCATTACCTGCTACGTCCATTTTCCTTTCCCTTTGGATATGTGCGTCATCAATGAGCGGTGTTTCGGGCTTTTGTAATAGGCAGGGTCACGGTGAAAACCCTGGACAGGTTTTCCAAGCGTTCGTCGAATCAAGGAGGTGGCGTTCCGACGGGGTCAAGCAGTGTTCTTATTGTTTTTACCGCAGAAAAAATGTAACAAAATAATTACAGAAACCACAAGCACCCAGGACGCGTTAACGCAGGCAAATGTCGCACATAACAAAAACCCCGGATTTCGTGAAAAATCCAGGGCTTTTCGCAGCGGGTTCAGCGTAGTTACAGATGGGACTCGGCGTATTCAGCCAGGATCGAACGCGGTACCCCTTGCAGCGCAATGTGCACGCCGTTCGGGAAGTCCTTGAAGCGTTCCGTCAGGTAAGTCAGCCCGGAGCTGGTCGCGGACAGGTAAGGGGTGTCGATCTGCGCCAGGTTGCCCAGGCACACCACTTTGGAACCGGCGCCGGCACGGGTGATGATGGTTTTCATCTGGTGCGGTGTGAGGTTCTGGCATTCATCGATCAGAATCAGGCTCTGCTGGAAGCTGCGACCTCGGATGTAGTTGAGGGATTTGAACTGCAACGGCACTTTGCTGAGGATGTAGTCGACGCTGCCATGGGTGTTTTCGTCATCCATGTGCAAGGCTTCGAGGTTGTCGGTAATCGCCCCCAGCCACGGCTCCATTTTTTCCGCCTCGGTACCGGGCAGAAAGCCGATTTCCTGGTCCAGGCCCTGCACGCTGCGGGTGGCGATGATGCGGCGATAGCGTTTGGTGACCATGGTCTGTTCGATGGCGGCGGCCAGGGCCAGGATGGTTTTGCCCGAACCTGCGGCGCCGGTCAGGTTGACCAGGTGAATGTCCGGATCGAGCAGCGCATACAGCGCCAGGCTCTGGTAGATATCACGCGGTTTCAGGCCCCAGGCTTCCTGGTGCAACAGGGGTTCCTGATGCAGGTCGAGGATCAGCAACTTGTCGACCTGGATCTCTTTGATCCAGCCCACGAAGCCCTGTTCATCGACGATAAACTCATTGATATGCACGGCCGGCAGGTTGTCGATCAGCTGTACCTGATGCCAGGTGCGGCCGTGGTCCTGACGGGTTTCGACCTTGCTCACACGGTCCCAGAACGAACCGGTCATCATGTGATAACCACGCGAGAGCATCGACACATCGTCGACCAGTTGGTCGGTACTGTAGTCCTCGGCAGCGATCCCACACGCTCGTGCCTTGAGGCGCATATTGATGTCTTTGGTCACCAGCACCACGCGCAGGTCCTTGTCGCGGGCGTGCAGGTCGATCAATTGGTTGATGATTTTGTTGTCGTTCAGGTTTTCCGGCAGCAGGCTGTTGGGCTCGCTGCGCTTGCTCATCAGGATCGACAGCAAGCCCTTCGGGCCGCCCTTGCCACGCTGGATCGGTACGCCGACTTCAACGTCCTCGGGCGAGGCTTCACCCAGGGTCTTGTCGATCAGGCGGATGGCCTGGCGGCACTCGGCGGCAACGCTGTGGTGGCCGCTTTTGAGTTTGTCGAGCTCCTCAAGCACGATCATCGGGATGGCGACGTGGTGTTCTTCGAAGTTCAGCAGTGCGTTTGGATCGTGGATCAATACGTTGGTATCAAGCACATAAAGGATTGGCTGGTCGGAAGAAGGGTTACGTCCATGATCATCCATACTCGGTCACCTTTGTGGGAGCCATTCGACGCAATACCTGGGCGGTGCTGCGCCTCGATTCGACCACCGATTGCACCTTGAACAAGGTCAAGTGCAGTGCCCACAGGAGGAGTCTTGGAAGACGCCACCTGTGCTGCAGGTTTCGGCGGTCTGACTTCGTAATACCGCAAAACCCATGACAGGAAAAAGTACTTTGACGCTTTTTTGAAGTTTATTTTTCAGGATGACGAATAGCACTAGCCGAGTGCCATGTACCCCGTTAAAGTCGGAAGTCCGCCTGCATCGAAATGTCGTAGCAAATCACCCCGAAAACACCCCATCGCCAGCAAAGCCGGGCACTTCATCGAAATGCCTCGCGACACTCCTGCCAACCCAAGCCACTCTGCGTCGTTGCCTGCAATACCATCGGCAATGCCACCCGCGCCTTGTCCTGGGTGTCATGAAACACGATCACGCCTTTGCGCCATAGCAGCATCAGCGTCAGCACCCGTTGCGCCGACTCATCGGCCTTGAGCTTGCCCGGCTCGTCCTGGGAATCGATGTCCCATAACGCCACCTGCAAACCCTGTTGCTGGAAGAAGCCCTGGCTGTCCGCACGGCGCTGCCCATAGGGCGGACGGAACAGCGGCACATAGTTTTCCGGCAGCAGATTCTGCACCAGCGCTGCGCTGCGGGTGATGGAGCTTTGCCAGTCAACCCAATGGCTATGGGAACGGTATTGCCACCCCTGGATACCCACGCACTGCCCCTGATACAGCGCCTGCACATCCGAGACAGAACTGCGCTCCACACGGCTTTGCAAACTGCTGCCAAGGGCGAAGAACGCGGCGTTCATCTTTTGCTTGCGCAGGTAGTCGGTCAGCCAATCGGTATTACCGCCCATCAACGCCGGGCCACCGTCGAAGGTCAGCAGGAACATGCGATCGTTGAGCTCGTCGCCATTGCGCTCATGATCGCCAAAGCGCGCCACTTCACTGCTGATCTGCGGAAACAGCGCAGCCTTGCGCAGCAGCTCATCCAGATAGCGCTCATGAAAGTGCCGACTGGGGGCAGCCCAGCCTATATAGAAAGAGTTGTCACTGACCTCGAACTTGCCGGCCTGCTCGCGCAGATCGTCCATGTTTTCCACCAGGTAGCAGAACGAGGCATCTGCTTCGCAGCTCTGCTGGGCGAATGTGTAGTTCTCCAACAGCCGTTGCCAGAGCTGGCGACGCAGGTCATCGATGGCGGCCAGGTTGATGATCTTCAGCCCCAGCCGTTGCTTGAGCGCCGCGTCGTCCAGGGCTTCGCTGGCAAGCAGGCCGTGGGCGAACATCAGGATCTCCGCCCGCGAAGCCACATCGAACAGCGCCGGGCTGGCGAGTTTTTCCGGCCAGGTACCACGGTCCAGGCTGGCGACATCCACCGGCGCGGCCTGGGCATTCAGGCACAGCAGGCAAGCGGACAATAAAAGCGCTAATCGCACACGGGGTCTCCCTCTACAGAGTTACCGCCCATCATAGCGGATCGCATCTATCGCCATCATAGGTGGAGTCAAAACGCCCCAACCCCTAGAATCTCGCCCACGATTCCAGGAGCCAACTTCATGCTGATGGTGATTTCCCCCGCCAAAACCCTCGACTTCGAGTCCAAGCCGGTCACTGCGCGCTTCACCCAGCCGCAGTACCTGGACCACTCCCAGGAACTGATCGAGCAACTGCGCGAACTGAGCCCGGCGCAAATCAGTGAGCTGATGCACGTCTCCGACAAGATCGGTGGCCTCAACGCCGCGCGCTTCGGCAGCTGGACGCCGGCCTTCACTCCGGCCAACGCCAAGCAGGCGCTGCTGGCGTTCAAGGGCGATGTGTATACCGGCCTGAATGCCGAGACTTTCAGCGATGCCGATTTCAGCTATGCCCAGGACCATCTGCGTATGCTCTCGGGCCTGTACGGCCTGCTGCGTCCGCTGGACCTGATGATGCCGTATCGCCTGGAGATGGGCACCAAGCTGGCCAACGCCCGCGGCAAGGACCTTTACGCGTTCTGGGGCACACGCATCAGCGAATGGTTGAATGAGGCCCTGGCCGAACAAGGCGACGATGTGCTGCTTAACCTGGCCTCCAATGAGTACTTCTCGGCAGTCAAGCGCACGGCCTTGAACGCGCGGATCATCAATACCGAGTTCAAGGACCTGAAGAACGGTCAGTACAAGATCATCAGCTTCTACGCCAAAAAGGCCCGAGGCATGATGAGCCGTTTTGTGATTGAAGAACGCATCAACGACCCGGCCAAGCTCAAGCAGTTCGATGTGCAGGGTTATCGCTTCAATGCGGAGCAATCCAAGCCGGATAACCTGGTGTTTTTGCGCGATCACGCACCGGAATAAGGCCTGTACAGCCACCAACATCAACTGTGGGAGCTGGCTTGCCTGCGATAGCGGAGGGTCAGCCGACTCACATGTCGCTGATACACCGCTATCGCAGGCAAGCCAGCTCCCACATTTTTTGCCTGCATTCCACCCCATCAATCGTCATTTATTTGGCGCCATAAAAACATCCAGACACAACCCTAACGATTTCTTCACTCGACACCCGTCGGTTTTTTTCGTAGTGGCACCACTTTTTTTAAACGGTAGTGGCACAAAACTATCCCCTCGCACCAACTCCCCATAACTACTGGCCTAAATAGCAAGTGCTATCAATATAGTACCAGTGCCATCTTTTCTAATATTTCAAAAAATTTCGGGAAAGGGGATGAGTGGCCCGGAACTTCGTCCTGAAGCACCGCTCATACCACCGGTAACGAAATTCTCTGCTTACGTAAGAGATGACTTACATAGCGACCAACGGAAGTAGCCAAGTTGTCATAAAACACTTTGGTTCTATGGTCATAACATCAACTGATCGAGTTAAGGGTGGCGATAAGTACGCATTGCTATCCCCTGCAGGCCAAGGCAGCGCTGACCTAAATGAGCCCGTGCAAACACACAAGGCATTGATAAAAAAGGCATTTTGCCTGCATCAAAACCTTGCCGCACCGGCGCCGGAGCCTTCCTCCAAGGAAGCACGGCTGCATTTCAGGGCAAGCCCCAATAATAAGGCCTCGTTGCGCACAACTTGAGTGCAATAGTTAGTCACTCGTTATTCAACATGCCTGCACGCGGTAAGTCGGCGTCTATTCGCCTAACTTTCGCGGCATCAGTGACGCTTGCAAACATGAACTCCGGCCATTTAATGGCATGAATTAAACAAAGAGGTAATTGCGATGCGCATCAGCATATTTGGTTTGGGTTACGTTGGCGCAGTGTGTGCCGGTTGCCTGTCTGCCCGTGGCCACGAAGTGGTCGGCGTAGACATTTCCAAGGAAAAGATCGACCTGATCAATGCCGGTAAGTCGCCGATTGTTGAACCGGGTCTGGGCGAGCTGTTGAGCCAGGGTATCCAGACGGGCCGACTGCGTGGCACTACCAACTTCGCCGAGGCGATTCGCGATACCGACCTGTCGATGATTTGCGTCGGCACGCCAAGCAAGAAGAACGGTGACCTGGAACTGAACTACATCGAGTCGGTATGCCGCGAGATCGGTTTTGTGCTGCGTGACAAGACCACCCGCCACACCATCGTGGTGCGCAGCACCGTACTGCCGGGCACTGTCGCCAACGTGGTAATCCCGATCCTGGAAGACTGCTCCGGCAAGAAAGCCGGCGTCGACTTCGGCGTTGCGGTCAACCCCGAATTCCTGCGTGAATCCACTGCCATCGCCGACTACGACCTGCCACCGATGACCGTTATCGGCGAGTTCGATAAAGCCTCCGGCGATGTGCTGCAATCGCTGTACGAAGAACTCGACGCGCCGATCATCCGCAAGGACATCGCCGTTGCCGAAATGATCAAGTACACCTGCAACGTATGGCACGCCACCAAAGTCACCTTCGCCAACGAGATCGGCAACATCGCCAAGGCCGTCGGCGTTGACGGTCGTGAAGTGATGGAAGTGGTCTGCCAGGACAAGACCCTCAACCTGTCCCAGTACTACATGCGCCCAGGTTTCGCTTTCGGCGGTTCGTGCCTGCCCAAAGACGTGCGTGCCCTCACCTACCGCGCCGGCTCCCTGGACGTGGAAGCACCGCTGCTCAACTCGCTGATGCGCAGCAACGAGTCCCAGGTACAGAACGCCTTCGACATCGTCTCCAGCCACGACAAACGCAAAGTTGCGCTGCTGGGTCTGAGCTTCAAGGCCGGCACCGATGACCTGCGTGAAAGCCCGCTGGTAGAGCTGGCAGAAATGCTGATCGGCAAGGGCTACGACCTGAGCATCTACGACAGCAACGTCGAATACGCCCGCGTGCACGGCGCGAACAAGGACTACATCGAAGGCAAAATCCCGCACGTGTCGTCCCTGCTCAACTCGGATTTCGATGATGTGATCAACAACTCCGACGTGATCATCCTCGGTAACCGTGACGAGAAGTTCCGTGCCCTGGCGCATAACGCTCCGGAAGGCAAGCAAGTGGTCGACCTGGTGGGCTTCATGTCCAAGGCCACCAGCGTGAGCGGCCGTACCGAAGGTATTTGCTGGTAACAGCAACGGCAAGTTTCAGGCTGCCAGTGGCTTTATCCCCAGCGCTTGCAGCCTGAAGCCTCCTCACCTTGCGGATGACGCTTATGTCCAAGTTAAAACATGTATTTCTGCAATCGGCCGGCTGGCTGTTCTTTCTCAGCCTGCTGATGGGTCTCGCCCTGCTGTTGCCGGCGAGTACCTTCGATTCGCAATCGAAGAATTTTATTTTCCTGATTGGCGCTGTGGGTATCTGGCGCTACTCGATGGGTGCGACGCATTTCTTTCGCGGCATGCTGTTTCTCTACGTGGTGTACCCGCACCTGCGCCGCAAAGTGCGCAAGCTGGGCAAGGCCGCCGACCCGTCCCATGTGTTCCTGATGGTCACCAGTTTCCGTATCGACGCGCTGACCACCGCCCAGGTCTACAGCTCGGTGATTCGTGAAGCCATCGACTGCGGCTTTCCCACCACCGTGGTGTGCTCGCTGGTGGAAATGTCCGATGAGCTGCTGGTCAAGAGCCTCTGGGAAAAGCTCAACCCGCCGGCTCACGTCAAGCTCGACTTCGTGCGCATCGCCGGTACCGGCAAACGCGACGGCCTGGCGTTTGGTTTCCGCGCCATCTCCCGCCACCTGCCGGACGATCGCGCCGTGGTGGCCGTGATCGATGGCGACACCGTGCTGGCCGAAGGCGTCGTGCGCAAGACTGTCCCCTGGTTCCAGCTGTTTGGCAATGTCGGCGGCCTGACCACCAACGAATTCTGCGAAGTGCGCGGCGGCTACATCATGAGCGAGTGGCACAAGCTGCGCTTTGCCCAACGCCACATCAACATGTGCTCCATGGCACTGTCCAAGCGCGTGCTGACCATGACCGGGCGCATGTCGGTATTCCGCGCCAGCGTAGTGACTGACCCGGGCTTTATCGCCGATGTGGAAAGCGACTCGCTGCAACACTGGCGCCTGGGCCGCTTCAAGTTCCTCACCGGCGATGACAAGTCCAGCTGGTTCAGCCTGATGCGCCTGGGCTACGACACCTTCTACGTGCCGGACGCCGCCATCAACACCGTGGAACACCCGCCGGAAAAGAGCTTTATCAAGGCCAGCCGCAAACTGATGTTCCGCTGGTACGGCAACAACTTGCGCCAGAACTCCCGTGCCCTCGGCCTGGGCGTGCGTCGCCTGGGCCTGTTCACCAGCGTGGTGCTGTTCGACCAGCGCGTGTCGATGTGGACCTCCCTGCTCGGCCTGACCGTAGCGATGATTGCCACTTTCAAGTACGGCGGCGCCTTCATCCTCGCCTACCTGCTGTGGATCGGCATCACCCGCCTGATCCTCACCCTGCTGCTGTCGTGCTCCGGCCACAAGATCGGCCCGGCCTACCCGCTGATTCTCTATTACAACCAGATCATGGGCGCGTTGGTGAAGATCTACGTGTTCTTCCGCCTTGATCAACAGTCCTGGACCCGCCAGGACACCAAACTGACCCGCGATTTGGCCAGCTTTCAACGTTGGTTCAACACCTGGTCGTCTCGGACCATGACCTTCTCCGCCGGCAGCATCTTCGTTGCCGTGTTGCTGATGATGGTCTGACCCTGCCAAGCCTGAATTAACTAGGAAATCGAATACTATGAACAGCCAAGTAAACGCCAACGTTGTCCACGAATCCGAAGCCCAGCGCCAGCACGCCCGGGTGAAAATCCCGGCCAAGCTGCGCTTCTTCAACAGCGACCGCACGCCAACTGAAGCACGCGTGATCGACCTGTCCGCCGGTGGCCTGGCCTTTACCGCCACCCAGCCGCTCACCGTCGGCCAAGTGCACAAGGGCCGCCTGCAGTTCGTGATCGATAACCTCGGCCTGGCCATGGATGTGGAGCTGCAGATTCGCTCCTACGACCGCCAGACCGGCCGCACCGGCTGCCAGTTCCAGAACCTCGATGCCCAGGATATTTCTACCCTGCGTCACCTGATCACTTCGCACCTGTCCGGCGACATCGTGACCATGGGCGATGTGTTGGCGACCCTGCAACGCGACAACTTCACCAAAGCGCGCAAGGTCAAGGACGGCGGCAGCGGCATGACTGCGTTCGGTCGCCTGCGCGCCGTGACATTCAGCCTGGCGATCTTTTTGGTCGGCCTGGCGGCCTTCGGCTTTGTGGTCAAGTCGCTCTACGGCATGTACTTCGTCAGCCACGCCCAGGCAGGCCTCGTCAGCGTACCGGGCATGAACGTGACCATGCCCCGTGACGGCACCGTGCAGAGCCTGCTCAAAGGTGATTCGGTTGCGGCCAAGGGCGCGCCACTGGCGACGTTCAGCACCAGTATGCTCGACGTACTCAAGGGCCACCTGGACGAAGACCAACTGCAACCGGCCAAGGTTGAAGAGCTGTTCGGCAAGCAAATGACCGGCACCCTGACCTCGCCCTGCGATTGCGTGGTCGCCCAGCAATTGGTCGCCGACGGTCAGTACGCCAGCAAGGGTGATGTGATCTTCCAACTGGTGCCACGCGGCAGCCAGGCCAATGTGGAAGCGCGCTTCAGCTATCGCCAGTTCGGTGATGTGCGCCCAGGTACGCAGGTGAACTTCCAGGTCGCCGACGAAGAACAAGTACGCACCGGCACCATCGTCAGCAGCACCAGCCTGAGCAGCGCCGACCTGTCCTCTGACATCCGTGTGCAGATCAAGCCCGACGCACCGCTGGACAGCACCTACGCCGGCCGCCCGGTGGAAGTCACCAGCGACCGTGGCCCATCGCTGAACTGGCTGATCGACAAAGCCATGGCTCACGGTCTGTAAGCGAGGACATGCCTGTGACTCTTCCAAATACACCGTTGACCCATGTGGGAGCCGGGCTTGCCCGCGATGCAGGCGACTCGGTGCATCAGTTGCACCGCAGCGATGCCATCGCAGGCAAGCCAGCTCCCACACAGAGCAAATTTCACCTGGCCTCTGCGTACTGCGCGCTGGCACTGGCCGTGAGCCTGGCCGGTTGCGCCGGCCTGCCCGACCAACGCCTGGCCAATGAAGCGCTGAAACGCGGCGACACCGTCACCGCCCAGCAGAATTACCAGCAACTGGCGGAACTGGGCTACAGCGAGGCCCAGGTGGGCCTGGCCGATATCCAGGTCGGCACCCGCGACCCAGCGCAAATCAAGCAGGCCGAAGCCACCTACCGTGCGGCGGCAGACACCTCGCCCCGCGCCCAGGCACGCCTGGGTCGCCTGTTGGCGGCCAAGCCGGGCGCCACTGAGGCCGAGCACCATGAAGCCGAAAGCCTGCTGAAAAAAGCCTTTGCCAATGGCGAAGGCAACACCTTGATCCCGCTGGCGATGCTGTACCTGCAATACCCCCACAGCTTCCCCAATGTGAATGCCCAACAGCAGATCAGCCAATGGCAGGCGGCGGGTTACCCGGAGGCCGGCCTGGCCCAGGTGCTGCTGTATCGCACCCAGGGTACCTACGACCAGCATCTGGATGATGTGGAGCGCATCTGCAAAGCCGCGCTGAACACCACCGATATCTGCTACGTCGAACTGGCCACGGTCTATCAGAAAAAACAGCAGCCGGAACAACAGGCCGAATTGCTCAAGCAGATGGAAGCAGGCGTAAGCCGTGGCACCGTGACTGCGCAGCGCGTCGACAGCGTGGCCCGCGTACTCGGCGATGCCACCCTCGGCACCCCGGACGAAAAAACCGCCCAGGCGTTGCTGGAAAAAATCGCCCCTGGCTACCCGGCGTCCTGGGTCAGCCTGGCGCAACTGCTCTACGACTTCCCCGAACTAGGCGATGTCGAGCAGATGATGAAGTACTTGGACAACGGCCGCGCCGCCGACCAGCCACGCGCCGAATTGCTGCTGGGCAAGCTCTACTACGAAGGTAAGTGGGTGCCCGCCGATGCCAAGGCCGCCGAGGCGCATTTCGAAAAAGCCGTGGGCCGTGAAGTGGCCGCAGATTACTACCTCGGCCAGATCTACCGCCGTGGCTACCTGGGCAAGGTATACCCGCAAAAAGCCTTGGACCACCTGCTGACCGCAGCGCGCAACGGCCAGAACAGCGCCGACTTCGCCATTGCCCAACTGTTTTCCCAAGGCAAGGGCACCAAGCCCGACCCATTGAACGCCTATGTCTTCAGCCAGTTGGCCAAGGCCCAGGACACGCCAGAAGCCAATGACCTGGCCACCCAGCTCGAAGCGCCGCTGACGCCTGCGCAACGCGCCGAAGGCCAACGCCTGGTGCAACAGGAACTGGCCGCCCGCGGCACCCTGGCCCAAAGCACGCTGCAACTGCACGCCCTGCAAGAAGAAGACGGCGAGGAATCCCTATGAAGCTCAACCCATTCGTCAAGGCCGGTATCGGCCTGTCCTTCGCCCTGCTGTGGTCGTGCCCGACCCTGGCCGCGCTCACCGAAGCGAAGAACTTCGGCCTGGAAGTCAAAGCCACCGCGCAGTCTGAAGATGACCGCGACCTGGGCACCCAGAAAGGCGGCGACGTCAACGGCATCGGCCTCGACCTGCGCCCCTGGATCTACGGCGAAAGCGGCGCGTGGAGCGCCTACGCCATGGGCCAGGCAGTGGTGTCCAGCGACATCATCGAGACCGACACCCTGCAACAGTCGGCCGATGACACCACCGAGCAGCAGTCGAGCAACGACGACCGCAAGGCCAAGAAAAACTACCTGGCCCTGCGTGAGTTCTGGGTCGGCTACAGCGGCTTCACGCCCTACCCCGGCGAGATCCTCAAGTTCGGCCGCCAGCGCCTGCGCAATGACGACGGCCAGTGGCGCGACACCAACATCGAAGCGTTGAACTGGACCTTCGACACCACCTTGCTCAAGGCCAATGTCGGCGCCGCCGAACGCTTCAGCGAATACCGCACCGACCTTAAGGAATTGTCGCCGGTCGACAAGGACCGCCAGCACTTCTACGCCGACGCCGCCTACCAGTGGACACCGGGCCAGTGGATCGGCCTGCGCGGCCACCACACCCACGACGACGGCAAGCTCGACTACGCCGAACCGGGTGTGGCCAGCGACCCGCTGGACAAGCGCGAAAACGGCGATCTCACCTGGCTGGGCATCGAAGCCAATAGCGACGCCTACAACTGGCGCAACACCAACACCGTCAACTACTGGGCGAGCATCACCGGCATGAAAGGCGACCGCGACAAGGTCAACGCCTTGAACGCCGACGGCAGCCGCCCCACCTCCGCCAAACGCAGCGATGACGTCAGCGGCTGGGCCACCGATATCGGCGTGCGCCTGCGCCTGGATCCGCAGTGGCAAGTGGGTGCCGCGTACTCGCGCGCCAGTGCCGAGTACGAACAGAACGGCCTGCAAAGCAACCGTTCGAATTGGACCGGCACCCAGTCCCGTGTGCATCGCTTTGGTGAAGCGTTTCGCGGCGAAATGAACAACATGCAGTCCATGAGCCTGTTCGGTTCCTGGCAGCTGCGCGAGGACTATGACGCCAGCCTGGTGTACCACAAGTTCTGGCGCGTGGACGGCAACAAGCCGGTGGGCAGCAACGGCATCGACGCGGTGCAGAACAACACCGATGACGTCACCGGCGCGATCCTCTCCAGCACCTCCCTGCCGTTGGAAGACGGCAAGAAAGACCTCGGCCAAGAAATGGACCTGGTGGTCACCAAGTACTTCAAGAAAGGCTTGCTGCCAGCGGCGCTGAGCCAGTCGATCGACGAGCCTTCAGCCCTGGTGCGTTTGCGTGCCGGCGTGTTCAAGCCCGGCGATGCCTATGGCAGCCAGGTCGATTCCTACATGCACCGCGCGTTTGTCGACGTGGTCTGGAAATTCTGATGGGAGCCTGCGCCATGAATGCTCAAAGCCTACTCGTCGCGGCAATGCTGATGGCCAGCGCCACAGCGTTTGCCGATACGGCGGCCAAGGCGCCGATCATCGCCAAGGAACTGCAACAGGCCAAAACTTACACCATCTCCAGCCCGCCCACCGCGCCGCTGGAAATGGCCAAACCGGCGCTGCCCGACCTGTCGGGCTACACCGCGCAGGCGATGGAAAAGAAAATCGTCAAGACCAAGGCGGGCAAAATCAGCATCCACCGCATGATGCAGGAAGACGCGCTCAAGGACTTTATCGGCGGCGATAACAAGATGGCCGAATGGGTGGTGCGCCAGCATGGCATTCCCCAGGCGATCTTCGTCGATGACGGCTACATGAACCTCAAGGACCTGCTGGGCAAAGTGCCCAAGCAGTACTTCAGCGAAACGTCGCCGGGTGTGTTCCTGGCCAAGTTGCCGATCGTGGTGGGCCGTAAAGGCATCCTCGATATCGATAAGAACACCCAGGAACTGCGCCTGTCCCAACAAGCCGGCGCGTTTTTGATCAACGACGGCCAGCTGTTCGTGCGTGACACCAAGGTCACCGGCTGGGATGAAAAAACCAACGGCCCGGCGCTGTTCAAGTCGGCCAAGGAGTTCCGCCCGTTCCTGCTGGCCTGGGGCGGCACCGAGACCTATATCTCCAAGACCAAGATGGCCAGCTTCGGCTACGCCAACAGTAAGTCCTACGGGGTGAGTATTTCCCAGTACACGCCGAACATGGCCAAGGTGCTCAAGCGCCCCGAGCCGACCGGTTGGATCATCGACTCCGAGTTCTCGGACATGTGGTACGGCTTCTACTGCTACGAGACCACGGGCTTTGTGATCAAGGGCAATACCTACAAAGACAACATCGTCTACGGCATTGACCCCCATGACCGTTCTCACGGCCTGATCATCGCGGACAACACCGTGTACGGTACCAAGAAGAAGCACGGCATCATCATTTCCCGGGAAGTGAACGACAGCTTCATCTTCAACAACCGCAGCTATGACAACAAGCTTTCGGGCCTGGTGATCGACCGTAACAGCGTGAACAACCTGATCGCCGACAACGAGATCTACCGCAACCACACCGACGGCATCACCCTCTATGAGAGCGGCGACAACCTGCTGTGGGGCAACAAGGTGATCAGCAACCGTCGCCACGGGATCCGCGTGCGTAACAGCGTGAACATCAAGCTCTACGAAAACACCTCGATGGCCAACGGGCTGACCGGCGTGTACGGCCACATCAAGGACTTGACCGACACCGACCGCGACATCGCCCTCGACCCGTTCGACGCCAAGGTCTCGCTGATCGTGGTCGGCGGTGAACTGGCGGGTAACGGCAGCGGGCCGCTGTCCATCGACTCGCCGTTGAGTATCGAGCTGTATCGCGTGTCGATGCTGGCGCCGACCAAATCCAGCGGCATCAGCTTCTCCGGCATCCTGGGCGACCGCCAGGAAGAAATTCTCGACCTGCTGGTGCGCCAGCAGAAAGCCGTGCTGATCGACCCCGTCGAACGCCAGACCGAATTGCAGGACTGAGGATGACCCTTATGCACCCACACATGATCAAACTGCTGAGCCTCTCGGGTCTGACCCTCGGCCTGCTGGCGGCCAGCCAGGGCGTACGCGCCGATGAAGTCAAAGCTCCTACCTTCACCGCTGAACCCTGCTGCAGCCTGTGCCCGGCCGCCCATGACGCGAAAAACTACACCACGCGCTACCAGCAGAACTTCACCACCCTGGTGCAAGCCCAGGGCGACTGGCTGTTCCGTACCCAGGAAGACCTGCGCACCGAGTTCGACACCACCCCGGCCGGCTACAAGCGCATGCAGCAGTTGCACGATGCGTTCAAGAGCAAGGGCGTGGAACTGGTGGTGGTCTACCAGCCGACCCGTGGCCTGGTGAACCGCAACAAGCTCAACCCGGCGGAGAAAGCCTCGTTCGACTTCGACAAAGCCCTAGGCAACTACAAAACCATGCTCGGCCGCTTCGCCAAGATGGGCTACGTGGTACCAGACCTGTCGCCGCTGACCAACGAACAACTGCCGGATGAATTGCCAGCCCACGATTTCTACTTCCGTGGCGACCAGCATTGGACTCCGTACGGCGCCCAGCGCACCGCGAAAATCGTCGCGGCCAAGGTCAAGCAGATGCCGGAATATGCCGAGATTCCCAAGCGTGAGTTCGAGACCAAGCGCTCGGGCCGCATGGGCAAGACCGGCACCCTGCACAACATGGCCGGGCAACTGTGTGGCACCAGCTATGCGATCCAGTACATGGACCAGTTCACCACCGAGCCCAAGGGCGAAGCCGGTGACGGCGACCTGTTCGGCGATTCGGGCGACCCGCAGATCACGCTGGTGGGCACCAGCCACAGTGGCAAGAACTACAACTTCGCCGGTTTCCTGGAAGAGGAAATCGGGGCCGACATCCTCAACGTCGCCTTCCCCGGCGGTGGCCTGGAAGGCTCGATGCTGCAGTACCTGGGCAGCGATGAATTCCAGAAGAGCCCACCGAAGATCCTGATCTGGGAATTCTCGCCGCTGTACCGTCTCGACCAGGAAACCATCTACCGCCAGATGATGGCGCTGCTGGACAACGGTTGCGAAGGCAAGACCGCGCAGATGTCGGCCAGCACCACGCTCAAACCGGGCAAAAACGAACTGATGGTCAACAGCGCGAACAAAGACCTGCGCAACGCCAACCATCAGGTCGATATCCGCTTCGCCGATCCGTCGGTGAAAACCTTGCAAGCCACCCTCTGGTACATGAACGGGCGCCACGAGGACATCAAGATCGAGAAACCCGAAACATCCGATACAGACGGGCGTTTCGCCTTTGAACTGCGCACCGATGAAGACTGGGCCTCGCAGAACTTGCTGGCCGTGGAAGTGCAGGGCCCCGAAGCGGGCGCTGCGGCGCAGAAGGTTGAAGCGAAAATTTGCACACGCAACGTATTCCCAAGCGGTGGTCAGCAGACCGCCCAACTCGGGAAGTGAGGTTACTTATGCAAAAGTTATTGCTCCCTGGCCTGCTGGGCCTGGCCATGTTCGCAGGTTCCGTCAATGCAGCGGCGCCACTGCGTCCACCCCAGGGCTATTTCGCACCGATCGAAGCGTTCAAGACCGGCGATTTCAAGAATGATTGCGACAGCATGCCAACGCCCTACACCGGGCCGTTGCAGTTTCGCAGCAAGTACGAAGGTTCCGACAAGGCCCGTTCGACCCTGAATGTGCAGTCGGAAAAAGCCTTTCGCGACAGCACCGCCGACATCACCAAGCTGGAAAAAGACACCAGCAAACGGGTGATGCAGTTCATGCGCGACGGCCGTCCACAGCAGCTCGAATGCACCCTGAACTGGCTGGTGTCATGGGCCAAGGCCGATGCGTTGATGTCCAAGGACTTCAATCACACCGGCAAGTCCATGCGCAAATGGGCGCTGGGCAGCATGGCCTCGGCCTATGTGCGCCTGAAGTTCTCCGAGTCGCAGCCACTGGCCAAGCACCCGCAGGAAGCCCAGCAGATCGAAGCCTGGTTCAACAAGCTGGCCGACCAGGTGGTGAGCGACTGGGACAACCTGCCCCTGGAAAAAACTAACAACCACTCGTACTGGGCCGCCTGGTCGGTGATGGCAACGTCCATCGCTACCAACCGCCGCGACCTGTTTGACTGGGCGGTGAAGGAATACAAGGTCGGCGTGAACCAGGTCGATGACCAGGGTTTCCTGCCGAACGAATTGAAGCGCCAGCAACGCGCCCTGTCGTACCACAACTACGCGCTGCCGCCGCTGTCGATGATCGCCAGTTTTGCGCTGGTCAACGGCGTGGACCTGCGCCAGGAAAACAACAGCGCGCTCAAGCGCCTGGGCGACAAGGTGCTGGCCGGGGTGAAAGACCCGGACATCTTCGAGCAGAAGAACGGCAAAGAGCAGGACATGAAGGACCTCAAGGAAGACATGAAATTTGCCTGGCTTGAGCCCTTCTGCACCCTCTACACCTGCGCACCGGATGTGATCGAACGCAAGCATGGCATGCAACCGTTCAAGACCTTCCGCCTGGGCGGTGACCTGACCAAGGTCTACGACCCGGCGCATGAAAAAGGCAACAAAGGCAGCTAGTCGCTGATCGTTCCCACGCTCTGCGTGGGAATGCAGCACGGGACGCTGTGCGTCCCAAAGCGTGGCGCAGAGCGCCACAAGAGGCATTCCCACGCAGAGCGTGGGAACGATCACAACCTCCCCCGACATCGTGGGGGGTTTGGGGGGGCTCTGGCCCTTGACTGTTGGTTAAACATGGAGAGATCGGGATGGTTTTCTCGTCCAATGTGTTCCTGTTTCTGTTCTTGCCGATCTTCCTCGGCTTGTACTATTTGAGCGGGCAACGCTATCGCAATCTGCTGCTGCTGATTGCCAGCTACGTGTTCTACGCCTGGTGGCGAGTGGACTTCCTGGCGCTGTTCGCCGCAGTGACCCTGTGGAATTACTGGATCGGCCTCAAGGTCGGTGCCGCCGGTGTACGCACCAAGCCAGCGCAGCGCTGGCTGTTGCTCGGGGTGGCGGTCGACCTGTGCATCCTCGGCTACTTCAAGTACGCCAACTTCGGCGTCGACAGCATCAATGTAATGATGAAGTCGGCAGGCCTGGAGCCGTTCATCCTCACTCACGTGCTGTTGCCGATCGGGATCTCGTTCTACATCTTCGAGTCCATCAGCTACATCATCGACGTGTACCGTGGCGACACCCCGGCGACCCGCAACCTCATCGACTTTGCGGCGTTCGTGGCGATTTTCCCGCACCTGATCGCCGGTCCCGTGCTGCGCTTTCGCGACCTGGCCGATCAGTTCAACAACCGCACCCACACCCTGGATAAATTCTCCGAGGGCTGCACGCGGTTCATGCAGGGTTTCATCAAGAAGGTCTTTATTGCTGACACCCTGGCGGTGGTGGCCGACCATTGCTTCGCCCTGCAAAACCCCACTACAGGCGATGCCTGGCTCGGCGCGCTGGCCTATACCGCGCAGCTGTACTTCGACTTCTCCGGCTACAGCGACATGGCCATTGGCTTGGGCTTGATGATGGGTTTTCGCTTCATGGAAAACTTCAAGCAGCCCTACATCAGCCAGTCGATCACCGAGTTCTGGCGGCGCTGGCACATCAGCCTGTCCACCTGGCTGCGTGACTACTTGTACATCACCCTGGGCGGCAACCGCAAAGGCACCCTGACCACTTACCGCAACCTGTTCCTGACCATGCTGCTCGGTGGCCTGTGGCACGGCGCGAACATCACCTACATCGTGTGGGGCGCCTGGCACGGCATGTGGCTGGCGATTGAAAAAGCCATCGGGCTGAACACCGCACCGCGCAGTTTCAATGTGCTGCGCTGGGCCTTTACCTTCCTGCTGGTGGTAATGGGCTGGGTGATCTTCCGCGCCGAAAACCTGCACGTTGCCGGGCGTATGTACGGTGCGATGTTCAGCTTTGGCGAGTGGTCACTGTCGGAACTCAACCGCGCCAACCTTACCGGCCTGCAAGTGGCAACCCTGGTGGTGGCCTATGCAACGCTGGCGTTCTTCGGCCTGCGCGACTTCTACACCAACCGCCCTGCCGACAAGGCCAAGCCAGCCGACCCGAGCCTGATCAAGGCCGTACCGGGCGACAACCCTGGCAGCATCCACGAGCCCGGTTTCAGCGTGGGCCGTGACGCTGCCGTGCAACCGGCCTACTGGACCGCTGACTGGCCACGCTACGCCATGCGCGCGGCGGTGCTGCTGCTGTTCGTGGCGTCGATCCTGAAACTGTCGGCGCAGAGTTTCTCGCCGTTCCTTTACTTCCAATTCTGAGGGAGCCGACCATGACCCGTTCATTACGCGTCCTCTACATAAGCCTGTTCCTGGTGCTGTTGCTGGCACTTGGCGCCTGGTCGCTGCGCAGCTTCTTTGGCTTCAGCACCAACGCCGATGCCACCGTGCTCAACGGTCGCTGGACCAAAGCCGTCGAGACCCACTACGACGACGAGTTCCCGATCAAGCGCCTGGGCACCAACCTGTGGGCGGCGCTGGACTACAAGCTGTTCAATGAAGGCCGCCCTGGCGTGGTGCTGGGCCGCGATCACTGGCTGTACAGCGACGAGGAATTCAACCCCGCCGTCAACGAAGACCAGAACCTGCAAGGCAACTACGCGCTGGTCGAAGGCGTGCGCCAGAAGCTCAAGGCTCAGGGTATACAACTGGTGATGGCGATTGTGCCGGCCAAGGTACGCCTGTATCCGGAGCATTTGGGTGAAGTGAAACCGGCCAGCGTGCACGCCAACCTGTACCAGGACTTCCATGCCCGAGTGGCGGCGGACAACATTCCAGCTCCAGATCTGCTCGGCCCGCTGCAACAGGCCAAGCTCGCCGGCAAGCAGGTGTTCCTGCGCACCGATACTCACTGGACACCGGACGGTGCCGAAGTCGCCGCCAAGCAATTGGCCAAGGCGATTGCCGAAAAGACCCCACTGAGCGGCGAGCCGCAGCGTTTTGTCACCGAGGCTGAGAAAACCGAGCCACATAAAGGTGACTTGCGTTTGTTCCTGCCCCTGGACCCGCTGTTCGAAAACCTGATGCCACCTAAAGAGCCGCTGGAAAAACGCGTCACCCACCTGGCCGAAGAGAAAGGTGATGACGCGCTGTTCAGCGACAGCGAAACCCCGGTGGCCCTGGTGGGCACCAGCTACAGCGCCAACCCCAACTGGAACTTCGTGGGTGCGCTCAAACAAGCCTTGCACAGCGACGTGGTCAGCTACGCCGAAGATGGCCACGGCCCGATCCTGCCGATGCTCAGCTACCTCAAAAGTGACGACTTCAAGAACAGCCCGCCTCAGGTGCTGATCTGGGAGTTTCCTGAACGTTATCTGCCTATCAACAACGAAATCGGTGATGCCGACCCAGCCTGGGTTGCGCAGCTTAAACAAGCCGGTTCGCGCCAACAGAACATGGCAATCAACACACCTAAATCCGAGACGCCCGACCGGGCGCAAAACTGAAAGAGAGGTAACTCACATGACTTTCACTACTACTCCTCGTCGTCTCGCTAAAACCCTGGCTATCGCAGCAGGCCTGAGCGTCGTATCCCTGTCGGCCTTCGCTGCCGGTGACGCCGCCCTATACGGCCCGACTGCACCAAAAGGCTCCAGCTTTGTGCGTATCTACAACGCCAGCAACCAGGAAGTCAGCGCCACCGTCGGCAGCACCAACCTCAGCGACGTTGCGCCACTGGCCAGCAGCGACTTCAGCTTCATGCCGGGCGGTGACTACAGCGCCAAGGTCGGCAGCCAGACCCTGCCGGTCAAGCTGGCCGCCGACCACTACTACACCCTGGTCAACAGCGGCAGCGGCCAGCCGCAGTTGATCGAAGAGCCACCGTTCAAGAACAAGCAGAAATCCCTGGTGCGCGTGCAGAACCTCAGCGACAAGGCCCTGACCTTGAAGACCGCCGACGGCAAGACCGATGTGGTCAAGTCGGTGGCTGCCAAGGGCCGTGGCGAGCGTGAGATCAACCCGGTGAAGGTAAGCCTGGCGCTGTATGACGGTGACAAGAAAGTCGGCGATGTGAAGCCGGTTGCGTTGGAACGCGGTGAAGCGGCGGTGTTGTACGTCACCGGTTCAGGTTCGAGCCTGTCGCCAGTGTGGGTGAAACGCCCAGTGTCGACCCGCTGATTATTTCCCTGAGTTGACACGCCCCCTTGTGGGAGCTGGCTTGCCTGCGATGGCGGTCTTGTAGGCGCCATCGCAGGCAAGCCAGCTCCCACACTGACCGGGGCTCAACTCAGGACCGAGACAAAAACAAGAGTGAAACGACAAACCTTCGTAGCTCTGACCCATATCGATTCAAGGAGAAACACCATGATCCCAGTAATCCTTTCCGGTGGTAGCGGCTCACGTCTTTGGCCGCTTTCGCGTAAACAATTCCCCAAGCAGTTCCTGGCACTGACCGGCGAGCACACCTTGTTCCAGCAAACCCTGGAGCGCCTGGTGTTCGAAGGCATGGACGCCCCCATCGTGGTCTGCAACAAAGATCACCGTTTCATCGTCAACGAGCAACTGAGCGCACGCAAGCTCGACTGCCAGCGCATCCTGATGGAACCCTTCGGCCGCAACACTGCGCCGGCCGTGGCCCTGACCGCGATGATGCTGGTCAACGAAGGCCGTGACGATTTGATGCTGGTACTGCCCGCCGACCACGTGATCGACGACCAGAAAGCCCTGCAACGCGCACTGGCCCTGGCCACCGTGGCCGCCGAGCGGGGCGAGATGGTACTGTTCGGCGTGCCGGCCACCCGCCCGGAGACCGGCTACGGCTACATCAAGTCCACCAACGATTCGCTGCTGCCTGAAGGCGTGAGCCGCGTGCAACAGTTCGTGGAAAAACCCGATGAAAAACGTGCGGTCGAGTTCGTCAAAAGCGGTGGCTACTTCTGGAACAGCGGCATGTTCCTGTTCCGTGCCAGCCGCTTCCTCGAAGAGCTGAAAAAGCATGACCCGGACATCTACGACACCTGCGTGCTGACCCTGGAGCGCAGCGAGCAGACCGCCGATACCGTGACCTTCGACGACGCCACCTTCGCCTGCTGCCCGGACAATTCCATCGACTACGCCGTGATGGAAAAAACCCAACGCGCCTGCGTCGTGCCCTTGGCCGCTGGCTGGAGCGATGTGGGTTGCTGGGCCTCGCTGTGGGCGGTCAACGATAAAGACGCCAACGGCAACGTGAGCAAAGGCGACGTGGTGATCCAGGACAGCCGCAACTGCATGGTGCATGGCAACGGCAAACTCGTGTCGGTGATCGGCCTGGACAACATCGTGGTGGTGGAAACCAAAGACGCGATGATGATTGCCCACAAGGACAAGGTCCAGGGCGTCAAGCAGATGGTCAACACCCTCAACGAGCAAGGCCGCAGCGAGACCCAGAACCACTGCGAAGTCTATCGTCCGTGGGGTTCCTACGACTCGGTGGACATGGGCGGGCGTTTCCAGGTCAAGCACATCTCGGTCAAGCCGGGCGCGTGCCTGTCGCTGCAGATGCACCACCACCGCGCCGAACACTGGATCGTGGTCAGCGGCACCGCCGAAGTCACCTGTGACGACAACGTGTTCCTGCTCTGCGAAAACCAGTCCACCTACATCCCGATCGCCTCGGTGCACCGCCTGCGCAACCCGGGCAAGATCCCGTTGGAGATCATCGAAGTGCAATCGGGCAGCTATCTGGGTGAAGACGATATCGAGCGCTTCGAAGATATCTATGGTCGCTCGACACCGGTTGAACGTGGTGTATCGGTGAAAACTATCGCGCAGTAAAACAGTCGTACAAGAAGCCCTCGCCCAGCCCATTGCGTCCCCTATCCGCAGTGGGTTGGGTGGGGGCTTTTTCTTGGGGTTTGTGGTGACTGTACAGGCCTCATCGCAGGCAAGCCAGCTCCCACAGTTGACCGCGCACCCACTTTGGAATGCGGTCGAATGTGGGAGCTGGCTTGCCTGCGATGGCGTCTGCCCGGCCAACACAATGCTCAAGGTAACCAATCCCACCTAAGCTTAAGTTAGGATGCTGGTTCCCTATTCGAGGTGGTCTCCATGTTCTTCGGCGTTCTCCTGATCATCACCTGGCTGATCCTGCTGCTGCGCTACCCGGCCAAGGCGCTGCCGGTATCGTTGGCCGCTGCCGTTGGCTTGGGTTTCGTCGCCGTCTGGGTGGTATGGCTGGACAACCGCGAAGCCGCGCAATTGGCTCGCCTTGAGCTGCGCATTACTTACGCCCCACAGGAATGCCCGGCCGACCGTCCTTTAAAACTGACCCTGAACAACGGCAACGACGTGCCACTGACCGAACTGCGCTGGCGCGTCGCCGCCTATGCACCGGGCGATACGGTCAACCTGGCCGACAATGTCTACGCCGCCCCACGCTATCGCGGCCCCGGCGAGTTGCAGGCGGGCGCCACCTGGGATGACTGCCTGCCCACCCCGCCGCTGCGTCCCGGCTATCGCCCACAAACCCTGGAATTTCGCGCCGAGCACCTGCAAGGCAGTTTCTCGGACTGACAAAGGAATGATGCATGCCCAACGTACTGATCACCGGTTGTTCCAGCGGCATCGGCCGCGCCCTTGCCGAGGCGTTCAAAGCCGCAGGCTTCGAGGTATGGGCCTGCGCCCGCCAACCCGATGATGTCGCCGCGCTTACCGCCGCAGGCTTTAATGCCCTACAACTGGACGTCAACGACAGCGCCGCCCTGCAACGCTTGTCCGAGCAGTGGGGCGAGTTGGATGTGCTGATCAACAACGCTGGCTACGGCGCCATGGGCCCATTGCTCGACGGCGGTACCGAGGCGATGCAACGCCAATTCGAAACCAATGTGTTTTCCATCGTCGGCGTGACCCAGGCGTTGTTTCCCGCCCTGCGCCGCAACAAGGGCCTGGTGGTGAATATCGGCAGCGTTTCCGGCGTATTGGTGACGCCGTTTGCCGGCGCCTACTGCGCGTCCAAAGCCGCTGTGCATGCGTTAAGCGACGCCCTGCGCATGGAGCTGGCACCGTTTGGCGTGCAGGTGATGGAAGTGCAGCCTGGTGCGATCAATACAAGCTTTGCAAAGAATGCCGGCGCCCAAGCCGAATTGCTGATCCACGAACAGTCGCCATGGTGGCCATTGCGCGAGGGCATTCGGGCACGTAGCCAAGCGTCCCAGGACAAGCCAACCCCAGCCAGTGAGTTTGCTGCAAAGGTGCTCAAGGCGGTGCAGCAAGCGCAACCGCCGCGCCTGTTGCGTTCGGGCAACGGCAGCCGCGCGTTGCCGTTGATGGCGGCGCTATTGCCCAAGGGGTTGTTGGAGATGGTGTTGAAGAAGCGCTTTGGTTTGAGTGGCAGCCTCTAGCCCTTCATAAAATCAATAAACGCCCGCACCTTCAGCGGCAGGTGCCGGGTATCCGGGTACATCGCGTAGACCCCTTGGGGGGCGAAGCGATGATCCGCCAGCACACGCACCAGCCGTCCGGCCTCCAAGTCTTCCTGCACCAGCCATTGCGGCAGAATCGCCACACCGTGACCGCGCACAGCAAATGCCTGGAGCACTGCCGCACTATCAGCCACCAACGCAGCAGGCCCGGCACGGTATTGATGTTGAATGCCCGCTGGGTCGGTGACGCTCAGTTCGGTCAAGCGGCCATGGCCCAACCGGGGGATCTGCTCCAGCTCTTCCAGGGTCTGAAGCCCGGCAAACTGCGGTGCCGCAACAGCAAACACATCGAACGTCGACAACTGCACCGCCCGATGATTGGAGTCCAGCAAGCGCCCCAGCCGAATCGCCACATCAAAACGCTCGGAGATCAGATCGGCGTGGGTGGAGGATGTGGATAAGTGGATATTCAGGTCCGGGTGCAGGCGTCGAAAGGCTTCTACCGCCGGAGCAACGACGGCCAGGGCATATTCGACAGTGGTGGTGATGCGCAGCGTGCCCTTGAGCTGAGCATGCTCACTGCGGGCTTCTTCTACCGCCAGGCGGGCCTCTTCGAGCATGCGCGTGCAGCGCAGGTAAAAGCGTTCGCCGGCATCGGTGAGCGCCAGTTGGCGGGTGTTGCGGGTCAGCAGGGTGACGCCGAGTTCCGCCTCCAGGCGCTTGAGGTTGAAGCTGACCACGGCGCGAGTCTGGCCCAGCAGGTCCGCGGCAGCAGTGAGCGAGCCGGCCTCGACCACAGCCTTGAAAGTGTCAAAACGGTCCAGGCTGACCATGATGGACGCCCTCCTTTGTCAAAATATTTTTGACAAACTAGCAGGCAAACCGACGTATCCCAAACCCTGCTTGCAGCCTACCCTGCCGGCTTCACTTGCAGGAACGCGTTCATGACCTACCGCTCGAAAGTCGCCTGGATCTTTTTATTGGGTTTTGCCCTGGACCTGGTGAACATGTTTGTTGCCACCGTCGCCTACCCGGATATCGCCCGCGAGCTGCACGCCTCGGTCACACAGTTGGCGTGGATCAGTAATGCCTACATGCTCGGGCTGACAGTGATCATCCCCTTGAGTGTGTGGTTGGCGGCGCTCATGGGCGAGCGCACCCTGATCGCTTCCAGCCTGCTGCTGTTCGCCGGCGCCTCGGTGATGGTGGGCCAGGCCGGCTCCATTGAGGCGTTGATAGGCTGGCGCGCAGTGCAAGGGCTCGGTGGCGGTTTGCTGATTCCCGTGGGCCAGGCCATGGCTTACCGGCACTTCCCCGCCGCCGAGCGCAGCCAGCTGACGGCGCGGGTGATGTCGGTGGCGTTGCTGGTGCCGGCACTATCGCCAGCATTGGGTGGGGTGATTGTCGACACTGTGGCATGGCGCTGGATCTTCTACGCCAACTTGCCACTGGCCTTGGTGACCCTGCTGCTGGCCTTGTTGTGGATAAAACCCGACGCGCCCACCCGCGTGCGCCCACCTCTGGACCTGAGCAGCATTTTCAAACAGGTTGCCAGTCCGATGCTGCGCGTGGCGATGCTCGTCTACCTGTGCATACCCGGGGTGTTTATCGGCACCAGTCTGATCGCCATCCTTTATGTGCGCAGCTTGGGCTATGACGCCACCCAAACCGGCGCGCTGATGTTGCCCTGGGCGCTGGCCTCGGCAGTGGCAATCTACCTGAGCAAAAAACTCTTCAAACGCTGCGGCCCCAAACCCTTGTTGCTGGCGGGCATGGCGCTGCAATGCGCTGGCATCCTGTTGCTCAACGAGCCCGCGCTGATTATTGCGGCCTACGTCTTGATGGGCCTGGGCGGCAGCCTGTGCAGCAGCACTGCGCAAACTCTGGCCTTTCTGGATATTCCCGCCGAGCGCATGGGCCACGCCAGTGCGTTGTGGAACATGAACCGTCAAGTAAGCTTCTGCGTCGGCGCCGCCGTGCTCAGTGCAATACTGTCGGCCTTGGATTCCTTCGCCATAACCTTCACGATGGCGGCAGCTCTGACCCTGTTGCCGCTTTTCGCAGTGTTGCGCCTGGATGCTTCCAGAGTACGCACGCTGCTTCACCCTTGCAGCGAGCCCAAGCATGATTGACTACAGCGATTTTTTTGAAGAAGTGATCCAGACCCACGTCGAGATCGAGCAATGGTTTGCCGGGGTTGCGCCTCAGGGCACGCTGGAAAATCTGCTCGCGCGCTTCTCACCCGAGTTCAGCATGATCGCGCCCGCCACCGGTACGCGGGTCAACAGGGCCGGGGTCAATGCGTTGTTTACGCGCCTGGGCGGGATGCGTCCGGGGTTGAAAATCACCTTGAGTGAAATGACCGGCATCGACCGCCACTCACGCTGCGCCACGGTCACGTATCGTGAGCATCAGATTGACGACAGCGGCACTCAGACCGACCGCCGCGCTACCGTGGTGTTCGAAAAGCAGGCCAGTGGTGCGTTGTTGTGGCGGCACTTGCACGAGACTTTTGTAGCACCATGAGATAACCGCCCAGCCGCTTCCTACAACAAACAGCGAACGGCCTGACATCATTACAAGGAAGCTATCCCCAGGCTCTTTCACCTCTGCTTAAGCACAGGTGAAAGGATGCCCAGCGATTTCCTGAGAAGCGGTGTGCCGGATGCGCACACCACGACTCGCCAGCGACTGATCAGTCGGCTGGATCTGCCCAAACTCTATCGAACCATCGACGCCGACCCGGCCATCGTCGGAGCCGGCGTAGTGCATATCGGCAGTGATTATCAGGTAACAGTGCTGCGTGAGTTTGTACCGCTGTGCAGTATCAAGCCCAAGCGGGTGATTCTGCGGGAGATAGCGGAGCCAGTGATGACTGCCGACGACTATGCAGAATTGACGGCGAACTCGCCTCGTGAATCTCAGCTATGGCGGGAAGCATCGGGGCTGGCGACTTCCTGCGCAGGGGCAGTGGTTGGCTTCATCATTGCGAAAACGGGAATCGCGGCAGCGCCATTCAGTGGTGGTACCAGTCTAACCGTGACCTACATTGCTTACAGCGCTACGGGTGCCAGCGCCTTGCAGTGTGCAAATAGTTCATGGAGAACCACCAACGAATTAATCAACCCCGCAAAGAATGACTACTACGACAGCCTAAGCTGGTACCAGGCAATGACCGTTGCCTTGGATACAATTTCATTGGTCGGCGCAGGTACAACCACGTTCGCTACAGTCAGAACAGTAATGGCCATCAAACATTCGACCGGGCGTAATTTGACAGACATATTGAGACACATGAGCCGCCAAGAACGTGCAAAGTTAACAGCCGAAGTTCTACGACTGCAAAACCCTCGCCATCCTCGCGAAATAATTCACCTCAAACAACTCTCCGGACAATTACCCAAACGCTACACCAACCCGCAATTGCGTTTGGGCATTCTCACTCAAATAAAAGACCAAGTGGGAGCTACCTTGGCCATTGGCAGCAGCACCTTTTTCGGAAACATAAACCACATAATCATCGCCCTGTATGAAGAACTCTCAGAATATGACTTATAGCGTCGATCCCTTCCGTGAATATCGAATTTGGCGCCGTTACGCCTATCGATTCTTACCGTCATTCGGTAGCGCTCTGCTGCTTGGCCTGAACAATATTGCTATAAACATGGCACTCAGCCTGTCGTACTACGCAAAAGCCAATCATCTACCGACTGAGTTTTCGTTCGGAACCGGTATGGCACTTTGTCTGATTTTTTTCGTAGGCCAGGTGATGTTGTGTGAAGGATTCAGGCATGCGCCTCGAATACTCATACCTATCGCCATCGTGAATATCCTGCTCGCGATAAGCTACCTAGCTAGTCACCCAGCGACACTGCTCAACTTATCCCCTCTGATCACATCCCTGCTCTACATCCTGATCCTAAATTCGAAGAATCATCGCCGATACACCAGCATATTGAGGGTAAAGCGTCGGCGCAAAATCAGGGCAAACGCGCCATTCCCTTAGTCCCACTGTTCAGTTTGGCGCCGAGTTCACAATCACCGTGCAGGTAATCCCTGCCGCCAACAACACGCCTTCCGGCACTTCATCAATGTGAATCCGCACCGGCACGCGCTGAGCCAGGCGCACCCAGTTGAAGGTCGGGTTCACATCGGCGATCAGTTCACGGCTCTCGGGGTTGTCGCGGTCGTAGATGCCACGGGAGATGCTTTCCACATGGCCCTTCAAGGTCTCGCCGCTCATCAGCTGCATATCGGCTTTGTCGCCCACCCTCACGTGGGGCAGTTTGGTTTCTTCGAAGAAGCCATAGACCCAGAACGAGTTCATATCCACCACGGCCATTTTCGCTTCGCCGATACGCGCATAGTCGCCACGGTGCACGTTGAGGTTGGTGACGTAGCCGTCCACCGCCGCCAGCACACGGGTACGTTTCAAGTTGAGTTCAGCGGCCTCCAGTTGCGCCAGGGCGTGCTGATAATCGGCCAGGGCCGAGTCGGCGATGTTGCTGGCGTCGTCGCGGTTTTCCCTGGAGATCACTAGCGCGTCCAGGTCGGCGCGGCGGTGCGCGTTGACCTTGCGCATTTCCCAAGTGGCCTTGCGGGAGGCCACCAGCGATTGCGCTTGCTTGACGGCAATGCGGTAGTGCTCGGGGTCGATCTGCATCAGCAGGTCGCCTTTTTTCACCAACTGGTTATCGCGTACCGGCACGTCCACCACTTCGCCGGTAACGTCAGCCGCCACATTGATAATGTCGGCGCGCACGCGACCATCGCGGGTCCACGGCGTTTGCATGTAGTGCACCCACAACGTGCGGCCAATCCAGATCGCCAACGCCAGCACCAGCAAGGTGGCGAGCAGGCTGAAAAACTTTTTCATCGGGGCATTCTCAACGGTAGACGCTCAGCGCCAGGGCGCCGAACAGGCAAGCGAACAGGCTCAGGCGCAGCAGCGCCGGGTGCCAGAAGAAACGGTACAGGTCGAACCCGGCCAGGAAGCGGTCAACCGCCCAGGCCAGCCCCGCTGCGATCAAGAACATCAGGGTCATGGTCGGCATATAGATGCCGTGGAATGCAATTTCACGAGGCATTCGGGGCTCCTTTGAGGGCGGCCAGAGGCGATTGCGGGTCGAGCAACGAGGTGCGAATAAAGTGCAGGTAGCTCTTCACCCGGCGCAGAGCCGAGGTGTCGAAGTGCGGGGCGAAGGGTTCGTCGGTGGCCTGCACGCGGCTGATCGCATGGTCGACGGCAATCAACCCGCGCTCCAAGTTGCTGGCGCTGGGTTGCAGGAACAGCCGCACCAGCGAGCGCCCCATCACGCGGATCGCCTGGCGCCACGGCTGCGACTCGGCATACGCCGGGTGCACCGGCAAAATCGCCTGCTCCTTGCGCAGTTCGATGATCGCGTGGCCGACCTCCAGCACCACGAACATCCAGCGCAGCAAATCGCGTTGCACCTGCGGCTGGCCGGCCGCGAGGCCATACGCTTGGTGCAGCAGGTCGCGGGTGCGGCTTTCAAAGCTCGACGCCAGGCCCTTGAGCTTGCCGCTGATGGCATACACCACCTGCTCACGCAGGTCTTGCTCCAGGCGGCGCCACAACCAGCGGCTGTTGGGCGGCAAAATGATCGCCCCCGCCGCCGCGCATACCAGCATGCCGATGACCATGGCGATGTAGTCGTTGATAAAGGTGTAGGGGTTATAGACCGTGAGGTTGTCGGGCACCGAGCCGGTGCTGAAGAAGATCAACAGGCCCACACCCACACCGGCGTATTGCGGGCGGGAGGAGAGGAAGGCACCGAAGATTATCACCGGCGCCAGCATCACGCACAGCAGCGGGAAACCGTCGATCCAGGGGAACACGAAGAACATTTCGACAAAGCCGACCAAGGCGCCGATCAAGGTGCCGCAGGCCATCTGGAACGCCATGCGCTTGGGGTTGGGCGTGGCAGCAGACAGGCCCACCGTGGCCGCCGCGATCAGGGTCATGGTGGCGCCGCTGGGCCAGGCCGTGGCCACCCAGTAACTGCCCAGCACAACCAGGATAAACGAGGCGCGCACACCGGCAGCGGCACAGGCCAACCAGTTGGTCTTTGGCGTGTAGGCTTCGTGCCAATCCTCCCGCGCATGGCGATGCTCGGCCAGGGACGCGTGGGTTTGCGCGTAGTTGTGCAGGTCGTCGACGAAGCGGTACAGCAGCTCGTAGGCAGTGTGGAAATCCAACTGCTCGGCGTCCGTCGGGTTGTCTTCCTGGAAGCTCGCCCGCAGGCTACGCACCTTGGCGGGCAGGCCGTCCTTGTAGGCGCTCAGTTGGTTGACCAGGCGCGCGGCATCCAAGCTGGTGAGGGCGCGGCCAGAGAAGCCGTCGAGCACTTCGGCCAGGTCTTGCAGGCCGGGCTTGATCGCTGCCACTACATGGTCGGCCTCATCGGCGCGCAAGCGTTCAAGCAATTGGTGCAAGGCGTTGAAGCGCGTGGTGATGCTCATGAATTCGCTGTTAAGGCGACTGAGCCGCCCGTTACGCCGACGCATGTGCGGGTCTTCGAACACGGTGACGCTGCGCAGGCCTTCCAACCCCACGGCTTCGGCAATAAAGCGCACGTTGCTGGCCTCGAAACCTTCGCGTTGGCTGCGCCCGCGCAGGCCATCGGTCACAAACACCGCGAACACACCGAAGCGCTGGTACAGCGCGTTGCGCATGGCGGCGCTGGAGGTCTGCGGCAGGATGGCGGCGCTGACCAGTGTCGAGCACAGTATCCCCAGGGAGATTTCCAGCACCCGCCACACCGCCGCCATGAAGGCGCCGTCCGGATGGGCCAGGGCCGGCAGGCCGACCATCGCCGCGGTGTAGCCGGCGAGCACGAACCCATAGGCGCGAAAGTTGCGGTTGCGCGTGGCGCCAGCGGTGCAAATGCCCACCCAGATCGCCAGCGCACCCAGGAACAGTTCGGTGTTCTGCGCAAACAAAGCGATCAACAGCACCATCACCGCCGAGCCTGCCAAGGTCCCGAGGAAGCGATAGAAACTCTTGGCGAACACCTGGCCGCTCTGGGGCTGCATCACGATAAATACGGTGATCATCGCCGTGCGCGGTTGCGGCAGTTCCAGGCGCATCGCCAGCCACAGCGTCAGGAACGCAGCGACCAGCACTTTGAAGATATACACCCAGGTCACGCCATCACTGCGTGCCCAGTCGAAAAAACCACGGCGCCACTCAAGGGAGCGCAGCCAGCGCAGCGGTGCAGGCAAGGGAGTCATCAAGGCCTACTCAGTGATCAAACACGGCGAGTGCCGCCGGAGTCTTGCTTGGGAGTGTCTTGGCAGCCGTGGGCACATCGTCGCCAGCGCCGAGGCCGCCGCCCAAGGCGGTCACTAGCTCGGCATGGGCGCTGAGGCGTGCTGCCTGCACCTGTTGTGCGATCTGCTGCTGGCGAAACAACAAGGTTTGGGCGTTGAGCACGTTGAGGTAATCAGTGAGGCCACGCTGATAGGCGATCATGGCGATGTCGTAGGTTTTCTGCGCCGAGGCCACCGACTGCGCGGCAAAAACCGATTGCTTGTCCATGGATTCGCGGCGGATCAACTGGTCGCTGATGCCCTTGAGCGCATTGACCAGGGTCTGGTTGTACTGGGCCACCGCGATGTCGTAGCCGGCACTGGCTTCACCCAATTGCGCACGTAGACGGCCGCCGTCGAAGATCGGCAAGGTGATCGCCGGGCCGACGTTGTAGTTGAATTTCTTGCCGGCCAGAAACGCCAGCATACCGCCGCCGGTGGCCATGTAGCCGAGGCTGCCGACCAGGTCGACGTTGGGGTAGAAGCCTGCATGAGCCACATCGATACCCCGTGCCTGGGCCGCTACCTGCCAGCGACTGGCGACCACGTCCGGGCGTTGGCCGAGCAATTGCGCGGGCAGGCTGGAGGGCAATTTCAACGGCGCGGCGAGGGCCAGGGTCGGGCGCTGCAACTGCGCGCCCTCCCCCGGGCCTTTGCCGGCCAACGCCGCCAGTTGGTTACGGCTCAGGGCGATTTCCTCGTCCAGGGCATCCAGTTGGCGATGGGTTTCCGGCAGCGGGGTTTCGGCCTGGCTGACGTCAAAGTGAGTACCGATCCCAGCGGCCAGGCGTTTGTTGGCCAGGTCTAGGATCTGCTGTTGCTGGGCCAGGGTGGCGGCCGCGATGTCACGGTTGGCGTACTGCAACGACAGCTGGATATAGGCGCGCACCACGTTATTTTGCAGCTCGAGCTGGGCCAGACGCGCTTCGGCGGCGCTCATGTGCGCCAGGTCGACCGCACGTTCAGTCGTGTTGCTTTCCCGGCCCCACAGGTCGAGGGCGTAGCTCAGGCCCAGGGACGAATTGTTGTCCCAGGTGTTGGCGCCGCTCAATTGGCCGGGGCCGTAGAACTGATCCTTCGGCCAGTTGTGACGCTTGAGGGTGGTGTCGCTGTTGACCTGCAGCGACTCGGCCGACTCGGCCACGCCGGCCAGCGCCCGGGCTTGGCGTACGCGGGCGGCGGCCACGGCCAGGCTGGGGCTGTTGCGGGTGGCGAGTTCGACCCAACGGTTGAGCTGCGGGTCGCCGTAGGCCTGCCACCATTGGGCGGTGGGCCAGTGGGCGTCGCGGTCGGCGCTCTGGATCGCGGCGTCGGTGGCCAGGGTATTGGCGTTGATCGCCTTGCCTTGCGGGGCGATTCCTCCGGTTCCGATGCAACCGCTGATGACTGACGTTAAAGCCCAAACACTGAGAGTCTTCAGCTCTCTGCTGATGCGACGCGGCACGGCAAGCGAATTCCTGAGAGGGTGTTGCGGGAGAGGTGGCGCAATTCTAGGCGGCGCCAGGGAGGACGATAAGCTGGCATTCCTGTGAATCTTTGTTACCGTTCAGGCGATAATCCGTTGGTAGGGATCACTGAAAGCGTAACTTTCTGTCACAATTTGCTATCTCCCTTGAGAACACTCCATGGACACTTTGCAAAACATGCGCGCCTTCAGTTGTGTGGCCGAAGCCGGCAGCTTCACCGCCGCCGCCGTGCAACTGGACACCACCACGGCCAACGTCTCGCGCGCGGTCTCCAACCTTGAGGCCCACCTGCAAACCCGCTTGCTCAACCGCACCACCCGACGCATCGCGCTGACCGAAGCCGGCAAACGTTATTTGCTGCGCTGCGAGCAGATCCTCGCCTACGTCGAAGAGGCCGAGGCCGAGGCCAGCGACGCTCACGCGCGCCCGGCCGGGCAGTTGAAAGTGCACACCATGACCGGCATCGGCCAGCATTTCGTCATTGACGCCATTGCCCGCTACCGCCGCACCCATCCCGACGTGACCTTCGACCTGACCCTGGCCAACCGCGTGCCGGATTTGCTCGATGAGGGCTATGACGTGTCCATCGTGCTGGCCAGCGAGCTGCCGGACTCAGGTTTCGTGTCCCAGCGCCTGGGCATCACCTACAGCATCGCCTGCGCCTCGCCGGACTACGTCAAGGCCAAGGGCTGCGCACAGCGGCCCCAGGACTTGCTCAACCATGCGTGCCTGCGCCTGGTCAGCCCAGTGGTCCAGTTGGACAAATGGACCTTCAACGGCCCTGAAGGCCAGGAAAGCGTGGCGATCAACAGCTCGCCGTTCCTGGTGAACTCGGCCGACGCGATGAAAACCGCGATCACCAGCGGCATGGGCGTCGGCCTGCTGCCGGTGTATGCCGCCATCGAAGGGCTGCGCAATGGCACGCTGGTGCGAGTGATGCCGACCTACCGTTCCCAGGAGCTGAACCTGTACGCCATCTACCCCTCGCGCCAATACCTGGATGCAAAGATCAAAACCTGGGTGGAATACCTGCGCGGTTCGTTGCCGGAAATTCTGGCGGCGCACCAGGCGGAGTTGGTGGCGTATGAGTTGAGCGGTGGTGTGGGTAGCGTGCGGATGGCGAACTGATTTTGGCATGCTGCTTCCCCGCCCCCTATAAATTCATTGTGGGAGCAGGCAAGCCAGCTCCCACATGTTGAGTGGAGTTCTGCAATGAAAAAGACTGTCCTGGCCTTCAGCCGTATCACCCCGCCCATGATCGAACGCCTGCAACAGGATTTCGAGGTGATCGTGCCCAACCCCAAGCTGGGTGACATCAACGCACAGTTCAACGAAGCCCTGCCCCATGCCCATGGCTTGATCGGCGTGGGCCGCAAGCTGGGCCGCGAGCAGCTTGAAAGCGCAAGCAAGCTGGAGGTGGTGTCCAGCGTGTCGGTGGGCTACGACAACTACGACGTGCCGTACCTCACCGAGCGCGGGATCCTGCTCACCAACACCCCCGATGTGCTCACCGAGAGCACTGCCGACCTGGCCTTTGCGTTGCTGATGAGCAGCGCCCGCCGCGTGGCCGAATTGGACGCCTGGACCAAGGCCGGCCAATGGAAAGCCAGCGTGGGCGCGCCTTTGTTTGGTTGCGATGTGCACGGCAAGACCCTGGGCATTGTCGGCATGGGCAATATCGGCGCGGCCGTGGCCCGGCGTGGGCGCCTGGGCTTCAACATGCCGATCATTTACAGCGGCAATAGCCGCAAGACCGCGCTGGAGCAGGAACTGGGCGCGCAGTTTCGCAGCCTGGAGCAGTTGCTGGCCGAGGCGGATTTCGTCTGCCTGGTGGTGCCGTTGAGCGACAAGACCCATCACCTGATCAGCACTCGGGAGCTGGGGTTGATGAAGCCCAGCGCGATTCTGATCAATATTTCCCGTGGGCCGGTGGTGGATGAGCCAGCGCTGGTCGAAGCCCTGCAAACCCAACGCATTCGTGGCGCCGGGCTGGATGTGTATGAAAAGGAACCGCTGGCTGAATCGCCGTTGTTCCAGCTGAGCAATGCGGTGACCCTGCCGCATATTGGTTCGGCCACCGGTGAAACCCGCGAAGCCATGGCCAACCGCGCCGTGGACAACCTGCGCAGCGCCCTGCTGGGCCAACGCCCGCAGGATCTGGTGAACCCACAGGCCTGGAAGGGCTGATACTGGACTTAATGTGGGAGCTGGCTTGCCAGCGCCCACATAAACAGTGCCCGACACAAAAATCCGGTTAAAGCCCAGGCCAGCCAAGTCGATAACTCTCTATAGATCGTCATCCCTGATCCACAGAAGGTTTTTATGTCCACCACCAAAGCCCGCGCAGACTCACTCTCGCTTCTGCTCTTTACCTTGCGCAGCGGCAAGCTGATGGCCATCAACCTGTTGAAAGTCAGTGAGATCATCCCCTGCCCGCCATTGACCAAGCTGCCGGAGTCCCACCCGCACGTCAAAGGCATCGCCACCTTGCGCGGCGCTTCGTTGTCGGTGATCGACTTGAGCCGCGCCCTGGGTGAAATGCCTTTGCAAGACCCGGACGGCGGCTGCCTGATCGTCACCGATGTCAGCCGTTCCAAGCAGGGCCTGCATGTTCAGGCGGTAAGCAAGATCGTGCATTGCCTGACCACCGATATCCGCCCGCCGCCCTACGGCTCCGGCGGCAATCGGGCGTTTATCACCGGTGTGACCCAGGTGGAAGGTGGCCTGGTGCAGGTGCTGGATATCGAGAAAGTCATCCACGGCATCGCCCCGGCACCGATTGAAGCGGCGCCGACCGACCTGACCATGGAAGAAGCCGAAGTGCTGGGCAACGCCCGCATCCTGGTGGTGGACGACAGCCAGGTGGCTTTGCAGCAATCGGTACACACCCTGCGCAACCTCGGCCTGACCTGCCACACCGCCCGCAGCGCCAAGGAAGCCATCGACGTGTTGCTGGAACTGCAAGGCACGGTTGAACAGATCAACGTGGTGGTGTCGGACATCGAGATGTCTGAGATGGACGGCTACGCCCTCACCCGCACCCTGCGCGAAACCCCGGATTTCAAGGACCTCTATGTGCTGTTGCACACCTCCCTGGACAGTGCGATGAACAGCGAAAAAGCGCGCCTGGCCGGCGCCGACTCGGTGCTCACCAAGTTCTCATCCCCAGAGCTGACCAAATGCCTGGTGGTCGCCGCGCAAACCGTGGCGCAAAAGGGGCTGTAAGCCTTGGCCGAGTATTACCAGTTGCTGCGTCGCGACCTCACCGGCAGCCTGCCCGCCCCGCAGTGGCCAGCGAATACCCGGCTGGATCATTATCGCGATGAGCTAGCTCCGGCGATCCATGCCGTGCTGCGCATGACCCAGGACCAGGGCGGCGGCCGTGTCGGCCACCTGGAGGAGTGGCGCCAGCAGTTCGTCACCGATGCCGACTACGACCCGACGCTGTGTCTGGTGGCGAGTAACCGCGACGGTATTCTCGCAGTGGCACAATGCTGGACCAGCGCCTTTATCAAGAACCTGGCCGTACACCCCTGCGCCCAAGGCCAAGGACTGGGCCGCGCCTTGCTGCTGCACAGCTTCCAGGTATTCAAGCAGCGCGGTGAACCCTATGTGGACCTCAAGGTGCTGGAGAGCAACCTGCGCGCCCGGCAACTGTATGAAAGTGCCGGCATGCGATTTGTGCTGCGCGACATCGTATCCAAGGGCTGATCCTCACTGGCGCATAACTTGCTTCCAGAGCCCCTGAGCGGTAGATAAAGGTAAAAACCCGTCACCCCTCAAGCGTGCCCTCTGACCTTGCCTGGTGACAGATCCGCCATGAACACACACTTTTCCTGCGTCGGTTGCGGTAAATGCTGCAGCGACCATCACGTGCCCCTGACCCTCGAAGAAGCCCGCAGTTGGGCGGCGGACGGTGGCAACGTCATCGTTCTGGTCGAGGGCTTTCTTGGCAATGGCCTGGGCCTGCCCCTGCAACAACGGGAACACGCCGAGCGCCGCTCAGTGGTCGTGCCCAGCGGCAATACCGAGGCGTTTGTGGCAATTACCTTTGCCGCCTACAACGCCGGACGCTGCCGGAATCTTGACGAAGACAACCGCTGCCGCATCTACGAACGGCGCCCGCTGGTGTGCCGCATCTACCCGATGGAGATCAACCCGCATATCCCGCTGAACCCGAGCGCCAAGGACTGCCCGCCCGAATCCTGGGAGCAAGGCCCCGCGCTGATCGTCGGTGGCGAGTTGATGGACGCACAACTGGCCGAACTGATTCGCCGCTCACGCCAGGCCGACCGTGATGACGTGCAGACCAAAGAAGCGGTGTGCGCGCTGCTCGGCATCCGCACGACCGCGCTCAAGGGCGACGGGTTTACCGCGTACTTGCCGGATATGCAGGCGTTTGCCCAAGCCATTGAACAGGCGGTTGAACAGCCGGCGGTGACCAATGAATGGGTGTTTCATGTGTCCGGGATGGACGTCGCCGAACAGGTGCTGGATGCCGGAGCGCAAATTGCCACTGAGGTGCCAGCCAATTATGCGTTTATCTCGTTGAGGGCGGCTTAAGCCGCTGCGGCTTCATGACGGTATGGGTATCTAATTCAACTTCGGGTGCAAAGCTGCACACACATTAGCGCTCATGGACGGGCGGGCAATACACCGAGGCGATAGGGCTGGAGGATGCGTTGGTATTCGCCATTCTGCATCAGTTGCTCAAGCGCATGATTAAGCTCATTACGCAACGCGGTATCGGTTTTTCGCACCGCGATCGCCACGCTATTACCCAGCAGGCCAGACGACACAGGCGGGCCCATGAAGTCGAAGTCCAGGCCATCGGCCGTGTCGAGCAGGGCTTCACGGATCTCCACGACGCCTTGCAGGGTCGCATCGATATCGCCCGAAACCAGGCTCTGCACCAGTTGGTCGTTCAGCCAGAAACTCCTGATGATCACTCCCGCCGGAGCCCACTGCGACAGGGCGTAGGCTTCACGATTACTGCGCACCAACACCCCGACCCGCTTGCCCTTGAGCAAGCGCCGATCAGGGCGCAGGCCTGAGGTTTTACGCGCCACCAGCCGCGTGGTGATCGGGTAGAGGTCATCGGTGAAACTCACCCGTTTGCGCCGACGACAGGTGGGCGCCATGCCCATGATCGCGTCGAACTGCCTGGCTTCAAGGGCCGGGAAGTTTTCCATCACGACCTGGTCAACCCAGGTACAGCGCACGTTGAGCTGCTCGCAGAGGGCATTGCCCAGTTCGATATTCAGCCCCACCAATTGCCCTTGGGAATTGCGGCTTTGAAATGGCGGGAAATGCGCGGCAACGGCGAAACGGATTTCACGCCGCGGTTGCACGTCGACGGCAACCGCAGTCGACGAGAGCAAGAGGACGAGCACCGCACAGAGGTGTATCAGGGCCACGGGAATGTCCTTTTCCGGAAAGCTGACTCACCACGCCCCGATGAGCGTCATCGGGACGAAGCAAACGCTGTGCAAGCTTTCAAGAATCGGTCGCGGACCTACAAGCAGAAATTTCTACGGGCAATGTAGGTAACAGCCTATAACGCACCTACGGTTTTAATCTCAGCGTTTACCCATGGACCGGCGAGTGCCCGGAGGCGCCATGCCCGGCGTCTTGGTATGGCCGTTCTTGGCGCCGCCTTTGTACCAGGGCTGGCTGGCATGCTTGGCGCCAGCCAGCTCGCCCGGTTTGAAGGGGAACTTAAACGCCGGGATCTCGGTTTTTTCAACGCCGTCGGCGGTGGCCGAATCGACGAGGTCAGCCGCGTCGACAGGGGGTTGGGTTGGGGAAGTCATAGGGGCTCCGGCGCAGCTATAGGTGTAAAAGCGCGAGTATACGGGGGCAAAGCAGCAAGCGGTAAGCTTCAAGCCACAAGTAAAAAGCGCTAGCTGTCGCGGCTGTCAGTTTCGCGTCACCGTGCTGACCGTATTACCGGGCTATAAAGCAGCTACCCAACCTTCAACTGGCAGCTTGCGGCTTAAAGCGTGCAACTGCGTCCGGCGCCTCCCATGCAGATAAAACGAAACACGGCCCTGATGGTGGGCGTCCTCTTGATACTAGCGGTGGCCGCCTGGGCCGTAACACGGCCTGCCAAGCCCCGGCTGGCTGCGCCCACAGCGATCCCGGTACGGGTGGTGAGCGTCGCGCAACAGGACGTTCCCAGGTTCATCAGCGGCATCGGCTCAGTGCTGTCGTTGCACAGTGTGGTGATTCGCCCGCAGATCGACGGCATCCTCACCCAGTTGCTGGTCAAGGAGGGCCAATCGGTGAAGGCCGGCGACTTGCTGGCGACCATCGATGACCGTTCGATCCGCGCCAGCCTCGACCAGGCCAGGGCGCAATTGGGCGAAAGCCAGGCGCAGTTGCAAGTGGCGTTGGTCAATCTCAAGCGCTACAAAGCGCTGAGCATCGACGACGGCGTGTCCAAACAGACCTATGACCAGCAACAGGCGCTGGTCAACCAGCTCAAGGCCACTGCGCAAGGTAATCAAGCGGCCATTGATGCAGCTCAGGTACAACTTTCCTATACCCAGATTCGCTCCCCGGTCAGCGGCCGCGTGGGCATCCGTAACGTGGACGAAGGCAACTTCCTGCGCATGAGCGACACCCAGGGGCTGTTTACCGTCACCCAGCTCGACCCGATTGCCGTTGAGTTCTCCCTGCCACAACAGATGCTGCCGACCTTGCAGGGCCTGATTGCCGCCCCCACCCGGGCCACCGTCGACGCCTACCTGGGCGCCGACACCGACAACCAGACCGGCGACCTGCTCGGCGAAGGCCACCTGAGCCTGATCGACAACCAGATCAGTTCCACTACCGGCACCCTGCGGGCCAAGGCCGAGTTCAGCAACCCGGCGCATAAGCTATGGCCGGGGCAACTGGTGACCATCAAGGTCCAGACGGCCCTCGACAAGAACGCCCTGGTGGTACCGCCGACCGTGGTGCAGCGCGGGCTGGACTCACATTTCGTGTACCGCGTAAGCGCTGACAAAGTCGAGGTGGTGCCGGTGCAAGTCGCCTACCAGAACAGCGACATCAATATCATCAAAGGCGTGCAGGCCGGCGATGTGCTGGTCAGCGATGGGCAATCGCGGCTCAAGGCCGGTGCGCAGGTGGAGGTGCTCAAGGAGCCGCCGCAAGTGATCCACACCGCCAACGCCCAGGTGCAACCATGAGTGCAAGCCGGTCGCCCTCGGCCTGGTGCGTTGACCACCCGGTCGCCACCCTGTTGCTGACCTTCGCCCTGGTGTTGCTGGGGATTATTGCCTTCCCGAACCTGGCCGTCGCGCCACTGCCGGAAGCGGAATTCCCGACCATCCAGGTCACAGCGCAACTGCCCGGCGCCAGCCCGGACACCATGGCCTCATCGGTGGCCACGCCTCTTGAGGTGCAGTTCAGTGCCATCCCCGGCATGACCCAGATGACCTCCAGCAGCGCCTTGGGCTCCAGCCTCTTGACCCTGCAGTTCACCCTGGAAAAAAGCATCGACACCGCCGCCCAGGAAGTCCAGGCCGCGATCAACACCGCGTCCGGCAAGTTGCCCAGCGACATGCCGAGCTTGCCCACCTGGAGGAAGGTCAACCCGGCGGACAGCCCTGTGTTGATCCTCAGCGTCAGTTCCAGCAGCATGCCCAGCACCGAGCTGAGCGACTACGTGGAAACCCTGCTGGCGCGCCAGATCAGCCAGATCGACGGCGTCGGCCAGATCAACATCACCGGCCAGCAACGCCCGGCGATCCGCGTGCAGGCGTCGCCCGACAAGCTCGCGGCCATCGGCCTGACGCTCGCCGACATACGCCTGGCCATCCAGCAGTCGAGCCTGAACCTGGCCAAGGGCGCGATCTATGGCGAAAACAGCGTGTCCACCCTGTCGACCAACGACCAACTGTTTCATCCGGAGGAATACGGCCAACTGATCGTTTCCTACAAGAACGGTGCGCCGGTTCAACTGCGCGATATCGCCAAGGTCATCAACGGCTCGGAAAACGCCTACGTGCAAGCCTGGTCCGGCGATACGCCAGGGGTGAACCTGGTGATTTCACGCCAGCCTGGCGCCAACATCGTCGACACCGTCGACCGCATCCAGGCCGAGTTGCCGCGCCTGCAAGGCATGTTGCCAGCCTCGGTGCAGGTCAGCGTGTTGACCGATCGCACCAAGACTATCCGCGCTTCACTGCATGAAGTGGAAATGACCCTGCGGATCGCCATCCTGCTGGTGGTGGCGGTGATGGCATTGTTCCTGCGTCAACTGTCGGCGACGCTGATTGTGTCTGCGGTATTGGGTGTGTCGCTGGTAGCCAGTTTCGCCCTGATGTATGTGATGGGGTTCAGCCTGAACAACCTGACCCTGGTGGCCATCGTGATCGCCGTGGGCTTTGTGGTGGACGATGCGATTGTGGTGGTGGAGAACATTCATCGGCACTTGGAAGCCGGCTTGGGCAAACGTGAAGCGGCGATCAAGGGCTCCGGCGAAATTGGCTTTACCGTAGTGTCCATCAGCTTCTCGCTGGTGGCGGCGTTTATTCCGCTGCTGTTCATGGGCGGCGTGGTCGGGCGGTTGTTCAAGGAGTTTGCGCTGACGGCCACCGCGACCATCCTGATTTCGGTGGTGGTTTCGCTGACCCTGGCCCCGACCCTGGCCGCCTTGTTCATGCGCGCACCGAGCCATCCTGCCCACGCCAAACCCACCTTCAGCGAACGCCTGCTGGCCGGCTACGCGCGCAATCTGCGCCGGGCGCTGGCGCATCAACGCAGCATGGCAGCGATCTTCGGGGTGACCCTGGCCCTGGCTGTGGTCGGTTATGTGTTTATTCCCAAGGGTTTCTTCCCGGTGCAGGACACCGGTTTCGTGCTCGGCACCAGCGAAGCGGCGGCCGACGTGTCGTACAAGGACATGGTCGCCAAGCACAAGGCTCTGGCCGAGATCGTCAAGGCCGACCCGGCGGTGCAGGCGTTTTCCCATTCGGTGGGCGTTACCGGCAGCAACCAGACCATCGCCAACGGCCGCTTCTGGATCGCCTTGAAAGACCGCAGTGAGCGCGATGTGTCCGCCAGCCAGTTCATCGACCGCATCCGCCCACAACTGGCGAAGGTGCCTGGCATCGTGCTGTACCTGCGCGCCGGCCAGGACATCAACCTGAGCTCCGGCCCCAGCCGCGCCCAGTACCAATACGTGCTCAAGAGCAACGACGGCCCGACGCTGAACACCTGGACCCAGCGTCTCACCGAAAAACTGCGCGCCAACCCGGCGTTTCGCGACCTGTCCAACGACCTGCAACTGGGCGGCAGCATCACCCATATCAGCATCGACCGCCAGGCCGCCGCACGTTTCGGGCTGACCGCCACCGATGTCGACCAGGCGTTGTACGACGCCTTCGGCCAGCGCCAGATCAACGAGTTCCAGACCGAGATCAACCAGTACCAAGTGATACTTGAACTGGACAGCCAACAGCGCGGCAAGGCCGAAAGCCTCGACTATTTTTACCTGCGCTCGCCATTGACCAACGAGATGGTGCCGTTGTCGGCCTTGGCCAAAGTCGACCCGCCCACGGTCGGGCCGTTGTCCATCAGCCATGACGGCATGTTCCCTGCTGCCAACCTGTCGTTCAACCTGGCGCCCGGCGTAGCCCTGGGCGATGCAGTGATCATGCTCGACCAGGCCAAAAACGAAATCGGGATGCCGAGCACAATCATCGGCAACTTCCAGGGTGCGGCCCAGGCGTTCCAGAGCTCGCTGGCCAGCCAACCCTGGCTGATCCTCGCGGCGCTGGTGGCGGTCTACATTATTCTGGGTGTGCTGTACGAGAGTTTTGTGCACCCGCTGACGATCATTTCCACCCTGCCCTCGGCGGGCCTCGGTGCGCTGGTCATGCTGTGGCTGCTGGGCCAGGACTTTTCGATCATGGCCTTGATCGGCCTGGTGCTGCTGATCGGCATCGTGAAGAAAAACGGTATCTTGATGATCGACTTCGCCCTGGAGGCGCAGCGGGTACGCGGGCTGCCACCCGAAGATGCGATTTATGAAGCCTGCGTCACGCGGTTCCGGCCGATCATGATGACCACCCTTGCCGCGTTGCTCGGCGCCGTGCCGTTGATGCTCGGCGCAGGCCCTGGGGCGGAACTGCGCCAGCCGCTGGGCATCGCGGTGGTCGGTGGCTTGCTGGTGAGCCAGGCGCTGACGCTGTTCACCACGCCGGTCATATACTTGTACCTTGAACGTTTTTTCCACAGGCCCAAACCAGCGCTGACGCTGGCGACCACACACTGAGGCGGTCATGCGCGTCCTGATTATTGAAGATGAAGAAAAAACCGCGGACTACCTGCACCGCGGCCTGACCGAGCAAGGCTACACCGTCGATGTCGCCCGTGAAGGCATCGAGGGCCTGCACCTGGCGCTGGAAAACGATTACGCCGTGATCGTGCTCGACGTGATGCTGCCCGGGCTGGATGGCTTCGGTGTACTGCGCGCCTTACGCGCCCGCAAGCAGACGCCGGTGATCATGCTCACCGCCCGCGAGCGCGTGGAAGACCGCATCCGCGGCCTGCGCGAAGGCGCCGACGATTACCTGGGCAAGCCGTTTTCGTTCCTGGAACTGGTGGCCCGCCTGCAAGCCCTGACCCGCCGCAGCGGCGGCCATGAACCGGTGCAGGTCACCGTTGCCGACCTGTGGATCGACCTGATCAGCCGCAAGGCCAGCCGCAACGGTGTACGCCTGGACCTGACCGCCAAGGAGTTCTCGCTGCTCAGCGTATTGGCGCGACGCCAGGGCGAGATCCTGTCCAAGACCGCGATTGCCGAGATGGTCTGGGACATCAATTTCGACAGCGATGCCAACGTGGTGGAAGTGGCGATCAAGCGTCTGCGCGCCAAGCTCGACGGGCCGTTCGAACACAAGCTGCTGCACACCATTCGTGGCATGGGCTATGTGCTGGAAAACCGCATACAGGAAAACCACAGTGGTCGCTAATTCCATCGCCCTGCGCCTGAGTGGCATGTTCACCCTGGTGGCGTTGCTGATCTTTCTGTTGATCGGCGGCGCGCTGTACCAGCAGGTCGACCGTGGCCTGGGGCTGTTGCCAGGTGCCGAGTTGGATGCGCGCTACAGCGTGCTGGAATCGTCGATCAATCGCTTCGGCACGCCGGAACATTGGGCCAAGATCAGGTCCAAGCTCAAGCTGTTGGGGGAAGAAGACAAGCGCATCCGTTTCTGGGTGGTCAGCAGCGACCCGAGCTACGAATACGGTGAGCCGGACGCGCAGATTCGCGCCTTTGCCGAAGGCGCCACAGGTAAGCGCGATCTGCGCCTGCCGGGTCACGATTATCCCTTCAAGGTGCTGGTCAGCCAATTTGCAGCCAAGGACCAGCGCCCGGCGTTGCGCTTTATGATTGCCATCGACACGGAGAACTTCCGCGCCACCCAGCATCGCTTGCTGGTGGCGTTGATCAGCCTCGCGCTGGTGGGTGTAATACTGGCGGCACTGCTGGGGTTCTGGGTCGCGCGTATCGGCCTCAAGCCCTTGGGCAAACTCTCGGATGAAGCGCAAAAGCTTGCGCCGCCGAAACTCTCCGGGCGCCTGCAATTGTCACCCTTGCCGCCCGAGCTGAGCCAATTCGTCAATTCATTCAACGCCACCCTCGACCGGGTTGAGCAGGCGTATTCGCGCTTGGAATCGTTCAACGCCGACGTTGCCCATGAACTGCGCTCGCCGCTCACCAACCTGATCGGCCAGACCCAAGTCGCGCTGACACGCGGGCGTTCGGCCGAACACTATTTTGAGGTGCTGCAATCGAACCTGGAGGAGCTGGAACGGCTGCGCTCGATCATCAACGACATGCTGTTCCTTGCCAGCGCCGATCAGGGCAGCAAAGCCACCAAGCTGATCGAATGCTCCCTGGCCGATGAAGTGGCCACCACCCTCGACTATCTGGATTTTATCCTCGAAGACGCCCAGGTTCAGGTGCGCGTGGACGGCGATGCCCTGGTGCAGATCGAAAAAGCCCACCTGCGGCGTGCGCTGATCAACCTGCTGAGCAATGCCGTGCAACACACCGCACCCGGACAGATTATCGACGTGCATATCCAGGTGCAGGAGAAGCAGGTGGCAATCGGCGTGACCAACCCCGGCGACGCGATTGCCAGCGAACACTTGCCACGCCTGTTCGAACGCTTCTATCGGGTGGATGCCTCGCGCAGCAACAGCGGGGCCAATCACGGGTTGGGGCTGGCGATCGTCAAGGCGATTGCGTTGATGCATGGCGGGGATGTGTTTGTGCGCAGCGAAGGCGGTGGCAATACGTTTGGTATCACCCTGCCGATCTAAACAACTCGGTCAAAATGTGGGAGCTGGCTTGCCTGCGATAGCATCACCACGGTAGGCCTGGCATACCGAGGTGTCTGCATCGCAGGCAAGCCAGCTCCCACAGAAGATCCCATGGCCCTCACTGTTGCGATTTGGGCAATAGTTATTATCTTGTTACACTCTGTATCGCACCGCTCCCCTGCGTTACTTTGACGCATCGATGAGCGCGACGGCAAAGACAGCTGACCACTCACCCGAATTTCCCTCGACTTATTTCCAGGGCTCTACACTGGGAATCTGTCTTAAAGCCGCTGACTTCAGCGGCTTTTTTTTGCCGTGAAAAAAGGCCGGGCACACCCCACGACACTGGCCGTTCATGATTGACCAAAGGAGCTCCACCGGTGAAGAACTCGCTGACATTCACCCCGTTATTCCTCGCAATCGCAGCAACGATCATCCCGCTTGCCCACGCGGCAGACGCCCCGCCCGTCGAAGGCTTCGTCGAGGGTTCACACCTCACGATCAACACCCGCAACTACTACATGAACCGCGACCGGCGCGATATTCATACCGATGACAGCAAAGAGTGGGGTCAGGGTTTTATCGGCACCTTCGAATCCGGCTACACCCAGGGCACCGTCGGCTTGGGCCTGGACGTCAATGCCATGTTCGGCCTCAAGCTCGACGGCGGTGGCGGTACGGATGGTTCCAGCATCCTTCCGTATGGCAGCGGCAACGGCAAAGCGCCGGGTTCGTTCTCGACGGCTGGCGGCACCTTGAAGCTGCGCGCCTTCGACACCGAACTGAAAGCCGGCGACCTGTTCCTCAACAACCCGGTGATCGCCGGCGGCATGACACGCATGTTGCCGCAGACTTTCCGTGGCGTGAGCCTGACCAACCACAGCTTTGACGGCTGGATGTTCGAAGGTGGCCAGGCCAGTTTCACCAGGCTCTATAACCAGAGCGGCCATCGGCGTATTGGTACCAGCTACGGCACGCTGCCCGCCAACACCGACAGCCAGCACCTGGACTGGGCTGGCGTGTCGTTCAGCGGGATCGAGGGGCTGACCAGCAACCTGTACGCGTCCGAGCTCAAGGACGTCTGGCACCAGTATTACTACGACCTGGAATACACCTACGCCCTGAACGACCTGGTCAGCCTGACGCCCGGCCTGCACTACTACCATACCCAGGACACCGGTCAATCGCTGCTGGGGGATATCGACAACAACACCTACAGCCTGCATTTCACCGTGGGCGTGGGTAACCACAGCGTCACAGCGACTTATCAGCGGGTCAATGGCAACACGCCGTTCGATTACATCACCCAGGGCGACAGCGTGTACCTGGACAACTCCCAGCAGTACTCGGATTTCAACGGGCCCAATGAGCGCTCCTGGAAGCTCAAGTACGCCTACGACTTTGCCGGCCTCGGCGTGCCCGGCCTGACGTCCGCCGTGTCCTACATCAGCGGCAAGACCGACCTGACCAAGGTCGACCCCAACAGTCGCGGCTACAGCAACTGGTACAGCGCCGATGGCAAGGATGCCAAGCACTGGGAGCGCGATATCGACCTGAAATATGTGGTGCAGGGCGGCAAGGCCAAGGACTTGGCCGTACGCCTGCAATGGGCGACCAATCGCGGCAGCAATGGCTACTCGGCGGTGGACCGGGATGTGGATGAATACCGTGTGATCGTGGACTACCCGATCAACGTGTTCTGAGTACAGGTAGGAGCGAGCTTGCTCGCTCCAGGTTGGCTTTGCGCCATATTTAAGAGTTGCTACTACGCTAAGGGCATTCTCAATGCAGAAGTGTGCCCGATGAGTTCAAGCCCCACCCGCCCCAACCGCCGCCCGGAGCGCCTGCTGATCCTGGGCAGCACGCTCACGGTGTTGCTGATCGTGGGGGTCGTCACTGCGCTGCTGATTCGTGAACATGCCAACACCCTCCAGACGGCCAAGCGCACCGCCAACACCATCACTCAATTGATCGACGCTGACGTGCTGCGCAATGTCGAACTTTACGACATGGCCCTCAAAGGCTTGATCAGCGCCACCGAGCGCACCGACCTGCAAGACGTTTCAGAGAGCATCCGTCATTTGGTGCTGTTCGATCGTTCCGCAGCGGCGCCCTACAAGGGCGATATCCTGCTGTTGGACCCGGCTGGCGAGGTGATTGCCGATTCCTCCCTGCTCACGCCCAAACTGGGTAACTTTGCCGACCGGGACTACTTTCGGGTGCACCGCACCAACCCCGACCTGGGCCGGTATATCAGCCGTCCGTTCATGGCGCGCTGCCAGTGTGCCGCCCCCTGGCGCATCGCGTTCAGCCGTCGCGTTTCGTCACCGGATGGGCGCTTCCTGGGAGTGGCGGTCGCGTCCATGCGCCTGTCGTACTTTCATCAGTTGTTCAGCAGCTTGAACATCGGCAGCAACAGCACCATCAACCTGCTCAACCACCAAGGCATCCTGCTGGCGCAAGAGCCTCTGCTGGAAGCAGATATCGTCGACAAGGACCTGAGCCAGCGCCCGAATGTGGCGCGCATGCTGCGCGAACGGGACGGCAGCTTCCAAAGTATCTCCAGTGTCGATCGCCAGGCACGGCTCTACAGTTTTTCGAATGTGGGCAACTTGCCGCTGATCGTGGCAGTGGCCTTGTCCAGCAATGAAATGTTCGCCCCCTGGCGACGCGCGGCGTGGCTGGTCAGCATCGCGACCGGAGTGTTGTGCGTGGGCCTGTTGTGGCTGACCTGGGCACTGTGCATGGAGCTGCGCCGTCGCCATCGCGCCGAACAGGTGCTGTCAGAACTGGCAGCCACCGACGCCCTTACCGGCCTGGCCAACCGCCGCACGCTGGACGAACGCTTGCGGCTGGAATGGGACCGGGCACAACGCTCCATCGAGTCGTTGAGTGTGCTGATGATCGATGTGGACCACTTCAAGGCCTTCAACGACCGCCACGGCCACCAGGGCGGCGATGAGGCGTTGCGCGCAGTCGCGCAGGTGATCGCCAGCCATATCCGCCGCCCTGCCGACCTGGCGGCGCGCTATGGCGGAGAGGAGTTCGCGGTGGTGTTACCCAATACCGACGCCAAGGGGGCGTGGGTGATCGCCGAGCATATCCGCAAGGGGGTCCAGCACTTGCCGCGCAAGGCCGGGGATGAGCAACCAATCACGGTGAGCATCGGCATGAGTACTTGGCAAAAGCACAGCCGTATTTCCCTTGAAGACCTGCTGCTCAAGGCTGACCAAGCGTTGTATCAGGCCAAGCACAGCGGCCGTAACCGGATAGTGGATGTTTCAAAGACCTCAAACTGATGAGGTCAGGTGTGGGAGCTGGCTTGCCTGCGATGGCGGTGGGGCAGCTATCTATAAGCTAACTGGCCGACCGCTATCGCAGGCAAGCCAGCTCCCACATTTGGATATTCGTCAGGCATAAAAAAAGGCCACCCGAAGGCAGCCTTTCAAAACTAAAGAAAGAGAGTTGTTACTTACACCGCCGCAACGGGACGCATGTAAGAGATCGGTGCGGTGCTGGCATCTTCGAAGGTCACGACTTCCCAAGCGTCTGTCTGCTCAATCAACTTGCGCAGCAGCTGGTTGTTAAGGGCGTGGCCCGACTTGAAGCCTTTGAACTCGCCTATCAGGCTATTGCCCAGCAGGTAGAGGTCACCGATTGCATCGAGGATCTTGTGCTTCACGAATTCGTCTTCGTAGCGAAGGCCGTCTTCGTTCAGTACACCATCCGCGTCGACCACAATGGCGTTTTCCACGCTGCCGCCGAGTGCGAGGTTGTGCTTGCGCAGGTACTCGATGTCACTCATGAAACCAAAGGTACGGGCGCGGCTGACTTCTTTTACAAACGAAGTGCTGGAAAAATCCACGCTTGCACTTTGGGTGCGGTCACGGAATACCGGGTGATCGAAATCGATCTCAAAGCTCACTTTAAAGCCTTCGAACGGGACGAAGGTGGCGCGCTTGTCGCCGTCTTCTACTGTCACTTCCCGCAGAATGCGAATGAACTTCTTGGCTGCGTCCTGTTCTTCCAGGCCGGCAGATTGAATCAAGAATACGAAGGGTCCAGCGCTGCCATCCATGATCGGGACTTCGGACGCGGAGAGCTCGACGTAGGCGTTATCGATGCCCAGGCCAGCCATGGCCGAGAGCAAGTGCTCCACCGTGTCCACTTTGACGTCACCGTTGACCAGAGTGGTCGACATCGTGGTTTCGCCAACGTTTTCCGCGCGAGCAGGAATCTGCACCACAGGGTCCAGGTCGGCACGAACAAACACGATGCCGGTGTCGACAGGTGCGGGCTTGAGGGTCAGGTATACCTTCTCCCCGGAGTGCAGACCTACACCTGTGGCACGGATAATATTCTTCAGGGTGCGTTGTTTAATCATGGCTTGGACCGCTTCAGCGCAAATTGCGAACTGGTATCAACAAAGGCTGGCGATAATAACAGACCAGACCTTTGCTGAACACCAATCACCTTCATAGCCCTGATACATTCCATTAATCAGCCTGACGACGCAGGAATGCCGGGATGTCCAGGTAGTCCAGGTCATCTTGCGGATTCGGGCTACGGGACGCCGCAGCACCGGCCTGAGCCTGGTTGCGCATCACGGTCGGACGGTCCAGGTCACGGTAGTTCACCGACGGCAGTTCCTGGCGAGCAGGGGCTGGGACAGCAGTTGCCTGGCTGGCCTGGCTAGTGTGCAGGGTGTTGTCGATGACCTTTACAGGCTTCTCGATTTTCGCACCCAGGCCGGTCGCAACCACGGTTACATGCAGTTCGTCGCGCATGTCCGGATCGATAACGGTACCCACCTTGACCATGGCGTGCTCGGACGCGAAGGCTTCGATGATGCTACCCACGTCGGAGTACTCACCCAGGGACAGGTCGGGACCGGCGGTGATGTTCACCAGGATGCCGCGTGCGCCTTGCAGGTTCACGTCTTCGAGCAACGGGTTGCGGATGGCCGCTTCGGTGGCCTCGCGTGCACGGTTCGGACCGCTGGCGCAGCCAGTGCCCATCATCGCCATGCCCATTTCGCTCATGACCGTACGAACGTCGGCAAAGTCGACGTTGATCATGCCCGGACGCTTGATGATGTCGGAGATACCGCGAACGGCACCGGCCAGTACATCGTCAGCCTTGGCGAACGCAGACAGCAGGCTTGCGTCCTTGCCCAGGATGGTCAGCAGTTTCTCGTTGGGGATGGTGATCAACGAGTCGACGCTTTCAGACAGCAGACGGATACCTTCGTCGGCGATCTGCATGCGCTTGCGGCCTTCGAACGGGAACGGACGCGTCACGACAGCAACGGTCAGAATCCCCATTTCCTTGGCCACTTCGGCAATGATCGGTGCAGCACCGGTACCGGTACCGCCGCCCATGCCGGTGGTGATGAACACCATGTTGGTGCCTTGCAGCACTTCGGCAATACGCTCGCGGTCTTCCAGGGCGGCTTGACGGCCGACTTCCGGATTGGCGCCAGCGCCGAGGCCTTTGGTCACCGCGGTGCCCAATTGCAGGATGGTCCGCGCGCCGATGCTTTTGAGCGCCTGGGCATCAGTGTTGGCGCAGATGAACTCAACGCCTTCAATGTTGCTCTTGACCATGTGGTTGACAGCGTTGCCGCCGCCACCGCCGACACCGATTACTTTGATAACCGGGCTAGCGGGGATGTTGTCTACGAGTTCGAACATGTTCCCTCTCCTTTCATTTTCTCTAGTTTTTTCGCCTACTGCTTGTTGCGGGTGTTGCGGTGTCGCGGTAAATCTTTAGAAATTGCCTTGTACCCAGCTTTTGATCCGGTCCAGCAGCGGCGCTTTCTCATCGTCATCGCTGCGGTAGCTGTCACGGATGCTCGGGCCCGACAGGGAAATGCCGTCGGTCTGCTTTTGCAGCCCGTACAACAGCAAGCCCACACCGGTGGAATAAATCGGGTTGCGCACCACGTCGCCCAGGCCCTTCACGCCATGGGGCACGCCCAGGCGCACCGGCATGTGGAAGATCTCTTCGGCCAACTCGACCGCGCCTTCCATCTTCGAGGTACCACCGGTCAGCACGATGCCGGCCGGGATCAAATCTTCGTAGCCGCTGCGGCGCAGTTCAGCCTGAATCAGGGTGAACAGCTCGTCGTAGCGTGGCTCGACCACTTCGGCCAGGGCCTGGCGCGACAGCTCGCGGGGTGGACGATCACCCACGCTTGGCACCTTGATGGTCTCACCGGCACCGGCCAGCTTGGCCAGGGCGCAGGCGTAGCGGATCTTGATTTCTTCGGCGTACTGGGTCGGTGTGCGCAACGCCATGGCGATGTCGTTGGTGACCTGGTCGCCGGCAATCGGGATCACGGCGGTGTGACGAATCGCACCCTCGGTGAAGATCGCGATGTCGGTGGTGCCGCCGCCGATGTCCACCAGGCACACGCCCAGCTCTTTTTCGTCGTCGGTCAGTACCGAGTAGGCCGAGGCCAACTGCTCGAGAATGATGTCGTCGATTTCCAGGCCGCAGCGGCGCACGCATTTTTCAATGTTCTGTGCGGCGTTGACGGCGCAGGTCACCACGTGAACCTTGGCTTCCAGGCGAACGCCCGACATGCCCAGAGGCTCGCGCACGCCTTCCTGGTTGTCGATCACGTAGTCCTGCGGCAGGGTGTGCAGCACGCGCTGGTCCGCCGGGATCGCCACGGCCTGGGCGGCGTCGAGGACGCGCTCAAGGTCGGCCGAGCTGACTTCACGGTCGCGGATCGCCACGATGCCGTGGGAGTTCAGGCTACGGATGTGGTTGCCCGCCACGCCGACGAACGCCGAGTGAATCCGGCAACCGGCCATCAGCTGCGCTTCTTCGATAGCGCGCTGGATCGACTGCACGGTGGACTCGATGTTCACCACCACGCCCTTCTTCAGGCCCCGGGACGGATGCGTGCCAATACCGACGATTTCGATCGCGCCGTCTTCCCCGACCTCGCCCACCAGCGCCACCACCTTGGAGGTGCCGATATCGAGACCGACGATCATTTTGCCGCTTTGCACGTTTGCCATGGGTCCTGCCTCTTCTTAATTCTTCGCGACAGCGGGTTGTGCTGCCGTGGGCGCAGCCGGTGTACGCCAGCCGACGGCCAGGCCGTTGGCGTAACGCAGGTCGACGCTCGCAATGTTCGTAATCTGTTCTTTCAAGGTTTTTTCATAGATGGCAATAAAGCGGCGCATCTTTTCCACCAAGCGGTCGCGTCCCAGCAACAACTCGATGCCCGGGCCGGAACTGCCTGCCCCGGTCGTCAAAAACCAGCTGCCCCGCTCACGCAATTCCAGGCGTGCAATGGAGAAGCCCAGTGGCCGCAGCATCTGGCTCAAGGCCTGGTACTGCTGCATCACTTGCTGCTGCGCCCGCTGCGGCCCGAACAGCTGCGGCAGGTGTTCATAGTTGGCCAGCTCACGCGGGGTGAACGCCTGGCCCTGGTTGTTCAACAGCGCTTCATCGCCCCAACGGGCCACGGGCAGTTGTTCTTCCAGGCGGATCGTGACCTGGTCCGGCCATACACGGCGAACTTCGGCGTGGGCGATCCACGGCATCTGTTCCAGCTCCGAGCGCATGCCAGCCAGGTCGATGGTAAAGAAGCTCGCCGCCAGGTATGGGCCGATGCGCTGCTGTACCGCTTGCTGGCTGATGTAGCTCAAGTCGCCCTGCACGCTGATCTTGGTGATCGGCCGGTCGGCATACGGCAACAGACGCTGCGCGCCTTCGTACGTGCCAAAGCCCAGCACCACCAGCAGCACCGGCCAGAACAGCGCCTTGATAAAACCAAAGTTGGCTTTTGGCAGGCGCGCCGACATCGGCTCTTTAGCCACCATTCGGCTTGCACCCCGTGGCACCGGCTTGCGGCTCGGTGCTTGTGGGGGCTGATGACGAAGCGATGCGCCGTTCATGTGTTTAGCCTCTTGGCTCAATGCTGTCGGCCAGGATCGCCAGCACTAACTGCTGGAAATCCAGACCGGCGGCACGGGCTGCCATGGGAACCAGGCTGTGGTCGGTCATGCCCGGTGCGGTGTTGACTTCAAGGAACCAGAAATTCCCTTGGTCATCCTGCATCACGTCTGCCCGCGCCCAACCGGCGATACCCAGCGCCTCACAGGCTTTCGCCGTGAGGTCCATCAATTCTTGTTCCTTGGTTGCTTCGAGGCCGCATGGGATCCGGTACTGAGTATCGGAAGCCAGGTACTTGGCGTCGTAGTCATAAAAGGTGTGGGGCGTGCCCAAAGCGATGGGCGGCAATACCTGGCCACGCAGGGTGGCGATGGTGTACTCGGGACCGGAAATCCACTGTTCCACCAACACTTGCGAATCGTAGGTACTTGCCGCTTTCCATGCGTCGATCAATTCGGCGGCCGAGTTCACTTTGGCCATGCCGATACTGGAGCCTTCATGGGCTGGTTTGACGATCAAAGGCAGGCCCAGTTCCTTGGCCGCAGAAATACAATCGTCTTCACTGCACAGTACGGCGTGACGTGGGGTCGGAATACCCAGGCTGTGCCACACCTGCTTGGTGCGCAACTTGTCCATCGCCAAGGCCGATGCGAGGATGCCGCTGCCGGTGTAAGGGATGCCGGCGCATTCGAGCAGGCCCTGCATGCTGCCGTCCTCACCGCCGCGGCCGTGAAGAATGAGAAAGGCGCGGTCGATTTTTTCAGCCTGCAGACGGGCAAGGAAGTCATCGCCCACATCGATACCGAAGGCATTCACGCCAGCACTTTGCAGCGCCTCAAGCACCGCATTGCCGGACTTGAGCGACACTTCGCGCTCGGCGCTCTTGCCGCCGAACAACACGGCCACGCGACCGAAGTCGGCAGGCGCAAGGGTGGAAAACAGGGAGCCGTAATCAGTGGTCATTTCGACTTCCCCTTGGCGGCGGCTGCAAACAGCGGGCTCGCCAGCAACTTGGGCGCAAGGCCACCGATATCACCGGCGCCCTGGCACAGCAGGATGTCGCCGGCGCGCAGCAGCGGCTTGACGATAGGCGCCAGGTCCACGCCACGCTCGATGTAGATCGGGTCCAACTGGCCGCGCTGGCGGATGCTGTTGCACAGCTTGCGGCTGTCAGCGCCCGGGATCGGTTCTTCACCGGCCGGGTAGACTTCCATCAGCAGCAGCACGTTGGCATCGGCCAGTACATTGACGAAATCGTCGTACAGGTCGCGGGTGCGGCTGTAGCGGTGCGGCTGGTACACCATAACCAGCCGGCGCTCCGGCCAACCACCGCGCACGGCCTTGATAACGGCCGCAACTTCGGTCGGGTGGTGCCCGTAGTCGTCCACCAGCATCACGTCACCACCTTCAACCGGCAGTTGGCCGTAGACCTGGAAGCGACGGCCCACACCGGCAAAGCGCGACAGGCCCTCGACGATGGCTTCATCGCTGACGCCTTCATCGGTGGCAATGCAGATGGTCGCCAAAGAGTTCAGCACGTTGTGGTTGCCCGGCATGTTCACCGACACGTCCAGCGGCTCGCGATCGGGGCGCAGCACGGTGAAGAAGGTTTGCATGCCTTCCTGGCGCACATTGATTGCGCGCACGTCGGCGTCTTCGCTGAAGCCGTAGGTCACGGTAGGGCGTTTGACCTGGGGCAGGATTTCACGCACCACCGGGTCGTCCAGGCACACCACCGCCAACCCATAGAACGGCAGGTTGTGCAGGAAGTCGACGAAGGTTTTCTTCAACTTGTTGAAGTCGCCGTCGTAGGTCGCCATGTGGTCTTCGTCGATGTTGGTGACGACGGCGACCAGCGGTTGCAGGTGCAGGAAGCTCGCATCACTTTCATCGGCTTCGGCGATCAGGTAGCGGCTGGTGCCGAGCTGGGCATTGGTACCGGCTGCATTCAGGCGGCCACCGATGACGAAGGTCGGGTCCAGGCCACCGGCGGCGAACACCGAGGCGATCAGGCTGGTGGTGGTGGTCTTGCCATGGGTACCGGCCACGGCGATGCCGTGGCGATAGCGCATCAGCTCGGCGAGCATCTCGGCACGCGGCACCACAGGGATACGGCGCTCAAGGGCGGTGGCCACTTCCGGGTTGGAGGTGTTCACGGCGCTGGACACCACCAGCACATCGGCCTCGGCAGCGTTCTCGGCACGGTGGCCGATAAAGATCTGCGCGCCAAAGGACTTCAGGCGCTCGGTGACCGGCGACTCTTTCAAGTCCGAGCCGGACACCTGGTAGCCCAGGTTCAGCAACACTTCGGCAATCCCGCACATGCCCACGCCACCGATACCGACGAAGTGAATACGACGGATACGGCGCATCTCGGGTTGCGGCATGGCTTTCTGATTCTCAACCATGGGCCACCTCCAGGCAGATATCGACCACGGTGCGGGTTGCGTCAGGTTTGGCCAGGCGGCTTGCGGTGCTCGCCATGCTGTTGAGTCGTTCCGGTTGCATCAAAACCTCGGTCAGGCGTGCGGCCAAATCGGCGGCGCCAGTCGTTCTTTGCGGCAGCAGGAAGGCAGCGCCCTCCCCGGCCAAATATTCGGCGTTGCGGGTCTGGTGATCGTCGATGGCGTGGGGCAAAGGCACCAGCAAGGACGGCAGACCGGCGGCCGCCAGTTCACTGACGGTCAGCGCACCAGCGCGGCAGACCACCAGGTCGGCCCAGCCATAGGCTTGGGCCATGTCTTTGATGAAGGGCTGTACATTGGCCTCTACACCGGCCTCGCGATAACGCGCGGCGGTGACTTCATCGTGGTTCTTGCCGGCCTGGTGGAAGATCTCCGGGCGCACATCCTCAGGAAGTTGCGCAACGGCTTCAGGCAGCAATTTATTCAGCGGCTCGGCGCCCAGGCTTCCGCCCAGGATCAGCAGGTGAGCCTTGCGCCCCGCCAGCGCGTCACGCGCAATGGCCATGAACAGTTCGGTACGCACCGGGTTACCGGTGGTGCGAAGCTTGTCGGAGGCGGCGAAGGTTTTCGGGAAGGCTTCACACACCCGCGCAGCCAACGGCACTAGCAGACGGTTGGCAGTACCGGCGACGGCGTTCTGTTCGTGAACTATCACCGGCACACCCGCGAGTTTCGCCGCAACACCACCAGGGCCGGTCACATAACCGCCAAAGCCGAGTACACACACCGGCTTCAACTCGCGAATGATCCTGCGCGCCTGCATGACCGACTTGAGCAACACGAACGGTGCCTTGAGCAATGACAACTTGCTCTTGCCACGCAGGCCGGTGACGTTGATCAAATGCAGCGGCAAGCCGGCATTGGGCACCAATTCGTTTTCAATGCCACGGGGCGTACCCAGCCAGTGCACGGTGTAGCCACGGTTCTGGAATTCACGGGCGCAGGCCAGGGCCGGGAACACATGCCCCCCGGTACCGCCCGCCATGATCAGCACGTTAGCGCCCATGGGTCGGCTCCTCGGCGAAGTCGCTTTCGCTGAACTCCATCTCTTCGCTGCCCAGGTGGGTGCGACTCTCCCACTCGATACGCAGCAACAAACCGAGACAGGCGCAGCAAATCACCAACGAACTGCCGCCGTAACTGAGGAACGGCAAGGTCAGGCCCTTGGTCGGCAGCAGGCCGACGTTCACGCCGATGTTGATCAGGAACTGGCCGATCCACAGGAAAGCCAACCCATAGGCAACGTAGGCGGCGAAGAACTGCTTGGCCTTCTCGGCCCACAAGCCGATGTACATGGCGCGCACGCAGACGAATACAAACAATGCCACGGTGCACAGCGAACCCACCACACCCAACTCTTCGGCCAATACCGAGAACACGAAGTCGGTGTGGGCTTCCGGCAGGTAGAACTGCTTCTGCACACTGTTGCCCAGGCCCACACCCAGCCACTCGCCGCGACCGAAGGCAATCAGCGCCTGGGTCAACTGGTAGCCGGAGCCGAACTGGTCGGACCAGGGGTCGGTAAAGGTGATCAAACGCGCCATCCGGTAGGGTTGCGCCTGCACCAGGATGGTCACCGCCGCGACGGCCAGCACCACCATCAAGGTGAAGCGGAACAGCCCGACACCACCCAGGAACAGCATCGCGGCGGCGGCGCCCATCATCACCACCGTGGCCCCGAAGTCGGGCTCCATCAGCAGCAGGCCAGCCATGGGCAGCAGCACGATGAACGGCTTGAAGAAGCCCATCCAGCTTTCGCGTACTTCTTTCTGACGGCGCACCAGGTAACCGGCGAGGTAGATCACCACGAACACTTTGGCAATTTCCGACGGCTGCACGTTGAACGCGCCGAAGCCGATCCAGCGCATCGAACCGTTCACCTCGCGGCCGATGCCGGGCACGATCACCATGACCAGCAAGCCGAACGCACCGATCAGCATCAGCCAACCCAGACGCTGCCAGGTAGCAATCGGAATCATCATGGTGACGATGCAGGCGCCCAGGCCGATCACCAGGTACACCAGGTGGCGGATCATCATGTACAGCGTGTTGCCCGACTGCACGGCGGCCACTTCGGAGGACGCCGAAGTGATCATCACCAGGCCCAGGCCGAGCAGCGCCAGGCAACCGGCGAGCATCGGGAAATCGAGGTCGATGCCGCGCCCGGTAATGATCGGCGACGGGTATGGCTTGATGATGTTTCTCAGGTTGAGGCTCATGCCAAAGCCTCCACGGCGCGGGCGAACAGTTGGCCGCGCTCTTCATAGTTCTTGAACATGTCGAAGCTGGCGCACGCGGGCGACAGCAACACCGCATCGCCAGGCTGGGCCAGGGCTTTGCACTGGGCAATGGCGTCGTCCAGGGAAGCTGCGCGTACTTGCGGTACAGCGTCACCGAGGGCGGCGGCGATCAGGTCCGAATCGCGGCCCATCAGCACCACGGCGCGGCAATGGGCGGCCACTGGAGCTTTGAGGTCCTTGAAGTCGGCACCCTTGCCATCACCACCGGCGATCAGCACCAGCTTGCCGTCGATATCGGCCCCCAGGCCTTCGATGGCCGCCAGGGCTGCACCGACATTGGTGGCTTTGGAGTCGTTGTAATAGCTGACGTCATTGAGGTCGCGCACCCATTGGCAGCGATGCTCAAGCCCGGCAAAGGTGCGCAGGCTCGCGAGCATGGCGTCGAACGGCAGGCCAACCGCGTGACCGAGCGCCAAGGCCGCCAGGGCATTGGACTGGTTGTGTGCGCCACGGATTTTCAGTTCGCGTACCGGCATCAGGTTCTGGAATTCGAACGCCAGGTACTTCTCGCCGTTCTCTTCACGAATGCCGAAGCCTTTGAAGTCCGGTTTGCCCAGGCCGAAGGTCCAGCAGGGCATGCCCTCGCCTATCAGCGGACGGCTCAGGGCATCCTGACGGTTGACGACAAATTGCTTGGCGCCACGGAAGATCCGGTGCTTGGCCAAGTGATAAGCCGGCAGGCCGCTGTAGCGGTCCATATGGTCTTCGCTGACGTTCAATACCGTCGCCACTTCAGCGCCCAGGTCGTGGGTGGTTTCCAGCTGGAAGCTCGACAACTCCATCACGTACAACTCGACGTCGTCGCTGAGCAAATCCAGTGCCGGCACGCCAAGATTGCCGCCGACGGCCACACGCTTGCCCGCCGCAGCCGCCATCTCGCCGACCAGAGTGGTGACGGTGCTTTTGGCGTTGGAACCGCTGATGGCCACGATCGGCGCCTTCGCGTTGCGTGCGAACAGGTCGATATCGCCAGACAGCTTCACACCACGGGCCGCAGCCGCTTGCAGGGCCGGTGTCGCCAGGGCCAGGCCCGGGCTCACGTAGAGCTCTTCGGCACGGCACAGAAACTCGACATCCAGCTCGCCACAGCGCACTTCCACGTGCGGGTAGTCACGGCGCAGCGTGACCAGCTCCGGTGGATTTTCCCGCGTATCGGCCACGGCAAACGACGTGCCCCGGTTCGCCAGGAAGCGAACCAGGGACATGCCGCTCTTGCCGAGGCCGACAACGATGCGGAAGTGGTCTGAAGCGATCAGGGACACTCGTTTCTACCTCAGTTTCAGGGTGGCAAGGCCGACCAGTACCAGAATCACGGTGATGATCCAGAAGCGGACAATCACGCGTGGCTCAGGCCAGCCCTTGAGTTCAAAGTGGTGGTGAATCGGCGCCATGCGAAACACGCGGCGCCCGGTCAACTTGAAGGACGCCACCTGGATGACCACCGACAGGGTTTCCATCACGAACACGCCGCCCATGATGAACAGCACGATTTCCTGGCGAACGATCACCGCGATGGTGCCCAAGGCCGCGCCCAGCGCCAGTGCGCCGACGTCGCCCATGAAGACTTGTGCTGGGTAGGTGTTGAACCACAGGAACCCCAGGCCGGCACCGATCAGCGCACCGCAGAACACGATCAGCTCACCGGCGCCCGGTACATAAGGGATCAGCAGGTATTCAGCGAATTTCACGTTACCGGAGAGGTAGCAGAAGATGCCGAGCGCGCCGCCCACCATCACCGTCGGCATGATCGCCAGGCCGTCGAGGCCATCGGTCAGGTTCACCGCGTTGCTGGAGCCGACGATCACGAAGTAGGTCAGCACCACAAAACCGACACCCAGTGGGATGCTCACATCCTTGAGCATCGGGATGATCAAGGTGGTTTCCACGGCACTTGGCGCGGTGGTGTACAGGAAGATCGCGGCGGCCAGGCCGAACACCGACTGCCAGAAATACTTCCAGCGGCTTGGCAGCCCCTTGGAGTTTTTCTCGATCACTTTGCGGTAGTCATCCACCCAGCCGATGGCGCCGAACAGCAGGGTCACCAGCAGCACCACCCACACGTAGCGGTTATGCAGGTCGGCCCACAGCAAGGTGCTGACGCCAATGGACGACAGGATCAGCGCGCCGCCCATGGTCGGAGTGCCAGACTTGGACAGGTGCGACTGCGGGCCGTCGTTACGAACCGATTGACCAATTTGCAGGTTCTGCAGGGTGCGGATCATCCACGGCCCTAAAAACAGCGACAAAGACAGCGCGGTCAGCACACCCAGAATCCCGCGCAGGGTCAGGTACTGGAAGACCGCGAAGCCTTTGTGGAACTGTTGCAGATACTCAGCCAGCAGCAGCAGCATTAATGTTTCTCCGTACTTGAGCCACACAAGGCTGCGACGACGTTTTCCATCACCGCGCTGCGCGATCCCTTGATCAAAATGGTTGTGTGTTTGTCATGTTCAGCCGCCGTCAACGCCTGGATCAGCTCGGCCTGGCTGGCGAAATGCTGCGCGCCGGGGCCGAAAGCGTTGACCGCATGAGCCATGTTCGTGCCAACGGCATAGAGCGCGTCCACTTTGCCGGCGGCATAGGCGCCGACTTCACGGTGGCCTTGTTCAGCCCAATCGCCCAATTCGCCGATATCGCCCAGCACCAGCACCTTGCGCCCATCAAAGCCTGTAAGCAGGTCCACAGCGGCATTGATGGAGGACGGGTTGGCGTTGTAAGTGTCATCAATCACGCGCATGCCGTTGCCAGCCAGTTGCGCCACAGTGCGGCCCTTGACCGGCTGCACCGCGCCCAGGCCCGTGGCAATGCCGAACAGCGACACACCCAGGGCATGGGCGGCAGCGGCGGCGGCCAAGGCGTTGGCGACGTTATGGTTGCCCAGCAGGTTCAACTGCACGTGCTCATCACCTTGCGGAGTGTGCAAGGTGAAGGACGGGCAGCCACGGGCATCGACATTGATGTTGGAGGCGTGAAAATCGGCTGCGGCATTCAGCACTGCAAACGTCAGGACCTTGCGACCGGCGGCGCGTACACGCCAGGTCTCGAACGCCTTGTCATCCAGGTTCAGTACCGCAGTGCCCGAGGCGTCGAGGCCCTCAAGGATTTCGCCCTTGGCTTCGACGATTTTTTCCGGGCCGCCGAACTCACCGACATGGGCGGTACCGGCGTTGTTGATGATCGCCACGTGAGGCTGGGTCAGCGCCACGGTATAGGCGATTTCGCCGATGCGCGAAGCCCCCAGTTCAATCACTGCCGCCGTGTGTTCCGGGGCCAGTTCGAGCAGGGTCAGCGGTGCGCCGAAATCATTGTTCAGGTTGCCACGGGTCGCGAGTACCGGCCCGCGCGTACGCAAGACGCCAGCAAGCAGTTCCTTGACCGTGGTCTTGCCGCTGGAACCGGTAATGGCCGCCACCGGCTTATCAAAAGCAGCACGGTTAAGCGCACCCAGTTGGCCCAGGGCCAGGCGGGTGTCGGCTACCAGCAATTGCGGCAGGGCAGAATCGGCCACTTCACGCTGTACCAGGGCACCGACGGCACCTTTGGCGGCAACGTCGTTGAGGTAGTCGTGACCATCGAAACGCGGGCCGGCCAGGGCGACAAACAGCTGCCCCGGCTGGATGTTACGACTGTCGATACTGACGCCGGTGAATGTGCAGTCGCTCGACAGCACACGGGCCGACAGGGCCTGGGCCAGTTCGCTGAACGTCATCGCTTTAAGCATGGGCGACCTCCCAGGCGGTCAAGGCGTGATCCGCCTCGACCAGATCGGAGAAGGCATGGCGCTCACCGTTGATTTCCTGATAGTCCTCGTGGCCTTTACCCGCGAGCACCACGACGTCGTCCGCGCCGGCACTGGCGATCAGCTGGGCAATGGCGGCGCCGCGTCCAGCCACAAACGTAACCTTGGAGGCGTCTTTGAAACCGACACGGATGTCGTCGAAAATCTGGCTCGGGTCTTCGCTGCGCGGGTTGTCGTCGGTGACAAGTACGCCGTCGGCCAAACGCTCGACGATCTCGGCCATCAATGGGCGCTTGCCGCGATCGCGATCACCGCCGCAACCAAACAGGCACAGCAGTTTGCCTTTGGCATGTGGGCGCAGGGCTTCGAGGACTTTTTCCAGGGCATCCGGTGTGTGGGCGTAATCGACCACCACCAGCGGTTGCGTGCCGCCACCCAGGCGCTGCATGCGACCGGCCGGGCCTTCCAGCTTCGGCAGTACCCGCAGGATTTCATCCAGGGCGTAGTCCAGGCCCAGTAATGCACCGATAGCGGCGAGCACGTTGCTCAGGTTGAACCGCCCGAGCAAGGTGCTGCGCAAGTGGTGCTCGCCCTGCGGCGTCACCAATGTGGCGCGCACGCCTTCATCATTGAATTGGGCTTCGCGGCAATACAGGTAGGCACTGGCATCTTGCAGGCTATAGCTGATCAGGCGCGCATCGCTGTCTTCGCCCGCCAGTTGGCGGCCAAACGCGTCGTCGAGGTTGACCACCCGGCACTTCAGGTCATTCCAGGCAAACAGCTTGGCCTTGGCGGCAGCATACGCCTCCATAGTGCCGTGGTAGTCGAGGTGATCGCGGGACAGGTTGGTCATCACCGCCACGTCAAAGGCCAGAGCAGTGACACGCCCTTGGTCCAGGCCATGGGAAGACACTTCCATGGCAACCGCCTTGGCGCCGGCCTTTTTCAGGTCGGCCAGGGTCGCTTGCACGGCAATCGGGTTTGGCGTGGTGTGCAGGCCGCTTTGCAGCGCGCCATAGAAACCGGTACCCAGGGTGCCGACGATGCCGCAGTGCTGACCCAGCAGGTCCAAAGCCTGGGCGACCAATTGGGTCACGCTGGTCTTGCCGTTGGTGCCCGTCACGCCCACCAGGTTGAGCTGGCGGCTCGGGTCACCATAGAAACGCCCGGCGATGTCAGAAAGCTGCGCAGCCAGGCCCCTGACCGGAATCAACGGCACATCGGTGATCGGCAGCACGGTGGCGCCTTCCACTTCATAGGCGACCGCAGCCGCACCGCGTTGCAGGGCATCGGCGATATGCGCACGGCCATCGAGCTTGCCGCCAGGTACCGCCAGGAACAGGTCGCCGGCGCGTACATTACGACTGTCCAGGGTCAGCTCACGAATCAGCAGATCGTGGCCGGCATGGGCAAAAATCTTGTTCAGGCTAAGAGACATCAGCCGCGCCCTCCATTGGCTTTGACAGCGGCAGCCGGTGGACCAGCGTTGGCTTGTTGCGTCGGCGGCAGGTTGTCCGGCGTGATATTCATCAAGCGCAGGGTGCCGGACATCACTTTGCTGAACACGGGCGCCGAAACCAGGCCACCGAAGTAACCGGCTTTACTAGGTTCGTCGATGACCACGACGATGGCGTAGCGCGGGTCGCTCATCGGGCCGAAGCCGGCGAACAGCGAACGGTAGGAGTTTTCGGCATAGCCCTTGGTGCCCACCGAGGTCTTACGCGCCGTACCGGACTTGCCAGCAACGTGGTACGCCGGCACCTGGGCGCGGAATACGCCGCGCGGTGCCTCGATCACTTGTTGCAGCATGCCTTGCATGGTCTTGGCGACGTTTTCCGGGATCACTTGGGTGGCTTTTGGCGCTTCGTCGACGTGGATCAGGCTCAGCGGAACCATACGGCCGTTATTGGCCAATACCGAGAACGCGTGGGCCAACTGGATGGCGGTCACCGACAGGCCGTAGCCGTAGGACAGCGTGGCAGTCTCGGCTTTTCTCCACTCGCGGTAGTTCGGCAGGTTACCGACCCGCTCGCCCGGGAAGTCGAGGCCGGTGGGTTGGCCCAGGCCGATCTTTTGCGCCAAGTGATAAATAGTCTCGCCGCCGATATCGAAGGCCACCTTACTCATGCCGACGTTACTGGAGTTGATCAGGATGCCGGTCAGGTCCAGCACTGGCCCCTCGGTGCGGGACACGTCACGAATGGTGTACTTGCCCAACTGCAAGGTGCCTGGGTAAACCTCGACCTTGTCGCTGGGTTTCCAGCGGCCGGTTTCCAGGGCAGCGCTCATGGAGATCGCTTTCATGGTCGAGCCCGGCTCGAACACGTCGATCATCGCGCGGTTACGCATCATCGCCGGCTGCAGGTTGCGACGGTTGTTCGGGTTGTAGGTCGGCTGGTTGACCATGGCGAGGATCTCGCCGGTCTTCACGTCCATGATCACCAGGCTGCCGGCCTTGGCGCCGTTCTCGATGATCGCGTTACGCAGTTCGCGGTTGGCCAGGTATTGCAGGCGCAAATCGATCGACAACGCCAGAGGCTTGCCGGCCTTGGCGTTTTTGGTGACCTGGACATCCTTGATCAGTCTGCCGCGCCGATCCTTGATGACCTGCCGCTTGCCGGGAACGCCGGCCAGCCATTCGTCGTAGGCCAGTTCGACACCTTCGCGACCATGGTCATCGATATCGGTAAAGCCGACCATATGCGCGGTGGTTTCACCGGCCGGGTAGAAACGACGAAACTCCTCGATGCCGTAGACACCGGGGATTTTAAGGTCGAGCACTTGCTGGCCTTGCTCAGGGGTAAGCCCGCGCACCAGGTAGATGAATTCTTTGTTGGCCTGGGTTTCCAGGCGCTCAGTCAGGGCCTTGCGGTCTTGCCCCAGGGCAGCGGCCAGTTCAGGCCACTTGTCCTTGGCAACTTGCAGTTCCTTGGCGTTGGCCCACAGGGTGGTCACCGGGGTACTGACGGCCAGAGGCTCGCCGTTACGGTCGGTGATCAGGCCACGGTGCGCAGGAATCGGAATATGCCGCAGGCTGCGGGCGTCACCCTGGCCGATCAGGAAGTCGCGGTCGACGACCTGCAGGTCGAAGATGCGCCAGACAATCGCCCCCACCATCAATGCCAGCAAGCCGAGCATCAGGCGAAAGCGCCACGGGTAGAGTGCCCCTTCGAGTTTCATCATGGCGCCACCATGCGAACTTCAGCCGCGCCAGGGATGTGCATCTTCAATTGCTCAGTGGCCAGCACTTCGATACGGCTGTGAGCCGTCCAGGTGCTTTGCTCAAGGATCAGCCGGCCCCACTCTGCCTGGGCTTTGTCACGCACGCTCAATTCCCCGTACAGGGTATTGAGCAACTGGCGGTTCCAGTGGGCGCTGTAGGACACCGCAATCGCGGATACCAGCACGCCGACAAACAGCAGCAACATAAAGAAGCTGCCGCCCGGGAGGGGCTTGGCGAAAAGCTTGCTCACCGCAATTTCTCCGCAACACGCATGACGGCGCTACGGGAACGTGGGTTGGCCTTGAGTTCGGCTTCGGAAGCGAACTGCGCTTTGCCATGGATTTTGATTTTCGGCACAAAGGCTTCGAAACGCACCGGCAGGTTGCGCGGCAGGTTATCGGATTCGCCCTTGACCAGGCGACGCATGAACAGCTTGACGATGCGGTCTTCCAGGGAGTGGAAGCTGATCACCACCAGGCGACCGCCCACTTCCAAAGCATCCAGAGCGGCTTCGAGGCCGGCCTCCAGATCGCCCAATTCGTTGTTGACGTGGATACGCAGGCCCTGGAACGCGCGGGTAGCCGGGTTCTTGCCCTTTTCCCAGGCAGGGTTGGCCACTTTCAGAACTTCGGCCAGGTCAGCGGTGCGTTCGAACGGCTGGATTTCGCGGCGCTCGACCACGGCACGCGCCATTCGACCAGCGAAGCGCTCCTCACCGTATTCCTTGAACACACGGGCGATTTCTTCCACCGGCGCGGTGGCGATGAATTGTGCGGCACTGACCCCACGGGTAGGATCCATGCGCATGTCGAGGGGGCCGTCGTTCATGAAACTGAAGCCGCGCTCCGGGTCATCGAGCTGTGGCGAAGACACGCCCAGGTCGAGCAGAACCCCGGCCACCTTGCCCGCCATGCCGCGCTCGGCAACTTCGGCCCCCAGCTCGGCAAAGCTGCGCTGCACAACGACAAAGCGGCCGTCTTCGGCCGCTAGCGCTTGCCCGGTGGCAATCGCTTGAGGGTCTTTGTCGAACCCAAGGAGTTTGCCGTCGGACCCGAGCTGGCTGAGTATCAACCGGCTATGCCCGCCCCTGCCGAATGTGCCATCGACATAGCAGCCATCGGCACGTACGGCGAGAGCCTCGACGGCTTCGTCAAGCAGTACGGTGATGTGGTTAAAGCCGCTATCAATAGTCACAGGATCAAATCACGCAGTTCATCAGGCATGGCGCCCGGTTGTTGAATAGCAGCCAGGTCCGCTGCAGACACAGCATCCCAGGCATCTTCGTCCCACAATTGGAACTTGTTCAGTTGGCCTACCAGCATTGCGCGCTTGTCGAGCTTGGCGTACTCGCGCAGTCGCGGCGGCACCAGGAAACGACCACTGCCATCGAGTTCAAGGTCGACGGCATTACCGATCAGCAAACGCTGGAGTCGGCGGTTTTCTTCACGCAATGAAGGCAGCGCGCGCAACTTGGTTTCAATCAACTCCCACTCATCGAGGGGGTAAACGCATAAACAAGGATCAACGGCGTCAATCGTGATGATTAATTGCCCTGAACTTCGCGAAATGAGCTCGTCACGATACCGGCTCGGCATAGCGAGACGGCCTTTTGCATCGAGACTGATAGCGTTAGCTCCGCGAAACACAGATGCGTTTCTCCAAATTTTAGCGTTTTACGTTCAAAAAACCCACTTTGTGCCACTTTCCGCCACTTGCGCACACTATAGGAATGCGCCTACCACACCGTCAAGGCGCGTATTCAAGGAAAAGCCTTACAGAACGGAGATTTAGGAGGGTAAAAGGAGGAGAAACGAGAGTTTTGCGATGTTTTTGACTCAACAACAGCAAATAGCTCAAAGAGCTAGAGCGCAAAGTTAAAGTAATTTATTAAGAGTAAGATTTTTTTGGTATTACGAAGATGCATCTGCCAATGATTTGGCAGGGAGGGATTCTTGCGTTACTACCGGGTTTGCGCACGAGATTCGAACGCAAGGAAAAAAGGTGGAGAGTCGATCTGTAAGCCGGGTTCTGTCTTGAACAGTCATTCGTCTACGATGGCCATCACTGGACATCTTTAGCAACCTACCCGGTCCCAGCGCGGGCCACGCCTTGGGACCCTATTTGGTCTTGCTCCAAGTGGGGTTTACCTAGCCACGAACTGTTGCCAGTCGTGCGGTGCGCTCTTACCGCACCTTTTCACCCTTACCGGCACCGAAGTGCTTAGGCGGTTATTTTCTGTGGCACTTTCCGTAGGCTCACGCCTCCCAGGCATTACCTGGCACTTCGCCCTATGGAGCCCGGACTTTCCTCCCCCCCCTAATTTTCATAGAGGGCAGCGACTGTCCAATCGACTCTCCGCCGCGAAGGTTAACGGCACGGCGGCTTGAGGACAAGTATTAAAAGTGCAGCATTGCCATCACGTTCAGACGAAATACAGATTTGGTCCCGGAACTATTCGGCCTTCTGTTTATCCAGCGCGACCTGATACAACACATTCTTGCGAACGCCAGTAATTTCCGCCGCCAGAGCGGCGGCGCGCTTGAGCGGCATTTCCTTGAGCAGCAAATCGAGGACGCGCATGGCCTCGCTGCCCACCGCGTCTTCATTCTCCGGCGCGGTCCAGCCTGCTACCAGCACCACGCATTCGCCACGTTGTTGATTGCTGTCGCCCTCGACAAACGCTCGCAGCTCCTCCAGCGGCAACCCCTTGAGGGTTTCGAAGGTCTTGGTCAACTCCCGGGCCAACAAGGCCAGGCGCTCGCCGCCGAACACCAGCTCCATGTCTTGCAGGCATTCAAGGATGCGATGCGGGGCCTCATAGAAGATCAAGGTGCGCGGCTCTTCTTTAAGTGCCTGCAAACGCGCCCGACGCCCTACGGCCTTGGCGGGCAGGAAGCCTTCGAAGATAAAGCGGTCCGAGGGCAACCCGGCGGCCGATAATGCAGCAATCAGCGCGCAGGCTCCTGGAACAGGCACTACATTGATACCAGCGGCGCGCGCCTGGCGGACCAGATGGTAACCAGGATCGGAAATCAGGGGCGTGCCCGCGTCGGAAATCAGCGCCACGTCATCACCCGCCAAAAGACGCGTGATAAAGCGGCTACCCTCTTCACGTTCGTTGTGTTCGTGGCAGGCCGCTAATGGCGTGCTGATACCAAAATGCTGCATCAACCGTTGGGAGTGCCGCGTGTCTTCTGCCGCGATCAATTTCACCTCGCGCAACACCTTCAGCGCCCGGGCACTGATGTCGTCCAGGTTGCCAATGGGCGTCGCCACCACAAAAAGCGAGCCAGCAGTGGAATTCAAAGGACCTGGAGCAGTCAAAGCGCACACCTCGATGGTTGGCAAAAGCCACATTGTAGCGCGTAGACGCCTTGAAAATATGCCATCACGGCCGATGCCGTTTCAGCCACCGTCAGCTATTGGCAACATTTGCACGACCTAAATCCACGGTTTAACGCCATGAACATCGCGCCTGGGCCAGTGCTTGGGTACACTTCCACGCTAATTTGATCGGTATCAGGAACACTTACATGATCGCTTGCCTGCGGCTGCTCTCCGCCCTCTGCCTCGCTGCCTTGCTGGCCGCTTGCGCCAGTTCGCCCTCCTCCAGTCTTGGCGAACTGCCACGCACGCCCGATGCCAGTATCGAGCAACTGCTCGAACAGGCGACGAACGCCAAGACGCCAGAAAAAGCCGCGTTGCTGCGCCTGAGCGCGGCGGACCTGGCCTACCAGCAGAACAATCCCGGCCGCTCCTCGCAGATCCTTGCGCAAGTGCCCCTGGATGCCCTGAAGCCAGCCGCGCAAGTATTTGCCAGCACCCTGGCCGCAGAACTGGCCATGGGGCGCAACCAGCCCAAGGCGGCCTTGGCAGCGCTGAACCACCCTAGCCTGCAAAACCTGAAGGAACTGCCGACCGACCAGCAGATCCGCACCGGTACCGTACATGCACGCGCCTATGAAGCCGACGGCCAGACCCTCGCCGCCGCTCGCGAGCGGGTGGCCATGGCGCCCCTGCTGACGGCTGAAGCTGCCAGCAGCAACCACGAGGCTATCTGGGTATTGATTGCCGCGCTGCCAGCCGAACAGCTGCAAGCTACCGGCAACCCGACGCTCGATGGCTGGATCACTCTGGCCCAGGCGGTCAAGGGCGCCGGTACGCTGGAGCAACAACAAGCCGCCATCGACACCTGGCGCGCTCAGAACCCAGGGCACCCGGCGGCAGTGCAACTGCCAGCACCGCTGACCAAGCTCAAGGAACTGGCCAGCCAGCCCCTGAACAAGATTGCCCTGCTGCTGCCGCAGGAAGGTCCGCTGGCTGCTGTGGGCAAAGCGCTGCGCGAAGGCTTCATGGCGGCGCACTACCAGGCTGAGCAAGCCGGGCAGAAGCCGCCGGTCATTGAGTTCTATGACAGCTCGCGCCTGGCCTCCCTCGACGAGTTCTATGCCAAGGCCCAGGCCGCCGGTGTGCAACTGGTGGTCGGCCCGCTGGAAAAACCGCTGGTCAAGCAACTCAGCGCGCGCCCGCAGTTACCGATCACCACCCTGGCCCTGAACTACAGCGAGACCGATCAGGGCCCGGCGCAGTTGTTCCAATTCGGCCTGGCCGCTGAAGACGAAGCCCGCGAAGTGTCGCGCCGTGCCCGTGCCGATGGCCTGCATCGCGCCGCCGCCATGGTGCCCCGTGGCGAATGGGGTGAGCGTGTCTACAAGGCGTTCCGCCAGGATTGGGAAGCCAATGGCGGCACCGTCATGGGCGTTGAATATGTCGACCAACCTGTGGCCCTGGCCCAGCAGATCGCCGATCTGTTCCAACTGCGCAAGAGCGAAGGCCGCGCCAAGAGCCTGCAAAGCACAGTCGGTACCGACGTCGCCGCCCAGCCTTCGCGTCGCCAGGACATCGAGTTCATCTTCCTGGCCGTCACGCCGCAACTGGCCCAGCAGATCAAGCCGACCCTGAACTTCCAGTACGCCGGGGATGTGCCGGTATACGCAACCTCCCACGTGTACAGCGCCAGCGGTGATCGTAACCAGTACCTGGACATGACCAACGTGATGTTCTGCGAAACCCCTTGGCTGCTTAATACCACCGACCCACTGCGCAACCAGGTCGCCGCGCAATGGCCGCAAGCCAATGGCAGCCTGGGCCGCCTCTACGCGATGGGCGTCGATGCCTACCGCCTGGCGCCACGCCTGGGCCAGCTCAAGGCACTGCCGGACACCCGTGTCGACGGCCTCTCGGGCAACCTGGGCATCAGCGCCAACCAGCGCGTTGATCGCCAGATGCCGTGGGCGAAGTTCGTCGGCGGCGACATTCAGCGCCTGCCCGATACCCCACGCTGATGCCCGAGCGGTCCAGCGCACACAGCGGCAAGGATGCCGAACTGCATGCACTCAACTACCTGCAACAACAGGGTCTGCGCCTTCTGGCGCAGAACTGGTTATGTAAACGCGGCGAGCTTGATCTGGTCATGCTTGACGGCGATACAGTAGTATTCGTCGAAGTCCGCTACAGAAAACACGCACAATGGGGTGGCGCGCTCGCCAGTATCGACGGGCGCAAGCGTCAAAAGCTGATACTCGCTGCGCAGTTTTTTCTGCAAAAAGAGCATCGCTGGGCTGACTGCCCCTGCCGTTTCGATGTGGTTGCCATGGAAAGCACCCCGTCAGGCACAGCTGATCTGACCTGGCTCAAAAATGCCTTTGACAGCTGATTCGCCGGGCACCTTCACCACTCATTTTTGCTCTTTGCTTTGCGGGCTGCACATTACCTGTGCCAAACAGCCGCGCTACTTAAGGTCACACAGATGGACATGCAATCCCGAATTCGCCAGCTTTTCCAGGCCAGCATCGACACCAAGCAACAGGCGATGGACGTACTTGCACCGCACATCGAGCAAGCCAGCCAGGTGATGGTCAATGCCTTGCTCAACGAAGGCAAAATGCTTTCGTGCGGCAATGGCGGTTCGGCTGGCGATGCCCAGCATTTTTCCTCCGAGCTGCTCAACCGTTTCGAACGTGAGCGCCCGAGCCTGCCGGCTATTGCCTTGACCACCGACTCATCGACGATCACTTCGATTGCCAACGACTACAGCTACAACGAAATCTTCTCCAAGCAGATCCGCGCCCTCGGCCAGCCGGGCGATGTATTGCTGGCGATTTCCACCAGCGGCAACTCGGCCAATATTATTCAAGCGATCCAGGCCGCACATGATCGCGAAATGATTGTCGTAGCCTTGACCGGTCGCGACGGCGGCGGCATGGCTTCGCTGCTGCTGCCGGAGGACGTGGAGATTCGCGTCCCGGCCAATGTCACTGCACGTATCCAAGAAGTTCATCTGCTGGCGATCCACTGCCTGTGCGATCTGATCGACAGCCAACTGTTCGGGAGTGAAGAATGACCGTTAATCGCCTCAGTCTTTTGGCCATCACGCTGTGCGTCGCCATCAGCGGCTGCAGCTCCGCTATCACCGCTACACGCGACACCCCTATCCAGGATGACCGGGGCACACGTACCTTCGGCAGCACCATCGATGATTCGCTGATCGAAACCAAGGTCAAGGTCAACGTCGCCAAGGCGGCTACCGACCTGGGCAATGGGGCCTCGCGCATCGTGGTGACCAGCTTCAACGGTGTGGTCCTGCTGGCAGGCCAAACCCCGCGCGCCGACCTCAAGGCCCAGGCCGAGCAAGCCGCCGCCGGCGTGCAACGCGTCAAGAAGGTCCACAACGAACTGCAGGTCATGGACCCGATCACTCTGCTGGCCATCAGCAACGATGCGCTGCTGACCACCAAGATCAAGGCCCAGATGCTGACCGACAGTGCAGTGCCAGGCTCGCGGATCAAGATCGTCACCGATAACGGCATCGTCTACATGATGGGCCTGCTGACCCAGGCAGAAGCCACCCGCGCCGCCAATCTGGTGCAGGGCGTGTCGGGCGTACAGAAGATCGTGAAGGTGTTCGAATACATCGACTGATGTAGATCGAAGGTGCCTGATCGTTCCCACGCTCTGCGTGGGAACGCACCCCGTGACGCTCCGCGTCACCGCACACGCTTCAGCTTTTGCGCCAAGAGTAGGACGCGGAGCGTCCGAAGGAGCGGGCATTCCCACGCAGAGCGTGGGAACGATCAAAACACGCAGCCACTAAAAAGGGCGCCGTGCATTGACTGCACGGCGCCCTTTTTAGTGCCCAGGGGTTTACTGGTATTGCTGGTACGGGTTGCCCTGGAACTGGTTGTTCTGCTGTGGCGCCTGCTGCTGGCCAGGCTGGCCGTATTGCTGGCCAGGGATCGGGCCGAGGTTGACCTCGACACGACGGTTCTGGGCACGGCCATTCACGTCGGCGTTGCTGGCAATCGGGTTATCCGGGCCGGCCCCGCGTGCGCTCAGGTTGGCACCGTTGACACCTTGGGAGGTCAGGTAGTTGGCCACGCTCTGCGCACGGCGCTGGGACAGGTCCATGTTCAGTTGACGGCTACCGGTGCTGTCGGTGTAGCCAACGATCTGGATGGTGTTCTGGTTGAACTGCTTGAGGGAGTTGGCCAGGTTGTTCAGCGGCTGATAGAAGCTGCTGGAGATCGCGTCCGAGTTGGTGGCGAAGGTAATGTTACCCGGCATGATCAGCTTGATCTGGTCGCCCTGGCGCTGCACCTCAACCCCGGTATTGGCCATGCTTTCGCGCAGTTTTTTCTCCTGCTGGTCGGCGTAGTAGCCGTAGCCCGCCGCACCGGCACCCGCAACGACTGCGCCAATCAGCGCGCCCTTGCCACGGTTGTTATGGTCGATGGCTGCACCGGCCAATGCGCCAGCCAGCGCACCGAGGCCGCCGTACTTGGCGGTTTTGCTCATGCCGCTTTCGGAACCATTGCTGGCCTGTCCCTGGCTGCCGTCATAAGGGTTAGGTGAAGCGCAGCCAGACAACAGGGCTACGGCGGTAGCGACAACAAGCAGACGACGCGGAGTGAACATGAAGGAAGCTCCTACTTTTGCATTCTGTGATGCAGAGGACATTGGCAATGGACCTGTGCCGAGTTTGGAACGCGACAAACGGCAAAAATTCCGTGCAGGGGTGCGTAAAGCATAGCTGTCTTTGGCTCGGGCCTGTGCCTGTGTGTCTGTACCGGCTTGTATCAGAGCCGACAACCCATCACGCACGCACGAAAGGATTCTCCCGCATCTCATCGCCCAGCAACGTATCCGGCCCATGCCCAGTGACCACCGTCGCGCCTTCGTCCAGCGTATACAGGCGCTGCTTGATCGACCGCACAATCGTCGCCTGGTCGCCGCCCCATAAATCCGTACGCCCTACCCCGCGACGAAACAAGGTATCGCCGGCGATCAACAGCTTGGCGTCGGCAAACCAGAAACTCATCGAGCCCGGTGTATGCCCTGGGGTGTGCAAGGCCACGCCGCAGCCGCAGGCCAGTTCTTCGTCATGCTCCAGCCAGCGATCCGGAGACGGCACCGGGACGTAGGGCACGCGAAACATTTGGCATTGCATTTCCAGGTTGTCCCACAGAAATTGATCATCCTTATGCAGGTGCAACGTAGCACCGGTCTTTTCCTTCAATTGGCCGGAAGCCAGGAAATGATCAAGGTGAGCATGGGTGTGGATAATGCTCACCACCTTCAGGCCCAGCGCATCAAGGCGCGCCAGAATCAACTCGTGATTGCCGCCGGGGTCGACGACGATGGCTTTTTTTGTGACCGGGTCACCAATGATGGTGCAGTTGCACTGCAACGGGCCGACGGGAAAGGTTTCGCGAATCAACGGTTGTTTTTCAATAGTCATGGGTGTCCTGCAAGCTCTCTGGCGCGTTCCAAGTGCAGTATGGTGTAGCTTGCCCCTGCTCTGGAAGGAGTCGATTGCGCGGTCTATCCGCTGCTAAGCTACACACGCGCCATTGAAATCCCCCGCTGCAGTCAGTCGCATTTGGAGCAACACCCATGGCGAATCAACAGATCATCTGCGAGCACTGCGACTGCGTGTACGAGAAAGTCACGCTCGCCAAACATCAAAAAGCCCTATGCGTACGTTGCTCGGGCGTGCTGCAGCGCTATAACGGCCTGTCGGTGCAACAACGTCTGGCCCTGACGGTGACTGCCGCAGTGCTGTGGACCTTTGCCAACTTTTACCCGGTGATGAGCATCAGCCTGCAAGGCTTGAAAAACAGCGCCACCCTCTGGGACTCAGTGGTTGCACTGAGCCTGGGGCCAATCACGTTCATTGCACTGGTGGCAGCGATCTCCATCATTATCGCCCCGGTGTTTCAGCTAGCGTTGCTGATCTGGGTGCTGAGTTTCGCCTTGGCCGGCCGGCGCTCGCCAGCGTTCAAGCTGTGCATGCGCTGGCTCGAAGCGCTCAGGCCTTGGAGCATGCTGGAGGTGTGCCTGCTGGGCGCGATGGTCGCGGTGTTCAAGCTGGCCGGCATGCTGGATGTGATCCCTGGCACCGGCCTGTTTGCCTTGGCCGCCCTGAGCCTGTTGCTGATCCGCATTGCCGGGCGCGATGTGCGTGACCTGTGGGACACCGTATGAATTCACCGCCCACCGCTCGCGAGCTGAACCTGTGCCTGTGCCACACCTGCGGCCAGCCCTGCGACATGCGCCTTGAACCCACCGAGTGCGAGCGCTGTGGCGCCGCGCTGCATCGGCGCAAGGTGCAGTCCCTGACCCGAACCTGGGCCTACATGCTCACCGCCCTCGCCTTTTATGTCCCGGCCAATTTATTGCCAGTGATGAACACCACCATGCTCGGCTCGGGCGCAGACAGCACCATCATGAGTGGCGTGCTGGAGTTCTGGCAGCATGGCGCCTGGGACATTGCGCTGATCATTTTCATCGCCAGCATTGCCGTGCCGGGCATCAAGTTCCTGTCGCTGGGGCTGCTGCTGGTCACCGTGCAGCGCAATAGCCAGTGGGCGCGCAAGGAGCGTTCGAAGCTGTTTCGGTTTATCGAACTGATCGGCTACTGGTCGATGCTCGATGTCATCGTGGTCGCCCTGGTGGCCGCGCTGGTGAAGTTTCAAGCCCTGGGCACGATCGAACCGCGCCTGGGTATTCTGTTTTTTGGCCTGGTGGTCGTGTTTACGATGCTCGCGGCCATGAGCTTTGATCCCCGGCTAATCTGGGAAAACCCACCTAACGAGGAGACCTCGGATGAGCTCATCCAAGGCTGATACCCCTGCGGGGCAACCCGTGATCAAGACGCGTCGTTTCAGCGTTTCGCTGGTCTGGATCGTGCCGATTGTCGCCGTGCTGGTGGGGATCTCGCTGGTGATCCACAGCGTCATGCAACAAGGGCCGACCATCGTCCTCAACTTCAAGACCGGCAGCGGGCTGGTTGCCAACAAAACCGAGGTCAAATACCGCAACGTGGTGATCGGCCAGGTAACCGCCGTGGCCCTGAGCGATGACCAGAAAAGCGTCAACGCCACCGTCGAACTGGTCAAACAGGCCGAAAGCTTCACCCGCGAAGATTCGAAATTCTGGGTGGTGCGCCCACGCATCGGCGCAGGCGGCGTGTCGGGCATCGACACGTTGTTGTCCGGCGACTATATCGGCGCGGACATCGGTCAATCCGAGACCCGCGCCAAGCACTTCACCGGCTTGGAAAACCCGCCGCCCATCACCTACGGCGAGCCGGGCAAGCGCTTCACCCTGCACACCCAGGCCCTGGGTTCCCTGGACATCGGCTCCCCCGTCTATTACCGCAAGATCCCGGTGGGCCAGGTGGTGGCCTATGAGCTGGACAACGAGGGCAAGGGCGTGAATGTCGAAATCTTCGTGCATGCGCCCAATGATGTGTACATCACCGAGAACACGCGGTTCTGGAATGCCAGCGGCGTCGACTTGAGCGTCGGTGCCAATGGCTTTGCGCTGAAAACCGAATCCTTGTCATCCATGTTGATGGGGGGGATTGCCTTCCAGGCGCCGCCCTACAACCCCAATGACAAACCGGCCGAAGAAAGTCGCAGCTTTGAATTGTTCGAAGACCAGCAAAGCGCCCTCGCCCCGCCCAACGGCAAGGGGCAATACATGGTCCTGCGCTTCGATCAGGCCCTGCGCGGGCTGAAAGTCGACGCACCGGTGGAGTTCCTCGGCGTCGAGTTCGGCAGGGTTGTATCGATCAACCTGGATTTCGATGCGAAGAAACGCACCTTCCCGGTCAATGTCGGCATCGTGATCTACCCGCAACTGCTCGGCGAGGCCCACACCAAGCTGCTCAAGGCCATGAACAATAACCCTGACGATGAGGCAGCCGGCGTACGCCTGATCGGGACCTTCATCGAAAACGGCCTGCGCGCCCAGGCTCGCAGCGGTAACTTGCTGACCGGCCAGCTCTACATCGCCCTGGACTTCTACCCCAAGGCGGAAAAAGTCGCGTTCGACCCGAACCAGCGCCCCGTGGGCATCCCCACCATCCCGGGCAACCTGGAACAGCTGCAAGAGAAGTTCGAAGGCATCGTCAACAAGATCAGCCAACTGCCTGTCGAGCGTATTGCCGGCAACCTCGACGCCAGCCTGGTCGAACTGCGCAAGGGCCTGGCGCAATTCAACGCCAAGACGCTGCCGGGTGTGCAAACGACCTTGGCCGACGTGAGCAAGACCCTGCAATCGGCCAGTTCAACCCTGGCCGAAGACTCGCCGCAGCGTGAACAACTGACCCAGACCCTCGACGAGTTGGGGCGCATGTCGCGTTCCCTGCGCGAGCTTTCGGATTATCTGGGCCGGCATCCGGAGTCGCTGATTCGCGGCCGCCCCGATAACGCCGCACCGACGGACCTGCAAGGGCCACCCCGCAAATGACCATTGGAGCCGCCATGACATTGCCGTTGAAGATCACGTTACTGAGCGCCCTGCTGCTGCTCGGTGCCTGTCGCAGTGAACCCATCGCTTTTCATACCCTGACCCCGGCGCACTTGAGCCCGAGTACGCGAGCAGAGGCCGGCGGTGTGCGCATTGAGAGCATCAGCGTGCCGCCTCAGGTCGACCGCGCGCAGATAGTGATCCGCCAGGGCGACAGCGGCCTGGCGATTCTTGAAACCCAGTGGTGGGCCGCCACCCTCGCCGATGAACTGAGGAGCGCCTTGGTCGATCAATTGGCCAACAGCAATGCCCGGCAAGCCGTGGCTTTGCGCGTAGACGTGCAGCGGTTTGACTCGGTACCGGGGCAGTACGCATTGCTCGATGTGCGCTGGCGCCTGAGGCAAGTCAATGGCGATCGCCCGGCCTTGACCTGCCGCACCACCTTGCAATCACCTGCCGGGCCGAGCATCGACGAGTTGGTGGTGGCGCATCAGAACAACCTCAAGCGTTTCGCGGCGCTGATCAATCAGACCGTCGACACCTCACTCAAAGGCTGCCCGACCACGCCATAAACCCAGGGCTCAGGCCAACAAGCCCATGGCCTTGGCCCGCGCTACTGCCTGGGTACGACGCTCCACGCCGAGCTTGCTGTTGATGTGGCTGGCGTGGGTCTTCACCGTGTGCAGAGAGATGAACAACTGGTTGCTGATTTCCTGGTTTGAACAGCCTTGGGCAATCAGTTGCAGCACCGCCAGCTCTCGGGTGCTGAGGGTTTCCTGTTGAGGTGCGGCTTCAACTGCGCTGACTTGGGGCAGCAACGCCAGCAAGCTCTGATTGAGCAGCCCATGGGAATCCTTGCCCAACTGCTCGCGCATCCACTGCGGGTAACCCTCCAACAACCGTTGAAACGGCTGCAACGCACCACCTGAACCGGCTTCCAGGGCACGGGCGAACACCGGCCTGGCCTTGGCTTCCTGGCCATTATCCAGAAGTAACTGCACCTGCTGGACCAGCGCCATCAGGGCAATCATCTGGCGCCCACTGTCATGAGCCTGCTGGGCCAGCGCTTCTAGGCGTTGCAGCGCGCTGTCGGGCTGATGGCGCGTGGCATCGAGCGCGGCTTGTTGCAGCTCGATATGTTGCGGCAAGTGCGGATGAAACTCGGGGGCGGCCGCAGCGTGCTCGCCGTTGTAGGTCTGCCCCAGGCGGGCCAGCCAGGCGTCGGCCAGGTCAGTGCGCCCCTGGGCCAGCCACAACTCGCATTTGATCAGGGTGATCATCGCCAGGTAATAGATCGGCGGCACATCCCAGATGTGCATCAAGCGCTCGGCCTCGGCCAGTTCGGCAAAAGCATGGGCAAACTCCCCACGCCGCCCTTCGAAGCTGGCGATGACGCAGTGCCCGATCAGCACGCTGATATCGCGGCAGGCACGGGCCTCGGCCAGGCCGGCGCGCAAACGCGCCAGGCCGGCTTCGGGCTGGTAACGCACCAGCAGCAGGTACCCCTCGTACAGCGACAGGCGTGCGCGCACGGCATACAGGCGCTGGGGCGCCAGCCCATGCAGGCGCTCAAGGCCCTGGCGGGCTTCATCCAGGGAACGCAGGATCTCCCCCCGCGCCTGCAGCACCCGCGCCCGGTCGTAATGGGCCAAGGCTTCAAACAAGGGGTTACCGACGCGCTGCGCCAGCTCCAACGATTCGCGGTTCAGACCACGAGCGCGCCACAGGTCGGCATCGACGATCGCCAGGTTGGACAGGGTCGAGAGGCACATCAGGCGCTGGCCGTAACGCTTTGGCGGCAAGCTTTCCAACGCTTCGTTGCAATAGCGCTGGGTCAGCTCACGGTCTCCGCGCCCACGGGCAATAATCCCGCTCAGCGCCAACCATTGGGCCAACATGGATTTTTGCGCGGTGGCCGATGGCGCCGGCAGGAAGCGGCTGAGGTAGCTGGACAGCTCCTGCGCTGCATCCAATTGGCATGCGAGCCCCAGCGCCCAGCTGTACAGCACGATCAAACGCGGCGTGCTGATCAGCAGGCTGTCGGGCAAGTCCATCTTCCAGCGCAGCAGCATGCCGATGTTCTGCTCTGCCAGCAGTTGCTCTTCGGACAGGTTCTGCACCAGATTCGCCGCCACATCCAGATGCCCGGCCCGCAGCGCCTGCTCCACCGCCTCGTCGATCAAGCCCTGGGTGTTAAACCAGCGACAGGCGCGCAAGTGCAGGCTGGCCGGCGGCAAGGTGGCGCTTTTCTCGCGGCGGGTACGCAGCAGGTCGGAGAACAAATGGTGATAACGGTACCAGTGCCCTTGCTCATCCAACGGCACCAGGAACACTTGATGAGCCTGCAAATAGCGCAGGATTTCTGCGCTGTCATGGGCCTCGCGGACGGCGTCGCATAATTCGCTGCAAAAACGCTCCTGAGGTGCGGTGTCATACAGGAACGCTTGCACTTCTGCGGGCAGGCAGTCGATGACTTCTTCGAGCAGGTAATCGCGAATCAGCCCTTCGCCACCGTGCAGGCTTTGCGGCAAGGCGCCCTCACTGCCGGCTTCGGAGGCCGCCAACAACCAGAAGCGCAGGCCGGCGACCCAGCCCTCGCTACGACGGATCAGGTTTTCCAACGCCTCACCGCGCAATGCATTGCCGTGTCCATCCAGCACCGCCAGGGATTCGTCATGGGTCAGGCGCAGGTCTTGCTCATGCAGTTCCAACAGGTGTCGCGACAGACGCAGGCGTGCCAGGTGCCAGTCCGGACGCTGCCGGCTGGTGACCAGCACCACCAGGCCATCAGGCAAATGATTGAGAAAAAACTGCAGGCAGCGATCCAGCACCGGGCCCTGGGCCAGGTGATAGTCATCCAGCACCAGCAATAACGGCGAACGTGCAGACAGGTGCACGGCCAGTTCGTCGAGCAGGCCATCGAGCCATTCTTCGAAGGCAAAGGGTTGGTGACGCTGGCGCATTTTCAGCAACCCCAGGGATTGGGCGCCGAGTTGCGGAAAATACTGTTGCAAGCCGTCGAGCAGCCGCTCCAGGAAACGGCCGGGGTCATTGTCACGAGGGCTCAGGCCCAACCACAGGCTTTGCCACTGGGCTGGCAAGCCCTGGCAGAACTCCACCGCCAACGAACTCTTGCCGAACCCCGCGGGCGCGCTGACCAGCAACAGTCGCCCATCAAGGCCCGCATTCAGCCGTTCGCACAGGCGCGGGCGCAGCACGTAGCCGTCAGGCAACGGGGGCCGGTAGAAGCGGCCTTCCAGCGGCGGCATCACCACACTGGCAGGCCCATGGGTTCGGGACAGATCAGTCATCGCCGGGCTCTTGTAGAAGGCTGTTGTCGGCATTGCAGATGTCCGCAGACTAGCGGTAAAAGCGGCGGGATTGTAGATCTTTGCAACAAATGGCTGAAAAAGAACTGCGACAAGAAATATCCCTTCCAGCCGCCAAGCAAGAAGCAGGAGCGAGCTTGCTCGCGAAGCACAAAAAAAAACGCGCCCATCCAGGAATGATCGTTCCCACGCTCTGCGTGGGAATGCAGACTTCGACGCTGCGCGTCGACTTTTGAGGCGTGACGCAGAGCGTCACAGGAAGCACTCCCACGCAGAGCGTGGGAGCGATCATTCAGAGAGCATCAGCAGAGGTTAGCGAACACCGTCCTGGCGCAGGGCCGCTGGGGTGAAGTCGCTGGTGCTGGCGGTGAAGCCGAAGTCATAGGCCTGCTTCTCTTCGTTCTTCATGCCCAGGGCCAGGTAGCGGCCGGACTGCAGGTCGTAGAGGGTTTCCAGGGCGTACCACGGCACTTGCTTGTCGTAGTAGTTCTCGCCATGGGCCTCGGCGACGCGCCACAGTTGGCCACGACCGTCGTAGTGGTCGATCACCGCTGCCTGCCAGGTGTCTTCGTCGATGTAGAAGTCACGCTTGGCGTAGATGTGGCGCTGGCCTTCCTTCAAGGTGGCGACCACGTGCCAGACACGGCGCAGCTCGTAGCGAGCCAGGTCCTGGTTGATGTGGCCAGCCTTGATGATATCGGCGTACTTGAGCTTGGGATCGTCGATCTTGTAGCTGTTGGAGGCAATGTAGATTTCTTTCTTGCCTTCCAGCTTCCAGTCGTAGCGGTCCGGCGCACCGTTGTACATGTCGAGGTTGTCGGAGGTGCGCAGGCCGTCGGCGGCAGTACCCGGCCCGTCATAGGACACTTGCGGCGCCCGACGCACACGGCGCTGCCCGGCGTTGTAGACCCAGGCCGAACGCGGTTCTTTGACCTGGTCCAGGGTTTCGTGCACCAGCAGCACACCACCGGCCAGGCGCGCTGGCGCAGTCACTTGCTGCTTGAAGTAGAACAGCACGTTGCCTGGGTTTTTCGGATCGAAGTCCTTCATCTTGTCGCGGAACACGAACTGGTCGCGGAAGTACACCAGGCTGTAGGAACCGTTGGTTTGCGGGGTGGCCTGGGTAACCAGGCGGGTCACGCTGCCACCGCGATAACGGGTGATGTGGTTCCAGATCACTTCAACGCCGCTCTTGGGAATCGGGAACGGGACGGCGGTTTCAAAGTTTTCCAGACCGTTGCCGCCGGACACCAGGTTGGTGGTGGTGGCGTTTTTCTTGATCGAGGCAAACACCTCGGCCGGCACGGTGGCGCCGCGATGGGTCGGGTACACCGGCATCTTGAAGCTGTCCGGGTAACGCTTGAACATCGCGTATTGCCCGGGGGCCAGCTTGTCTTTGTACTGCTCGACGTTCTGCGCGGTGATGGTGAACTGCGGTTGCTCGCTGGCATACGGGTTGGCGAGGAAACCACGGGCGTCGACCGCACCGGCATTGGTCGGCAATGGCGACCATTTTGGAATGGTGCCGGCCGCGTTACCGGCCATCTCGGCGCCCATCGGGGTCAGGGTCGTGCCGAGCTTGGCGGCTTCATCTGCCGAGACTGCCGCCATGACGTTACTCGCCAGGATCGACAGCCCAAGCACACCCACGTGCAACAGACTTTTTGTTATTTTCATGCTCTGGTCTTCCTGAATACATGCCACTTGAAAAGAGTGTGCTTAGAAGTTGGCGCCGAAGCTCAAGGCGACAAAGTCGCGGTCATCCACAGTGCTGAACTTGCCACCAAAGAAGTTGGTGTACGCCAGGCTCGCGGTATAGGTGTTCTGGTATTCGGCATCCAGGCCCAGGCTGACCGCCTTGCGACCTTCTTCAAAGTTGCCGCCAGGGCCTGGCGAGTAACCTTTGACGTCATGGGACCAGGCCACGTTGGGTTTGAGGTTCACGCCCGCGAACACGTCCGGGTATTCCCAGATGGCACGGGCGCGGTAGCCCCAGGACGTTGCGGTGGTGTAGCCGTCGTTGTTGCAGTTGGTGTTCAGGCCAGCAGCGTTGGGCAAGCCGGCGCCGTTGGCGGTGGAGTTGTTGAGGGCGTTGCAGAACCCACCTGGCAGCGTGCCTGGGCCGAACACCGGGTCGCGGCCGTAACGAGCCTGGGATTTGCTTTCCAGGCCACCCACGTGGGTCACGCCGATTTCACCGACGGTGGTGAGGCGGCTGGCGCCCATCACCTGATCGAAGAAGTGCGTGAAGGTGGTCTGGAACTGGGTGACCTCCTTGCGGTTGTAGCCGTGCAGGTCCTGGCCCGGCGTGCCCTTGAGCACGGACGCATTGCCAAAGCCGGGGATCGGCGTGACACCGGCGAACAGAATGTCAGTGGTGCTCAACTGCACCGGCGCATTCGGACGGTAGCTCAACTCACCGCTCCAGGCGGTGCCGGTAGGCAAGGTGGTGGAGAAACTCAGGCCGTAGAGGCGAATATCTTCCGGGTACTCGACGAAGTAGTTCGAGCTACCCGCCACGATCAACGGTCGCAAGGCCCCCAGTGGCCCCAGCGGACGCGTGTAGGCCGCCGATGGCGCGCCCTGCGCGCTGAAGATCGGCGCACGGCTGTGGTAGTTCATGAAGTAGGCGCCGAATTCGGTATCCAGCGGTTCGAAGTTGTAGCGCATGGCCACGCCAAACTGGCCGCTGTCGCGGGCATCACGGTCCGGCCCACGGCGCACCAGCACGCCTTCGCTGTTCACGTCCACCCCCAAGGCACCCAGGGTCGGCAGGGCGGCGGCAGGAATGGTCGAACGCTTGTTCAGTACCCGCAGGTTATTGCTGCAACCATCGGAGATCACGTCCGGCTGCGAGAAGAACGTGCCGCAGTTATCGGTCACGGTCTGGTCCCACTCCAGCTGGTAAAACGCCTCGGCCGACAGGTTGTCGGTGAGCGACTGGGACACGTAGAACATGTTCACCGGGATCAAGCCTTCCTTGATCTCGGCCCCCGGACGGCGAAACGCCGACACGTCGATCGGGTTGATGGAGTTGATGCCGCCGCCGATGAAGGTACTTTCCCCCCAGCTCACCACCTGCTTACCAAAACGCACGGAACCCGGCGCATCGGCAATCGAGTAGTTGTGGTAGACGAACGCATCGAGAATCTGCCCGCCCGAAGACTTGGCGCCTTCCTTGCGGTTGTTGTCGCTGATGTCCTTGAACGGACGGCTTTCGTCCTTGAGTTCAAAGTCGTACCAGTACTTGCCCCGCACAAACACACCGGTGTCGCCGTACTTCAGTTCCAGGTCGTGGATGCCCTTGAAGATCTTCGAGAACGTCTCGCCGCGCTTGAAGTTCAAGTGCCCGTCATCGGAGGTCTGGGACAGGCCCTTGCCGCCGTTGTTGGCACCGATCAGGTCACGATTGGGTTTGGCCGTGGACCAGCTCGCCCCCACGGAAAGCGACGAGTCAAAGCTCCCTTCGATTTCACCAATGTTGAAACTGACGCCGAATGCCGGCCCGGCGAGCGTAGAAGCGAGGCTGACGGCCAGGGGCAGTCTTGCCCGGCGCCAGAACTGGTTTACTGAGGTCATCGACGCTACTCCATGTGCATATTTTATTGTTATGGCAGTGAGCCCTTTCTTCAGATGTAACGGCCGGGATACAACGATTCCAATGCCGCATCGCCACCGAGCCTCCATGGCTCGAAGCGCAACATCCGCGAAAAACTCTGAAAGGGACTATAGCCAGAGGGGGGTAGTGCTTGATCCCTCTAAAGTGTGATTTGCATCACCAACCTGTCTGCCACAACCCTTTCGCCACGCCGACGAAGGTCGACGCGGGAAGGATGGCTGAAATTCGGCAAATCACAAGTAAAGGCTTGATATAGAGCATTGCCGCGCCCGAACGGGCGCGGCGAGAGGGTTTAGAGCGTGGACAGGAACGTGCTGTTGTTGGCCTGCCATTCGATGATGTCGACACGGATACGTTTCTTGTCGAGTTTGCCGACACTGGTCTTGGGAATTTCAGTAACAACGGCGATCTGGCTCGGGATCGCCCACTTGCTCAAATGGCCCAGCTCGACAAAAGGCTTGAGGTGTTCCTTGAGCTCTCGCGCATCGATCACATGCCCTTCACGCACCACCAACAAGGCGAAGGGCCGCTCGCCCCATTGCGGGTCGGCAATGCCCACCACCGCCACTTCCCGTACCGCCGGGTGGCGGCTGACCAGATCTTCGAGTGCCAGGGAAGAGATCCATTCGCCGCCGGTCTTGATCACATCCTTGATGCGGTCGCGGATATCAATCACACCGAAGGCATCCAGCGTGGCCACATCACCGGTGTGCAGCCAGCCACCGGCCCATAGCTCGGCGCCCTTGTGCGGCTCGTTGTAGTAACCCTCGGTCAGCCACGGCGCGCGCAGCACCAGTTCGCCCTGGGTTTCGCCATCGGCGGGTAGGAAACGACCGTCGGTGTCCATGATTGCCGCCTCGACCAACGGGCCCGGCACACCGGCCTTGATGCGGTAGGTGGTGCGCTCATCTTCGCTGCCGGCCATCAGCTCATCATTGAGGTGAGCGCAGGACACCAGCGGCCCGGTCTCGGACATGCCATACGCAGCGGTCAGCTGAATGCCACGAGCCTTGGCAGCTTCATACAGCGAACGGTTGAGGGCGCTGCCGCCGATGACGATTTTCCAGCCGCCGAAATCCACGTTCTGCGCAGCCTTGGCGTTGAGCACCATTTGCAGAATGGTCGGCACACAGTGGGAGAACGTCACCTTCTCCTTGCGCCACAGTTCCACCAGGTATTCGGGGTCGTAGCGGCCGGGGTACACCTGTTTGAGCCCGAGCATGGTCGCCACATACGGCAAGCCCCAGGCGTGTACGTGGAACATCGGCGTGATCGGCATATACACATCGTTGGTGCCCAGCAGGCGCACACTGTCGACGCTGCCCATGATGGTCGCCACGCCAATGGTGTGCAGCACCAGTTGCCGGTGGGTGAAGTACACGCCCTTGGGGTTACCGGTGGTGCCGGTGGTGTAGAAGGTGGTGGCGACCGAGTTTTCGTCGAAATCCTCGAAGTCATAGATGGGGCTGGCCGCGGCCAGCAGGGTTTCATACTCACCCACCAGGTTGGGTAGCTCGGCGGTGAGGGTGTCACCATCGGTAATCAACAAGGTCTTGTCGACGGTGGTGAGCTGCCCGGCAATGGCCTGGTAGAGCCCCACGAACTCACTGTTGACCAGCACAAAGCGGTCTTCGGCGTGGTTCATGGTGTACAGAATCTGTTCTGGCGACAGGCGCACGTTGATGGTGTGAATCACCGCGCCGATCATCGGGATGGCGAACATGCACTCCAGGTAACGGTGGCTGTCCCAGTCCATCACCGCCACAGTATCACCAGCCTTGACCCCGGCTTCGGTCAGCACATTGGCCAGGCGCGCAACGCGCTCGATCAGCGTCGGGTAGCTGTAGCGCAGCTTGTCGCGGTAGATAATTTCCCGGGTCTTCTCGTAGCGAGTCCCGGACATCAACAGGCGCTTGATCAACAGCGGGTACTGGTACGCACCTTCGGCGGGCGGGATAACACGGGTCTGCAACATAAGAATCCCTTTAATGACTGCACGGTCTTGGCTTGAAGACCTGCACTGTAGAGCGCTTATGTTTCAGCCAAATCAGCCAAAGGAATGATTTGCAGGGACCAGCAAATGCTAGCGTTACGCCATTACCGAGGACCTAATGAGACCCAATGTGGGAGCGGGCTTGCTCGCGAATGCGGAGTGTCAGCCAGTATATCTTTGACTGAACCACCGCATTCGCGAGCAAGCCCGCTCCCACATTTGGACTGTGCTGACTTGAGAAAAGTGATTATTTCATGCTGGTAAAGGCCAGCTTCACCCCGATGGCAATCAACACCGCGCCCATGGTCCGATCAAACCAATGACCCATCTTTGCAAACCCGGCGCGCACGCGCTGCTGGCTGAACAACATGGCCACCAGGCAAAACCACAGGGCCGTGGCCACCGCCAGGTACACACCGTAACCAGCCTGTACCGCCAGCGGTGTGTGGGGGTTGATCACCACGGTGAACAGCGACAGGAAGAACAGCGTGGCCTTGGGGTTCAAGCCATTGGTCACAAAGCCTGCGGTAAACGCGCCGCGTGGAGTGCGCTCGCCCGCTTCACGGTGCAGCTCGCCCTCGGCCGCAGGCTTGGCCGGCTGAGCGCGCAGGGCCTTGAAGCCGATGTACAGCAGGTACGCGGCTGCGGCCCACTTCAACGCATTGAACAGCACAATAGACTGGGACACGATCAAGCCGATACCCAGCAACGAGTAACCCACATGCAGGAAAATCGCCGAACCGACGCCCAAGGCCGTCCAGGTTCCGGCACGGCGGCCGTGGGTCACGCTTTCACGCACCACCACGGCGAAATCCGGGCCGGGGCTCGCCACTGCCAACAAGTGAATCAAGGCTACGGTCAAAAACTCGGCGACGTACATGCTCACTCCATTAAGTAACTGATTATTTCATCTGATAGGCTCGGCAGATTACGCCTTCGAACCTCGTCGCAAAAGGTACAGTTGATCATGAACAATCGCCGCGCCGTCTTCCTCGACCACCCTTCCCTGGACTTGGGCGACCTCGACCTCAGCGGTTTGCATGACTGCTTCAGCCAGCTTCAGTTGTTTGAACAGACCACGCCAGAAAATGTGCTGGAGCGCTTGCAGGGCGCCCAAGTCGCCATCAGCAATAAAATCCCGCTCACGGCGCAAACCCTGGCCGCCTGCCCCGAGCTCAAACTGATCCTGGTATCGGCCACTGGCACCAACAATATCGACCTTGAAGCGGCCCGCGCCCACGGCATCACCGTGAGCAACTGCCAGGGCTATGGCACGCCGTCGGTGGCACAACATACGATCATGCTGCTGCTCAACCTCGCCACGCGCTTGAAGGACTATCAACAGGATGTGGCCGCTGGCAAATGGCAGCAGGCCAAACAGTTTTGCCTGCTGGACCATCCGATCGTCGAACTGGAAGGCAAAACCCTCGGCCTGCTCGGCCACGGTGAATTGGGCAGTGCCGTGGCACGCCTGGCTGAAGCGTTCGGCATGCGCGTGGTGCTCGGCGCGATACCTGGGCGCCCTGCCCGCGCCGACCGTGTGCCGCTGGACGAATTGCTGACCCAGGTCGATGCGCTGACCCTGCATTGCCCACTCAATGAACACACCCGCGACTTTATCGGCGCCCGTGAACTGGCGCTGCTCAAGCCCGGCGCGTTTATCGTCAACACCGCACGCGGTGGCTTGATCAATGAACAGGCCCTGGCCGACGCGCTGCGCAGTGGTCATCTTGGCGGCGCGGCGACTGACGTGTTGAGTGTCGAGCCGCCAGTCACTGGTAATCCGCTGCTGGCGGGAAACATTCCACGCTTGATCGTCACGCCCCACAACGCCTGGGGCAGTCGCGAAGCGCGGCAGCGCATCGTCGGCCAGCTCACGGAAAACGCCCAGGGCTTTTTCAACGGCGCCCCGCTGCGCGTCGTCAGTTGATAAACTGCGCCCCTTTTCAAGGAGCAGACTATGGATCCGCGCAGTGAAGTACTGCTTCGCCAGGCCGAACTTTTTCAAGGCAACCTGCTGCTCGTAGGTTTGCCTGCCGACGATTTGCTTGGGCGCCTGCCCAATGCCCACGGCTGGTGCTGGCATGCCGGTGACCAAGCGGCGCTCGATGCGCGCTTCGCAGAGCGCAGCCAGTTTGGCGTGACGGTGCCAGAGCGCGCCTTTGATGCGGCGGTGATTTTCTTGCCCAAGTCCAAAGACCTCACCGACTACCTGCTCAACGCCGTGGCCGCGCGCCTGCCTGGCGCTGAGCTGTTTCTGGTGGGCGAGAAAAAGGGGGGTATCGAAAGCGCCGCCAAACAGATGGTTCCGTTCGGCAAACCGCGCAAGCTCGATAGTGCACGGCATTGCCAGCTGTGGCAGGTCACCGTCGCCAACGCGCCGCACGCCGTGGAGCTTGAGAGCCTGGCACAGGTCTTCGACGTACCGCTGGCCGAAGGCCCGCTGAAGGTGGTGAGCTTGCCAGGGGTGTTCAGCTATGGTCGCCTGGACCGCGGCACCGAGTTGTTGCTGGAGCACTTGGACAAGCTGCCCAGCGGCAACCTGCTCGATTTCGGTTGCGGCGCCGGGGTGTTGGGGGCTGCGGTCAAACGCCGCTACCCGCATAACACCGTGACGATGCTGGATGTGGATGCCTTCGCCGCCGCCAGCAGTCGCCTGACGCTGGCAGCGAACGGCCTGGAAGCTGATGTGTTGACCGGTGACGGCATCGACGCCGCGCCCATGGGTTTGAACGCGATTTTGAGCAATCCGCCGTTCCATGTCGGCGTGCACACCGATTATTTCGCCACGGAGAATCTGCTGCGAAAAGCGGCGAAACACCTGGCAAAAGGTGGCGAACTTCGCTTGGTCGCCAATAGTTTCCTGAAGTACCAGCCACTGATCGAAGAGCATTTGGGCATCTGCGCAATCAAGGCCGAAGGCAATGGTTTTCGCATTTACCGCGCCAAGCGTCCCTGACGGAGGTTTGAAAAAGAACGCTTGCCGAATGGGTTTTGCCTAGGCAGAATCCGCAGCGTCCTAGGGGAGTAGTCTCCCACGAGCGCCATGCTCGTCCGGCATACGTCAACATACTTGGTCAGCAGACCATGGCGTATGCGACCCAGGAGTCCGCACAGACGGACCGGGGTTTGACAAGACCTATGACACGCACACCTTACCCGGGGCGGGAAGGCTGTACGTGTCATAGCCGTGTCGACCCGCCCCTGGAAACTACCTGATGCTGGATTCACTACTCGTTCCTACCGCAATCGTTGCCTTGGCCGAAATCGGCGACAAGACGCAACTGCTCGCACTCATCCTTGCTGCGCGCTTTCGCAAGCCCTGGCCGATCATCGCCGGTATCGTCGCCGCGACCCTGGCCAACCATGCGGCGGCCGGTGCCGTGGGCGCCTGGTTCGGGAGTTTCTTCTCGGATGCGGTGCTGCACTGGATCCTCGCCGCGAGCTTCTGCGCCACGGCGCTGTGGACTCTGGTGCCGGACAAACTCGATGATGACGAAGCCAGTACCACCCGTAAGTTCGGGCCCTTCCTGACCACCTTGATTGCATTCTTCCTCGCCGAAATCGGTGACAAGACCCAGATCGCCACGGTGATGCTGGCGGCGCAATACCCGGAACTTTGGCTGGTGATTATCGGTACCACCCTGGGCATGTTGATTGCCAACGTTCCGGTGGTGCTGGCGGGGAATTTTGCCGCGGAGAAGCTGCCGCTGACCTTGATTCGTCGCTTGGCGGCTACGGCGTTCTTCGTGCTGGCGATTATTGCGGTGTACAAGGCCATGCAGAGCAGCGGCTGGCTGTAAACCGATCAGGGCGGGAGGAGCGGGCTTGCCCGCGATAGCGGCGTATCAGTCACTGAATCTGTTGCTGAACGGGCGTTATCGCAGGCAAGCCAGCTCCCACAGTGGTCCAGAATCAGCGCCTGGCATAGGCCCCTGTGGGAGCGGGCTTGCCCGCGAAGGCGAGGTATCAGTCACTGAATGAGTCACTGCAACACCGCATTCGCGAGCGAACTCGCTGCCACAGGGCGTCGATCAGGACTTCTTGGCCTGCTGGTAGAGCGGCATTACCTTCGGAATCGCCGCCTGCAAGGACGCGATGCGGCTGTCGGAAGCCGGGTGCGTGCTCATGAATTCCGGCGGTGCGCCTTCCGAAGCCTTGGCCATCTTGTTCCACAAGGTGATGGCCGCGTTCGGGTTGTAACCAGCGCGGGCGGCCAGTTCCAGGCCGATCAGGTCGGCTTCGTTTTCATTGCTGCGGCTGTTGGGCAAGGTCATGCCGTAGTTGGCCACGGTATCGGCCAGTGCCAGGCTGTCCTGGCCGAGACCGAATATTGCCCCGGCGCCCTGCTTGGCCATCTGGATACCGTAAGCCTTGGACATGGCTTCTCGGCCGTGCTCACGCAAGGCGTGGGCGATTTCATGGCCCATCACGGCGGCCAGTTCGTCATCGGTGAGCTTGAGGTTGTCGATCAAGCCGCTGTACACCAGGATCTTGCCGCCAGGCCCGCAGTTGGCGTTCATCTCATCGCTTTTGATCAGGTTCACATCCCAGTTCCACTGGGCCGCATCCGCGCGGAAAGTCGGAGCCTGGGCGATCAGGCGCTTGGCAATGGCCTGCACGCGCTTGGCGTTGGCGCTGGTCTTGTCCAACACCCCTTTGCTGCTGGCTTCACCCAGGGTCTGCTGATAAGACTGGGCATACATCTGGTCGACTTCCTGGCTCGACAGCATGCTGAACATGTACTGCTTGCGCTCCACCCCAACGGCGCCGCCGCTGGTGGTATTGACCGACTGACAACCCGCCAGCAGCATCGCTGCAACCAAACCGCTTACCACCAATGACTTCTTCATGAACACGCTCCCTGAAAACATGGCGCGTATCGTAGGCGGTCATTGGTATCTGCGCCAGATACACCAGACGTTTAACCGCTGAATTTCAGATACATCCGAACGCGACCGGACTGGCAAAGCTCACGCCGGGGTCAGGCACTCGGGCCCATTGAGCTTCGGATCGTTGACCATATTGGCCAGCACCCGCTCGCGCAGCACGGCAGGCTCAGCCGCCAGCAGGCTCTGCAATACATGCAGCGGTGTCTCGGGGTCGAGCCAGGCGGCCTGCGCTGCCGCGTCCAGGATCAATGGCCGGCGCTGACTTTGCGCCGCTTGGGTAACCACCGCCGTACTCAGCCATACCTGCTCCTGCACCGGATACGCTTCCCACACTGCGGCAAAGAACAACGTGGAGCCCTCCCCCGGCGTGAGCCAATACGGGCGCTTGCGCTGGGTGCCGCGCCATTCGTAGAAACCGTTGGCCGGCAGCAGGCAGCGGCGCTGGCGGAACGCTTCACGGAACATCGGTTGTTCGGCCAGGGTTTCGGCGCGGGCATGGGCTGGAGTACGCGACAGGTCTGTCAGCCAAGGCGGCGTAAGGCCCCAACGGGCACGCGCCAGGGTGAGCTGGCCTTCGCTCAGGCGCTGGATCAGTACCGAATCATTGGGGGAAATGTTCCACTGGGCCTGCTGATCCGCGGGGAAGCCGGGCAAGGCAGCAAAGGCAGGGTTCCAGCGAAACAGGGCATAACGTCCACACATGGGGCAACACGACTCTTGGGGTAAACCGACCGACAGCCTAACAGACCAATACGTCGGGGAAGCTGTCGGGTTCGTCGCCGGGCAACGGTTGCGCGCCGATATAGGCAGTGATCAGCTCGCGGGCAACAGCCGCCTGATCGTTATCGACCTCCAGCCCCAGCAAGCCGAAGATCGGCAACTCGCCCGTGCCGCCGAGCAGGTGGCGCCCCACCAGATGCGCCTCGATGCCTTCACTGGCAAGCATCTGCTGCAGCAACTCGCCCTCCATCAGGTTTTCCGGTTCGTAGACTCGCTGCATGGGCGTACCTTTTTATTCGTTCCCGCTGCGCATTATTCATTTTCGCTACGGGTTTCAAGCATCCACTCTTCACCATGAACTTGCAGGTCGAATGTGATCGGCCGGCAACACACTTGGCAGTCTTCTATATAGGTCTGGTCACCACCGGACAAATCCACCGTTGTCTCGACCTCTTCGCCACAATAAGGACAATCGTACAGCGCAGTTTCGAGCATCGCAGTCTCCCAGGTGACTTGTGCGTATAATCGCCGGTCTATTTACAGGGCTATTCTTGGCCGGCCCCTTATTCGGACCGCACCCTGACATTTCCTTTTACTTACCCTAGCCGTTTCTAACAAGAGAGCATGATGGGCGAATTCGATACCATCCGACCTTACAACGACAGCGAAGTCCCGGCAGTGCTGGCGCGCCTGTTCAGTGACAAGGCCTTTCTGGACATCCTGACCCACTTCCGCTTCCCGCGCTTTGCAGGCGCCCTGGGCTGGCTGCTCAAGCCAATGATCGCGCGCAAACTGCGCCGTGAGTTCGCTGGCGTCACCACCGTGGCCACGCTGCAGGACAAGGTCGAGTACTACGTTGACCACACCATTGACCGGGCGACCGACGGCGTGACCTATACCGGCGTCGAGCAACTGAAATCCGGCACCGCCTACCTGTTCCTGGCCAACCACCGCGACATCGTGATGGATCCGGCCTTCGTCAACTACGCCGTGTACCACGCCGGCCTGCCGACGCCGCGCATCGCCATCGGCGACAACCTGCTGCAAAAGCCGTTTGTCAGCGACCTGATGCGCTTGAACAAGAGCTTCATCGTGCACCGTTCGATCACCGGGCGAAAGGAGAAGATGGCGGCTTACAACTTGCTGTCGGCCTACATCAACCATTCGATCCGCAACGACTGCCAGTCGATCTGGATTGCCCAGGCTGAAGGCCGGGCCAAGGATGGCGATGACCGTACCGAATCGGCGATCCTCAAGATGTTCCACGTCAGCCGCAAGGACGAGCCATTTGCCGAGGTCATCCAGTCGTTGAACCTGACGCCGGTGTCCATCAGCTACGAGTACGACCCTTGCGATGCCGCCAAAGCCCGCGAGTTGTATATCCGCGCCACCACCGGTACCTACAGCAAGGCACCGGGCGAGGATGATGTGAGCATTGCCCTGGGCATTACCGGCTATAAAGGCCGGGTGCACGTGAACTTTGCGCCGCCGATCACCGAGCGTTTCGAAGACACCAAGCTGCTGGCCGTGGAAATGGACCGGCAGATCCTGGGCGGCTATCGGTTGTTCCCGGTGCACTACCTGGCATATGCGCAGTGGAGTGACGCCGACCCGCAATTGCAGGTGCCCAAGGCGGCGGACGTATTCCCTGCCGATGAGCTGGCCAAGGCCAAGGCGGAATGGGAACGGCGCTTGAACGAGTGCCCGGCGGAGCACCGGCCTTATCTGGTGGTGCAGTATGCGACGCCGGTACGCAACCAATACCGAGTCAAGGCTGGGATCCCTCTATAAACACCCAACCCAAATATGTGAGCCCACAGGGGATATGGGGCAGGCGCTGATTCTGTGGGCAGTACATGGCCAGTGTGGGAGCTGGCTTGCCTGCGATAGCGGTGGTTCAGTTAAAGATTCAGCGGCTGATACACCGCCTTCGCGGGCAAGCCCGCTCCCACATTTGGTTTTGCAGTGGAATTAGAAGTGGGTGCTGAGCCAGGAGATGGCCAGGGCCAGGCCAAGGCAGGCGAACCCGACGCGGTATGCCAGGCGATGCGCCCGTTCGGTGCGTGTATCCAGAAACAGCATCGGCTGGTCGATAGCGCGCTCTTCGCTGCGCAGGGCCAGGTCGGCCATCGCACGCTGTGCATGCAGGCGGGTGATAAACAGCAACCAGGCGCCCGAGCAGGCAACCAACAGGGCAACAATATTAATGAGCAGTGCGGGCAGCGCCATCGCAAACCTCGGTGAACCAGTGTTCGGGTATCAGTCCAGATACACACCTGAACGACAGTCGCCTCCTGCGCCTTAAATGCTCCTTCCCCATGGACGGCTAATGTATCCAGTAATTTACGCCGTCACCTGAACGTCACCTTAACAAGCCACTCTGTTGCCCTTCGACGCTTGAGGAGCTTGTCATGTTGCATGCGCAAAACCAGGATCGGCTGTATCTGATCGCCCAGAGCGATGAACAGGAGGCGCTGATCGGCAGCCTCGCGTTCAACGTTCAGGACCGCCATTGGCTGGTGTATTGCGCCCTCGGCGGGCACCAGCATGCCGATCTGCCGGAGCTGGATGTGCTCACCGGCGTGAGCATGCTGGACTTTTATGTCGATACGGCGGCATGACAAAACCACAGGCATAAAAAAACCGGGCTCAGCGATGAGCCCGGTTTTTTTGTGAGCGGCTTATTGCGCGCTGAGCAGTTGGCCGATGCTTGGGTCCTTGAACAGGCGGGTCAGGGCATCGCTGAGCACGTCGCTGACCAGCTTGGTGTTGGTTTCCTGGTTGGGCGACATGCCGAAACGCTGGTTGAGCGAGGCGGCGTAGCGGCCACTGTAACGGCGGGTGCCGGCACTGACGTCAGACTTGAAGGTGGCGCCGATGGAAGCCTCGGTCACATACAGGCCGTCTTTGGGCGACTGGTATTTAAGCTCGGCCAGGGTCACGGTCAGTTGTGGTACGCCTGGCGAGTTGGTCGGCGTAAAGCCCAACAAACGCACAGCAGCTTCAGCCTGGGCCTGCAACTTGGGCAGCACATCCTGGCCGGTCACCGAAATCAGTGCGGTCTCCGGGTACAGGCCGCCACGCGAGCCCAGGGTCGGCGACGGACGACCGTCGACCACGCGCACCGACACCGGCTGGCCATGGCCTACCGCAGCCAACGGCGCAGTGACTTTAGGTTGCGGGCTGAGTTGTTGCGGGCTGTTGGCGCAGCCGACAAGGGTCAAACTGGTCACAGTGATCAAACCGAACAACAGGCGTTGCAACATCGCATTTCTCCAGGACTAGGTGCAGACAGGTCGCCAGTATAACGGTGCACGCGCGCCACTCACCAGCGATCCTGAACGACGACTGAAGCCCCGGTGCAAATTACAAATTCGCATAAATTCGTCACCCCAGTGTCATGCCACACTGGCAACCTTCAAGCATGTAACACACCAGGTACACAGCCATGCGCCTTCTCAAGACCCTGTTCATGTCACACACCCGCCATCGTCACTTTGCCTTGCTCGATGCCAAAGGCCATTGCCAGGCATTCAAGCAGTGCAGCCTGCCGCCCGTCGGTGAAGGCTGGGTGGAAGTGACCGAGACTCACCTGGGCTGGATGCACCGCCCACTGCCGGCCAGCGCCCGGGTCAGCCCGCAGGTTTTTCGCGCACAACATCGGCAAGCGTTGGCCTCCTGACCGGGACCCGAATAAAAGTCATAAAACACGCCCATTTCCTTGGCGTTCTTCGCTACAATCTCCCCCCGATTATAAGGACGTCTCCTGATCGGGCCACGCAGCATCGTTAATGCCCAGGCATTAGCCCCCAAAATCGCCCACAGAGAGCCGCCCACACAGATCGAGTGAAGCTGGCGTGCTTGCTGTTTCCTTTGCAAACCACCCCGTCTTTCATCGAATCTGCCAGAGCTGCCATTGCGCTCGGCCACTTGAGTTGTTTGCCCGTTTTGCCGCGTGTCGGCAGAGGTTTACGGGCCAGGTGCCAGGCTGGGGCAGCCCTTTTTTGAGGTTCACGTCTTCAAAAGAGCGTGAAAAAACGGGTTTTCACAACTTCACAAGAGTGTGGCGAGCAAATGAATAGTTTGGCGTTTGTACAAGCACCATCAGCGTCTGGGTCAGCCCAATTACACAGGATCGAGCCTTCCTCAAAAACCGGAGCTTGAGCCTGTCCGCTACGGATTGGTTGCACGAATCGCACGCTTTGACCATAAGTCGAATTGCCACAGGCGCCCATGAATGCGTTCATAGGCAGATTAGCCCGGCAGGAAGCGTGTGCTGAAGTTGCAAAGAATTGCGAAACGGACATGGCGATCCTGGCCATGGGTAACCTGGGGCAACACGTGAATCGCCCCGTCACTCCTGGCAGCCATGCCGTCAATTTGGTGCTGCAGATTTTGGAGACGCGTTAAATGGCGCATAACGAAGCAGTCGACGTAGTACTGGTAGGGGCCGGCATCATGAGTGCCACCCTGGCCGTACTGCTCAAAGAGCTCGACCCCAGCCTCACGCTGGAAGTCGTTGAGCTGATGGACTCGGGTGCCGCGGAGAGTTCCAACCCGTGGAACAACGCCGGCACCGGCCATGCCGGGCTGTGTGAGCTGAACTACACGCCACAGGCCGCCGATGGTTCCATCGACATCAAGAAAGCCGTGCACATCAACACCCAGTTCGAGGTGTCGAAGCAGTTCTGGGCTTACCTGACCAAGAAAGGCACCTTTGGCTCGTCCAAGTCGTTCATCAGCCCGGTGCCGCACCTGAGCTTCGTGCAGGGCGACAAAGGCGTGTCCTTCCTCAAGAAGCGCTTTGAGACCCTCAGCCAGCACCACGCGTTTTCGGACATGCACTACACCGAAGACCGCAGCGAAATGGCCGAGTGGATGCCGTTGATGATGCCGGGCCGCCCGCTCGACGAAAAAATCGCCGCCACCCGCGTGATGAACGGCACCGACGTCAACTTTGGCGCCCTGACCAATCAGCTGCTCAGCCACCTGACCAGTTCGCCAGACGCCCAGGTCAAGTACTGCAAGCGCGTAACCGGCCTCAAGCGCAACGGCGCAGGCTGGACCGTGAGCATCAAGGACGTCAACAGCGGTAACAGCCGCGACGTCGATGCCAAGTTCGTGTTCCTCGGCGCTGGCGGTGCGGCGCTGCCGTTACTGCAGGCTTCGGGCATCGAAGAGAGCAAAGGCTTCGGCGGCTTCCCGGTGAGCGGCCAGTGGCTGCGTTGCGACAACCCGGAAGTGGTCAAGCAGCACCAGGCCAAGGTCTACAGCCAGGCTGCCGTGGGCTCGCCGCCGATGTCCGTGCCGCACCTGGACACCCGCGTGGTGGATGGCAAGAAATCCCTGCTGTTCGGGCCATACGCTGGTTTCACCACCAAGTTCCTCAAGCACGGCTCGTTCCTTGACCTGCCGATGTCGATTCGCGCCGGCAACATCGGCCCGATGCTGGCCGTGGCCCGCGACAACATGGACCTGACCAAGTACCTGGTCAGCGAAGTGCGCCAGTCCATGGAACAGCGCCTGGAATCCCTGCGTCGCTTCTACCCCGAGGCGAAAGCCGAAGACTGGCGCCTGGAAGTGGCCGGCCAGCGCGTGCAGATCATCAAGAAAGACCCGAAGAAAGGCGGCGTGCTGCAGTTCGGCACCGAACTGGTCGCGGCCAAGGACGGTTCGCTTGCGGCACTGCTGGGCGCGTCTCCTGGTGCTTCGGTCACGGTCTCGATCATGCTGGAGCTGATCGAGCGCTGCTTCCCGGAGAAAGCCGCCGGTGAGTGGGCTACCAAGCTGCATGAGATCTTCCCGGCACGCGAGAAAGTGCTGGAGACGGACGCCGAGCTGTATCGCAAGCTCAACACGCAGAACAACATCAGCCTGGAGCTGGTGGAGCAAAGCAACGAGGCTGAAAGCTACGCGTGAGGTCGTGACGCAGAGCGTCACAGAATGCATTCCCACGCAGAGCGTGGGAACGAGCGCGAAACGCCCCGGCCTCTCATGAGGCCGGGGCGTTTTTTTGTGGCTCGGATAATCAGCCGCGGGCGTTGTCGATCAGCTCGATGTATTCGGCGGCGTTGCGCTGGTCTTTGATCAGGTCGACGAAGGTCTGGCCATGCTCGTCCTTGCCGTCCAGGTCCAGGCCTGCTTCTTTGAAAAAGCCCAGGAAACGCTCGAAGTCGTCGATACGCAGGCCGCGATAGGCCTTGATCAGTTTGTGCAGGGACGGCGACGTCGCATCAACCGGCTCGAAGTCCAGGAACAACTTGATCTGGTCGTCACCGATTTCGTCGCCAATCACCTGTTTCTTATCTTTACGCATTACCGACTCCAGCCTGCAGACATTTACACGGGGCTTGAAGTCTACCTGCGCGACGCCGGCTTCGAAAGCGGTGAGAAAGCAATGTGGGACGGGGCTTGCTCAGTCGAACTGGGCAAGCATCCAGCGATGATACTCAGCCATACCTGCCTCGCCTTCACGGGGAGCCCAGTCGGCCAGCTCACCCTCACCCACAGCGCGGTAAGGGCCAGCCTTGCACTCAAACATCACGCTGTCCGGCTCAAGCACTACCAGGCCATGGAACACGCCGGGCGACAGGTCGACGCCCTGGCATTCCCCGCCCGCTTCCAACACACGCTTGCTCAACACTTCCCCCGTCTCGCTGAAAATCAGGATTCCCAGACGCCCTTTGAGCACCAGCAACGTCTCCGCCTTATCGGCACTCAGGTGACGGTGAGGCTGTACATAGGTGCTGGGCTGCAAACCGACGGCCATGCGATGACAAGGCTCTTGCATCTCATGGAAGTTAACGTTTTGACGACCACGGGGATTGGCGGCCGCTTTCTCGGCCAACTCGGCAAACAGCGTCTGATCAAGAAAGCGGGCCATCGATTACATTCCTTTAACGGCGTAGATGCCATTGGCATTACGCCAGTAGCCCTTGTAGTCCATGCCATACCCGAAGATATAACGGTCGACGCACGGCAACCCGACAAAGTCGGCTTTCAGCTCTGGGCGCGCCTTGCGGTCGTGGTCTTTGTCGATCAGCACGGCGGTGTGCACTTTGCGTGCACCGGCATGTTTGCAGAAATCGATGATAGCGCCCAGGGTGTGACCTTCATCGAGAATGTCATCGATGATCAACACATCGCGGTCGATGAACGACACTTCCGGCTTGGCCTTCCAGAACAAGTCGCCGCCGCTGGTCTCATTGCGATAGCGGGTGGCGTGCAGGTAAGAGGCTTCCAGCGGGAACTGCAGGTGAGTCAGCAATTTACCGGCGAAGATCAGGCCACCGTTCATCACGCAGAAGACCACCGGGTTGGTGTCGGCCATTTCGCGGGTGATGTGCGCGCCAACCTTGGCGATCGCTGCTTCGACTTGCGCTTCGGTGTACAGGCAGTCAGCCTCGTGCATGATTTGACGGATATGCTCGAGATCAGCAGACATGGCGCTCTCCAAGGGGGTGCTGTGGCAAGAAAAGCGGGCGAAGGTACGCTTCTCGTGCGCTCCAATCAAGCCTTTATGGACTAACGTACTTGATGTCTATAGGACAACACCCTCGGATAGATTAATCTAGGCCGGTTTTTTTGCCCGCCGCCGGAGCCTTTCCTATGCCCACTCGCGAGATCCGCCACCCGCTGATCCGACACAAACTCGGCCTTATGCGCCGTGCCGACATTAGCACGAAGAACTTCCGTGAGCTTGCTCAGGAAGTCGGAGCGTTGCTCACTTACGAAGCCACCAAGGATTTGCCCCTGGAAACCTACGAGATCCCCGGTTGGGCTGGTCCCGTACAAGTGGAGAAAATCGCCGGTAAGAAAATTACCGTCGTCCCTATCCTGCGTGCCGGTATCGGTATGCTCGAAGGTGTACTCAGCCTGATCCCGGGCGCCAAGGTCAGCGCCGTGGGCGTAGCCCGCAATGAAGAAACACTGCAGGCCCACACCTACCTGGAAAAACTCGTCCCGGAAATCAACGAACGCCTGGCCATGATCATCGACCCGATGCTCGCCACCGGCAGTTCCATGGTCGCCACCATCGACTTGCTGAAAAAAGCCGGTTGCCGGGACATCCGCGCCATGGTGCTGGTGGCCGCGCCAGAAGGCATCGCCGCCGTCGAGAAGGCCCATCCGGATGTACAGATCTACACCGCATCCATCGATGAGCGCCTGAATGAACACGGCTACATTATCCCGGGCCTGGGCGATGCCGGTGACAAGATCTTCGGCACCAAGCAGAAGGACGCGTGAGCATGCAGGATGAATTCAACGACCCGCTTTGGCGCCAGATCCTGTCTGGCGCACAAATGCTCTTCGTAGCATTTGGCGCGTTGGTGTTGATGCCGCTGATCACAGGTCTTGATCCAAACGTCGCGCTGTTTACCGCAGGCCTGGGCACGTTGTTGTTCCAGGTGGTGACAGGGCGGCAGGTGCCGGTATTTTTGGCATCGAGCTTCGCGTTCATCACCCCGATCATTCTCGCCAAGGGCCAGTTCGGCCTGGCGGCGACCATGGGCGGCGTGATGGCGGCGGGTTTCGTCTATACGTTCCTGGGACTGGCCGTGAAGGTCAAGGGCACCGGTTTTATCGACCGGCTGCTGCCGCCCGTGGTGATTGGCCCAGTGATTATCTCGATCGGCCTGGCCATGGCGCCGATTGCCGCCAACATGGCCATGGGCAAGTCTGGCGACGGTGCCGAGTTGATCCACTATCAGACGGCGATGCTGATCTCGATGCCAGCGCTGCTTACCACTTTGATCGTGGCGGTGTTCGGCAAGGGCATTTTCCGCCTGGTGCCGATCATTTCCGGCGTGCTGGTGGGTTTTGCCATGTCGTTCTACTTTGGTGTGGTCGACACGGCGAAAATCGCCGCCGCCCCCTGGTTCGCCCTGCCCCACTTCACCGCGCCGGAGTTCAACTGGCAGGCCATCCTGTTTATCGTCCCGGTGGCCCTGGCCCCGGCGATCGAGCATATCGGGGGTGTGATTGCGGTAGGCAGCGTGACCGGCCGCGATTACCTGAAAAAGCCTGGCCTGCATCGCACGCTGCTGGGTGACGGTATCGCCACCACGGCTGCCGGCATGTTTGGCGGCCCGCCGAACACCACCTACGCCGAAGTGACCGGCGCCGTGATGCTGACCAAGAACTACAACCCGAAAATCATGACCTGGGCGGCAGTGTTTGCCATCAGCCTGGCGTTCATCGGCAAGTTCGGCGCGCTGCTGCAGAGCATCCCGGTGCCGGTGATGGGCGGGATTCTGTGCCTGCTGTTCGGCTCGATTGCTGCGGTGGGGATGAACACGCTGATTCGCCACAAGATCGACCTGGGCGAGGCGCGCAACCTGGTGATTGTGTCGGTAACGTTGGTGTTCGGGATTGGCGGTGTGCTGGTGGGTACCGGCACCGGCCCGGATGATTTCGGCCTCAAGGGCATCGCCCTGTGTGCGGTGGTGGCAATTGGTTTGAACTTGCTGCTACCGGGCAATGATGGCTGGAAGAACAAGAAGCCGGATGAGCCGCTGCTGTAACTGACTAAACGCAAATCAGTGTGGGAGCTGGCTTGCCTGCGATAGCGGTGTATCAAACGACAGATAGGTCGACTGTTACACCGTCATCGCAGGCAAGCCAGCTCCCACATTTGATTTTCAGCGTCTGTTAGAGCTCACCGAGCCCGTCGATCAGCGCCTGGTTCTGCTCCGGCGTCCCGATGCTGATCCGCAGGAACTGGGCAATCCGCTCCTGCTTGAAGTGCCGCACGATCACCCCTTGCTCACGCAACTTGGCGGCCAGCCCTGCAGCGTCATGCCGCGGGTGACGGGCGAAGATGAAGTTCGCTGCCGATGGCAATACCTCGAATCCCTTCGCTTCCAATTGCGCGACGACCTGGTTGCGGCTGTCGATCACCCACTGGCAGGTTTTCTCAAAGTATTCACGGTCGTCAAACGCGGCCGCCGCGCCAACAATCGCCAACCGATCCAACGGGTAGGAGTTGAAGCTGTTCTTGACCCGCTCTAGCGCCTCGATCAGGTCTGGGTGGCCCACAGCCAGGCCCACACGCAAACCGGCCAGTGAGCGCGATTTGGACAGGGTCTGGGTCACCAGCAGGTTCGGGTAACGGTCGACCAGGCTGATGGCAGTTTCGCCGCCGAAGTCGATATAGGCTTCATCGACCACCACCACCGAGTCCGGGCTGGCCTTGAGGATCTGCTCCACCGCGTCCAGCGCCAGTACGCAGCCGGTGGGCGCGTTAGGGTTGGGGAAGATGATCCCGCCGTTGGGCCTGGCATAGTCAGCGGCCCGAATCTGGAACTGTTCGTCCAGTGACACCGCGTCGAACGTAATGCCGTACAGGCCGCAGTACACCGGGTAGAAGCTGTAGCTGATATCCGGGAACAGCAGCGGCAGATCGTGCTGGAACAGGCCATGGAAGATGTGCGCCAGGACTTCGTCAGAACCGTTGCCGAGGAACACCTTGCCGGCATCGATCCCGTAATACCTGGCCACGGCCTGCTTGAGCAGGTCGCTGTTGGGGTCCGGGTACAGGCGCAAGTTGTCGTTCAACTCGGCCTGCATTGCCGCCAGCGCCTTGGGCGATGGGCCGTAGGGGTTTTCGTTGGTGTTGAGCTTGACCAGTTTGGTCAGCTTCGGTTGCTCACCGGGTACGTAAGGCACCAGGTCCTTGACGAAAGGGCTCCAGAATTTGCTCATGCCTTACGCTCCCTTGACGATGCGGTATTCAGCGCTGCGTGCGTGCGCGCTGAGGGATTCACCACGGGCCAGCACCGAGGCGGTCTTGCCCAGCTCGGAAGCGCCTTGTGGCGAGCAGAAGATAATCGACGAGCGCTTCTGGAAGTCGTACACCCCCAGCGGCGACGAGAAACGCGCAGTGCCGGAGGTTGGCAACACGTGATTGGGGCCGGCGCAATAGTCGCCCAGGGCTTCGCTGGTGTGACGGCCCATGAAGATCGCCCCAGCGTGACGGATCGATGGCAACCAGGCCTGTGGGTCCGCCACGGACAGCTCCAGGTGCTCCGGCGCGATGCGATTGGCCACTTCAATGGCCTGCTCCATGTCACGCACCAGAATCAGCGCACCACGGCCGTTGATCGACTTCTCGATGATCTCGGCACGCTCCATGGTCGGCAGCAGCTTATTGATGCTGGCGGCGACCTTGTCGAGGAACTCGGCATCGGGGCTGACCAGGATCGCCTGGGCGTCTTCATCGTGCTCCGCCTGGGAGAACAGGTCCATGGCGATCCAGTCCGGGTCGGTCTGGCCGTCACACACCACGAGGATTTCGGAAGGACCGGCGATCATGTCGATACCGACCTGGCCAAACACATGGCGCTTGGCAGTCGCGACGTAGATATTGCCGGGGCCGACCACTTTGTCGACCTTCGGCACGCTTTCGGTGCCATAGGCCAGCGCTGCGACGGCCTGGGCGCCACCGATGGTGAACACACGGTCCACACCGGCGATGCAGGCGGCAGCCAGCACCAGCTCGTTGATCTCGCCACGGGGGGTCGGCACCACCATGACCACTTCGGTCACGCCGGCGACTTTGGCCGGGATCGCATTCATCAACACCGACGATGGATACGACGCCTTACCGCCCGGCACGTAAAGGCCGGCGCGGTCCAGTGGCGTGACCTTCTGGCCCAGCACAGTGCCGTCGGCCTCGGTGTAGCTCCAGGAGTCCTGCTTCTGCTTTTCGTGATAGCTGCGTACCCGCGCCGCAGCGACTTCGAGGGCTTCGCGCTGCGGTGCGGTGATGCGCGTCAGCGCCAGCTCCAGGCGTTCACGCGGCAGGATCAGGTCAGCCATGGACTGCACGTCCAGGCCGTCGAACTGGCGGGTGAAGTCCACCAGCGCAGCATCACCGCGCTCACGCACGGCCTTAATGATGTCGAGCACCCGCTGGTTGACCGAGTCGTCGGACACGCTTTCCCAGCTCAGCAGATGATCCAGATGATGGGCGAAATCCGGGTCGGCAGCGTTGAGTCGGGCAATTGCAGTGGACGTGGTCATAGCGAGGGCCTCAATAGAATTGGCAAAAACTCAGGCGCCCTAAACTAGCAGTCGTTTCCGCTTGGGCACCTGAGAATTCTGGCTATGAGGCGGATAGACGGGCGTAGCTCTTCAGCTACGCGGGTGAGTCAACCGCGGTGTCGAGACTCCACTGCCTTGCGCAGGGTGTCGATCAACGCCTGAATACGGGCGTGCTGCATCTTCATCGATGCTTTGTTGACGATCAGGCGGGAGCTGATGTCAGCGATAAAATCCTGGGGCTCCAAACCGTTGGCACGCAGGGTGTTGCCGGTGTCGACCACGTCGATGATCTTGTCGGCCAGCCCGATCAGCGGTGCCAGCTCCATGGAGCCGTAGAGCTTGATGATATCGACCTGACGGCCTTGTTCGGCGTAATAGCGCTTGGCAACGTTGACGAACTTGGTGGCGACCCGCAGGCGGCCCTTGGGCTCGACATCACCCACGCGGCCAGCGGTCATCAGCTTGCACAGGGCGATGCGCAGGTCCAGAGGCTCGTACAGGCCCTGGCCACCGTATTCCATCAGCACGTCCTTGCCGGCAACACCCAGGTCGGCGGCGCCATGTTCAACGTAGGTCGGCACGTCGGTAGCCCGCACGATCAGCAGGCGCACGTCGTCCTGGGTCGTGGGGATGATCAGCTTGCGGCTCTTGTCCGGATTCTCGGTCGGCACGATGCCCGCTTCAGCCAGAAGCGGCAACGTGTCGTCAAGGATGCGGCCCTTGGACAGTGCGATGGTCAACATGGGAAATGTCAGTCCTTCATCAGGCTATTGCTGTCCGGTCGCAAACGGCGCCAGACACAGATCGAGGCCATGACAGCCTCGATTTGAAACAAACCAGTGTTTGTAGGAGCGAGCTTGCTCGCGAAGAACGTCAACGATAACGCGTTTATTCAGAGTCAACGCGGTTCACATGAGGCCTTCGCGAGCAAGCTCGCTCCTACAGGGCAGCGGGGACTAGCCCGGTACGCGGCGAATCTTCGCGCCGAGCATCTGCAGTTTCTCTTCGATGCACTCGTAACCACGGTCTATGTGGTAGATGCGGTCGATCAGGGTGTCACCTTCGGCGCACAGTGCCGAGATTACCAGGCTGGCCGAGGCACGCAGGTCGGTTGCCATTACTGGCGCGCCCTTGAGCTTGTCGATCCCGGTGACGATGGCGGTGTTGCCTTCGACCTGGATCTTGGCGCCCATGCGGTGCAGTTCATACACGTGCATGAAGCGGTTTTCGAAGATGGTCTCGATCACAGCACCGGTGCCTTCGGCAATCGCGTTCAAGGAGATGAACTGCGCTTGCATGTCGGTCGGGAACGCCGGGTACGGAGCGGTACGCACGTTGACGGCTTTTGGCCGCTTGCCGTGCATGTTCAGCTCGATCCAGTCTTCGCCGGTGGTGATCTCTGCGCCGGCTTCCTTGAGTTTTTCCAGGACGGCTTCCAGGATGGTCGGATCGGTGTCCTTGACCTTCACACGGCCACCGGTCACGGCAGCGGCAACCAGGTAGGTACCGGTCTCGATGCGGTCAGGCATGACTTTGTAGGTGGCGGTGTGCAGACGCTCTACACCATCAATAGTGATGGTGTCAGTGCCAGCGCCGGAAACTTTGGCGCCCATGGCGTTGAGGAAGTTGGCCAGGTCGACCACTTCCGGCTCGCGTGCGGCGTTCTGCAACACGCTGCGACCGTTGGCCAGGGCAGCGGCCATCATGATGTTCTCGGTACCGGTGACGCTGACGGTATCAAAGAAGAAGTTCGCGCCGCGCAGGCCGCCTTCCGGCGCCTTGGCTTTGATGTAGCCGCCTTCGACGTCGATGACTGCGCCCATGGCCTCAAGGCCACGGATGTGCAGGTCGACCGGACGCGAACCAATGGCGCAACCGCCAGGCAAGGCTACTTCGGCTTCGCCGAAACGGGCAACCATCGGGCCCAGCACCAGGATCGACGCACGCATGGTTTTCACCAGTTCGTACGGGGCAATCAGGGTCTTGATGGTACGTGGGTCAATTTCGACGGCCAGTTTCTCGTCGATCACCGGCTCAATGCCCATGCGACCGAACAGCTCGATCATGGTGGTGATGTCGTGCAGGTGCGGCAGGTTGGCCACAGTCACCGGGCCATCGCACAGCAGGGTCGCTGCCAGGATCGGCAAGGCGGAGTTTTTCGCACCGGAAATGCGAATCTCGCCATCAAGGCGGGCACCGCCGGTAATAATCAATTTATCCATAAGAATCTCGACGCCTTGGGGGCTCAGGTGCGCTCGGCCCAGGCCGCGCGGCTGAAAAATTTCATAGTGACCGCATGGATGCTGCCATCGGTGATCCATGGGTTCAAATGGGCATAGATCTGCTGCTGACGCTTGACCGGGCTCAATGCCGCCAGTTCATCGCTAATCACGTTCAGCTGGAAATTGCAGCCTTCGCCTTCGACTTCTACAGTCGTTTCAGGCAGCTTTCCTTCAAGGAAGCTCTTAACTTCTAGGGCCTGCATGCTCAACCTCTATCGGCGCCCAGTGCGCACGGGTCGCACATCATACAAAAAAGCCCCGCGCCTGCGAACCCCGCATAGCAGGACTCTGACGGGGGGCTTCTTTAACAATGTGTATTAAGGATGCGCCAGTAGCTCGGTCAAACCGGAAACTTCGGCAATTTCGCGCATGTCTTCCGGCAACGCACGGATACTGACCGGTTTTTTCGCCGCCTCGGCATCACGCATGAAGCACAGCAACAACGACAGGCCGACGCTGCTGGACTTGGTCACCGCCGAGCAATCAAGCACCAGCTCTGGCGCTTTGCTGGCCTTGATCAGCGCCTGGCCCTGCTTGCGCAGGTCAGGCCCGGTGCGGTAATCCAGCACGCCGCTGAGGAACAGCTCGCCGGCGTCGCCGATACGAACAGCCGACTCGGTCATTGCGCAGGCTTCCCGGCAGCTTTGTCGGTTTCTTCCTTGGCCTTGGCCACTTCACCGGCCCAACCGTTGATGGTCTTGTCCAGATCGTTGCCATTGCGCTGCATCGCGTCGGCGAACTGATCACGGAACAGCTTGCCGATGTTGATACCGTTGATGATCACGTTACGCAGCTTCCACTCACCGTTGATCTTCGTCAGGGTGTAGGACACAGGGTACACGGCGCCATTGCTGCCGGAGACTTTCATCCCGACTTCAGCACGGTCGCCCGACTCGTCCTTGGGCGCATCAACGATAATGCCCTGGTTGTTGTATTCCAGCAGAGCGTTGCCGTAGAACTGGAACAGACCCTTCTTGAAGTTTTCCTGGAACGTCTGCATCTGCGCAGGCGTAGCCTTGCGCGAATACTTGACCGTCATGATGCTTTTGGAGATGCCTTCAGCATCGACCACAGGGCCAACGATCGTGTTGAGCGCGTTGTAGAACTTGGAAGGGTCTTGCTTGTACTGTTCTTTATTAGCCTTGAGGTCAGCCAGCATTTTGCTGGTGGTGTCCTGCACCAAATCGTGGGCAGAACCTGCCGCGTTGGCCATCATCGGCAATGCTGCAAGCAGTACCAGCAGGCCACGTCGCAAGGTAGAGATCATGAACAGATTCCTCATTTGGCGTCTTTATTGACCGTATTGAGCAAAAATTTTCCGATCAGGTCTTCAAGCACCAGCGACGACTGTGTGTCGTGGATGGTCGAACCATCCTTGAGCAGGGCTGTTTCCCCGCCCACGCTGACCCCGATGTACTTCTCGCCCAGCAAACCCGCAGTGAGGATAGATGCCGTGGAGTCAGTTGGCAGATTATCTACCTTCTTGTCCAGTTGCATCGTCACCCGACCGGTAAAGCTGTCGCGATCCAGATCGATTGCCGTGACTTTGCCGATGGTGACACCGGCCATGGTCACTTTGGATCTGACCGTCAAACCGGCGATATTGTCGAAGTACGCGTAAAGTTTATAGGTATCGGCGGTAGGGCTGGCCGACAGGCCGCTGACTCGCAGGGCCAACAACAGTAAAGCCAGGATGCCAGCCAGCAAGAAAAGGCCGACACCGATTTCCACAGTGCGGTTTTGCATCAGAAATCTCCAAACATCAAGGCGGTCAAAATGAAGTCAAGGCCCAGTACCGCCAACGAGGCGTACACAACGGTCTTGGTGGTGGCACGGCTGATCCCCTCTGAAGTGGGCTCACAGTCATAGCCTTGGAATACGGCAATCCAGGTCACCACAAAGGCAAAGACGATGCTCTTTATAATGCCGTTGAGCACGTCACCGGTGAAGGTCACGCTGTTTTGCATGTTGGCCCAGTAGGAGCCGTCGTAGACCCCCAGCCAGTCAACCGCCACCCACGAACCACCCCAGATACCCACCACGCTGAAGATCATTGCCAGCAGTGGCAGGGAAATGAAGCCGGCCCACAGGCGCGGGGCAACGATGTACTTGAGCGGGTCCACGCCGATCATTTCCAGGCTGGACAGCTGCTCGGTGGACTTCATATTGCCGATTTCAGCGGTCAACGCCGAGCCCGCACGCCCAGCGAACAACAAGGCGGTGACCACCGGGCCAAGCTCACGCAACAGAGTCAGGGCCACCATCTGCCCTACCGCCTGCTCCGAGCCGTAGCTGGACAGGATATTGAAACCCTGCAGGGCCAGCACCATGCCGATGAACACGCCGGAGACCACGATGATCACCAGGGACATCACCCCCACCGAGTGCAGTTGCTTGACCAGCAGGCCAAAGCCGCCGCCGATGCCGCCGCGCCCCAGCAAGGCGTGAAACAGGAAAATGGTCGAACGCCCCAGCACTTCGACGATGTCGATGCCCGAACGACCGAAAAGGCGAACCTTCTCGATAAGAGATGTCTTGCGCATCAGCGCTTCCCCAGAAGATCTGAGCGGTAGTCCGCCGCCGGAAAGTGAAAAGGCACCGGGCCATCGGGGTTGCCGGTCATGAATTGGCGAATGCGCGGGTTATCGGCGTTCATCAACTCTTCAGGCGTACCCTGCCCCAGCACCTGGCCATCACCGACTACATACAGATAGTCGGCAATGCTCGCGGTTTCGGCCAGGTCGTGGGATACCACGATACTGGTGATTCCCAGTGCATCGTTGAGCAGGCGGATCAGGCGCACCAACACGCCCATGGCGATCGGGTCCTGCCCCACGAATGGCTCGTCATACATGAGGATCTGTGGGTCGAGCGCAATGGCCCGCGCCAGGGCGACACGGCGCTTCATGCCACCGGACAACTCGTCCGGCATCAGGTCGATGGCGCCGCGAAGGCCTACGGCCTGCAGTTTCAGCAACACGATGTCACGAATCATTTCATCGGACAGCTGGGTGTGCACCCGCAGCGGGAAGGCCACGTTTTCGAACACATCGAGGTCGGTAAACAGCGCGCCGCTCTGGAATAGCACGCCCATATGCTTGCGCGCATCGAACAGATCGCTGCGCGACAGCGTCGGCAGGTTCTGGCCGTTGACCCACACTTCCCCGGCACTGGGGCGCAATTGCATGCCCATCAGGCGCAACAGGGTGGTCTTGCCGCAACCGGAAGGCCCCATGATGCCCGTGACCTTGCCGCGAGGAATGCGAATATCGACGTTATTGAAGATGCTGCGCGTCCCGCGCTTGAAGGTAAGACCCTTCAGCTCGACCGCGTAGGCGTTATCGGCACTCATCTAATCTCCTTGGGATGCAGCCTTTCACTCAGACACCATGTGTGCGACTTTGGTTTTCAACAGATGCGCAATAGTTGAGCACATGGGTTGGGCGGACCGAACTGGCGGCGAACTATATCACTGCTGGTACAGAGCGCCCAAGGCCGGAACAGCGCTGGTTCAGATTTGAGACAGGGAAAAAACGTTGCTTGCTATGTTGCCCACGGTGCTTTTCAGTTATCCCGCGCACAAAGCCTGACGAACTTGCGTGAGGGAATCGATCATTACCGCTATAATCGCCGACTTTTCGTCAGGCTATACGATTTCAGACATGAGCCAATCCAGCGACCTTATTCAATCCGCACAACGCACCATACGCCTTGAGCTTGAAGCCGTAGAAGGCTTGCTGGCCCATATCGACGCGGATTTCGTGCGCGCCTGCGAGATGATTCTGGCGAGCAAGGGCCGCGTTGTGGTGGTCGGCATGGGCAAGTCCGGCCACATTGGCAACAAGATCGCGGCGACCTTGGCAAGCACGGGGACCACTGCGTTTTTCGTGCACCCGGCCGAAGCCAGCCACGGCGACATGGGCATGATCACCAAGGATGACGTGATTTTGGCGCTATCCAACTCCGGCACCACCAACGAAATCGTGACCCTGTTGCCGCTGATCAAGCGCCTGGGCATCCAGATGATCAGCCTCACAGGTAACCCTGAGTCAACGTTGGCCAAGGCTGCCGACGTCAACCTGAACGTGCACGTGACCCACGAAGCCTGCCCACTGAATCTGGCGCCCACCTCCTCCACCACCGCCGCGCTGGTAATGGGCGATGCCCTGGCGGTGGCATTGCTGGAGGCCCGCGGGTTTACGGCCGAGGACTTCGCATTTTCACATCCGGGTGGCGCACTGGGCCGTCGCCTGCTGCTGAAAGTGGAAAATGTCATGCATCGCGGCGCCGAGCTGCCGAGCGTTCCACGCGGCACTCTGCTTCGGGATGCGCTGATGGAAATGACGCGCAAGGGCTTGGGCATGACCGCCATCGTCGAAACCGATGGCCGGCTGGCCGGGATATTCACCGACGGCGACCTGCGTCGCACCCTTGACCGCACCATTGATATCCATACCGCGACCATCGACGCCGTGATGACCCCTCACGGCAAGACCGCCCGCGCCGAAATGCTCGCGGCTGAAGCGTTGAAAATCATGGAAGACCACCGGATAGGCGCACTGATCGTGGTCGACCACGATGATCGGCCGATCGGGGCCCTAAACCTAGGCGACTTGCTGCGCGCAGGAGTGATGTAAATGACCAGCGACCTGATGCAACGCGGTAAAAACATCAAACTGGCGATTTTCGACGTTGACGGCGTGCTGACGGATGGCCGCCTGTACTTCCTCGAAGACGGCAGCGAATTCAAGACCTTCAACACCCTCGATGGCCAAGGCATCAAAATGCTGATGGCAGCGGGCGTGCAAACCGCAATTATCAGCGGTCGAAAAACACCGGTTGTGGAACGCCGCGCACAAAACCTTGGTATTCCTCACCTGTATCAGGGCCGCGAGGATAAACTGGTGGTGCTGGACGAGCTTCTTGGCCAACTCAACCTAAGCTATGAACAGGTCGCCTATCTGGGCGACGACCTGCCAGACCTGCCGGTGATTCGCCGGGTGGGCCTGGGCATGGCCGTCGCGAATGCCGCGGCGTTTGTCCGCGAACACGCCCATGGCATCACCACCGCCCGTGGCGGCGAAGGTGCCGCCCGCGAGTTCTGCGAGTTGATCCTGCGTGCCCAGGGCAGTCTTGAAGCGGCCCACGCCGCCTACCTATAGAGCGTTATATGCTGAGCAAAAAGATTCGCAACTTCCTGTTATTCGGGGTCATCGCCGCGCTGCTCCTGGCGGTGGGCTACTGGAATATCAGCCCGGAGCGCTTTCTCGACAAGCCTGTTGCGCAGGTTGACGAAGGTCTTATCGACTATTACGCCACCAATGCCTACAGCATTCAGTACCTGCCTGACGGCAAGGTGCAGTATGAGATGACATCGGACAAGGTCGAGCACTTGAAGGCTTCCGAAGTCAGCCTGCTGACCAATCCGGACCTGAACCTGTATCGCGGCACCGAATTTCCCTGGCACGTCACCAGCAAGCGTGGCGAGGTCAACCCGGATGGCACCGAAGTTGAACTGATCGACTCGGTTCGCGTCGCACGTACAGACGCGCAGAACCGCGACACCATCATTACCAGCAGTCGCATGACCGTATTCCCACAGAAGCAATATGCGCAGACCGAGCAAGACGTTAGAATCGACGGCGCTGGCGGTGTATCGACTGGCAAGGGAATGAAAGCGTATTTGAAAGAAAGCAGGATACACCTGCTATCGAACGTAAGAGGACAGTATGAGGCTCGTTAAAACCCTCCCTATTTTGCTCGGTCTGGGCGCAGCACTGGGAAGCGTGAGCGCCTGGGCTCTGCCGAACGATAGCCAGCAACCGATCCATATTTCGGCTGACGATGCACAGCTCGATGACAAGAAAGGTGTTGCCACCTATACAGGCGGCGTGATCATCACCCAGGGCTCGATGAAGATTACCGGCAACACGGTGACTCTGACGCGCACCCAGGCAGGCGACATTGACGTGGTGACGTCGGTGGGCAACCTGGCTTATTTCGAGCAGAAGCAGTCCGCTACCGACACCGGCCCGATGAAGGGCTACGGCAAGACTATCCAGTATCACGCCCAGCAGAATCGTATCGTGTTGATCGACCAGGCCAAGGTACTGAGCCCAGACGGCAACTCGACCGAAGGTGAAAAGATCACCTATGACACCGTCAAGCAGATCGCCAACGCCGGTCGCGCCAACGGCTCCAAGGTCACTGCACCGCGCCCGCGCATCGACATGGTTATCCAGCCGAAGAAGAAGGCCGAGTAATGGCAACCCTGAAAGCCCAGCATCTGGCCAAGGCCTATAAAAGCCGCCAGGTGGTACGCGACGTCAGCCTGTCGATCGACAGCGGCCAGATCGTCGGTTTGCTCGGCCCCAACGGTGCCGGCAAAACCACTTGCTTCTATATGATCGTCGGGCTGGTCCAGGCAGACCAGGGTCGTGTATTGATCGACGACCTGGATGTCAGCCATCAACCCATGCACGGTCGTGCACGGGCAGGTATCGGCTATCTTCCCCAGGAAGCGTCGATCTTCCGCAAACTGTCGGTAGCCGATAACATCATGGCGATTCTCGAGACCCGCAAGGAACTCGATCGCGATGGCCGCCGCCAGGAGCTGGAAAGCCTGCTGCAGGAATTCCACATCAACCATATTCGCGACAACCTCGGCATGAGCCTGTCCGGTGGTGAGCGCCGCCGCGTGGAAATCGCCCGCGCCCTGGCGACCGCGCCGAAATTCATCCTGCTGGATGAACCCTTTGCCGGTGTCGACCCGATTTCGGTGGGTGACATCAAGCAGATCATCCATCACCTCAAGGCCAAGGGCATTGGCGTGCTGATCACCGACCACAACGTGCGCGAAACCCTCGATATCTGCGAAACAGCGTATATCGTCAACGATGGTCAGCTGATTGCCGAAGGCGATGCCGAGACTATCCTGGCTAACGAGCTGGTGAAGGAAGTGTACCTGGGTCACGAGTTCCGCCTGTAAACACAGGGGTATCGCGCTTTTCCCTGGAGCGCGCGGGAGTCAATGGAAACCTCGGTTTTTTTATTGTTACCGCGCTCTAGGCAAAGGCCCCGAGATCAGGCATATAATTTGCTTATGTTTGGCGCTCACGCGCCCTGTCGTGGATGGCGCATTGCGCCGGCGAATAAGGTGTTAAGCCCCTGCCATGAAACCATCGCTAGTCCTGAGAATGGGCCAGCAGCTGACGATGACACCGCAGCTGCAACAGGCCATCCGCCTGCTCCAATTGTCGACCCTGGACCTGCAACAGGAAATCCAGGAGGCCCTGGAGTCCAATCCGATGCTCGAACGCCAGGAAGAAGGCGACGACTTCGATAATGCAGACCCGCTGGCCGACAACATCGAGCAAAAACCCAATCCCGACGTGCAGGAACCCTCCTATCAGGAAACCGCCCCGACGGTGGACAACCTGGAGGAAGGCGACTGGAACGAACGCATTCCCAACGAGCTTCCCGTGGATACCGCGTGGGAAGACGTCTACCAGACCAGCGCCAGCAGCCTGCCGAGCAACGATGATGACGAGTGGGACTTCACCACCCGTACGTCGGTGGGCGAGAGCCTGCAGAGCCACCTGTTGTGGCAACTGAACCTGGCGCCGATGTCCGATACCGATCGCCTGATCGCGGTCACCCTGATCGACTGCATCAACAACCAGGGCTACCTGGACGAAACCCTCGAGGAGATCCTTGAGGCCTTCGACCCGGAACTGGATATCGAACTGGACGAAATCGAAGCCGTCCTGCACCGCATCCAGCAATTCGAGCCCGCCGGCATTGGTGCCCGCACACTCAGCGAGTGCCTGTTGCTGCAACTGCGCCAATTGCCGGCCAAGACCCCATGGCTCACCGAAGCGCAACGCCTGGTCAGTGACTACATCGACCTGCTGGGCAGTCGCGACTACAGCCAACTGATGCGCCGTATGAAGCTCAAGGAAGATGACTTGCGCCAGGTCATCGAGCTGGTGCAAAGCCTCAACCCGCGCCCAGGCTCGCAGATCGAATCCAGCGAAGCCGAATACGTAGTGCCCGACGTCATCGTGCGCAAGGACAACGAACGTTGGCTGGTGGAGCTGAACCAGGAGTCGGTACCGCGCCTGCGGGTCAACCCGCAATACGCAGGTTTTGTGCGCCGCGCCGACACCAGCGCCGATAACACCTTCATGCGCAACCAGTTGCAGGAAGCGCGGTGGTTCATCAAGAGCCTGCAAAGCCGCAACGAAACCCTGATGAAAGTCGCAACCCAGATCGTCGAACACCAGCGCGGTTTTCTGGAGTACGGCGACGAGGCCATGAAGCCTCTCGTGCTGCACGACATCGCCGAAGCCGTCGGCATGCATGAATCGACGATTTCCCGGGTTACCACGCAGAAATTCATGCACACCCCACGGGGTATTTATGAGCTGAAATACTTTTTCTCCAGCCACGTCAGCACCTCTGAAGGCGGTGAATGCTCGTCCACGGCGATCCGCGCGATCATCAAAAAACTGGTTGCCGCTGAAAATCAGAAAAAGCCGTTGAGTGACAGCAAGATCGCTGGTTTACTGGAGGCACAAGGCATTCAGGTCGCCCGTCGAACCGTCGCCAAGTACCGCGAGTCCCTAGGGATCGCGCCATCCAGCGAGCGTAAGCGTTTGATGTGACGGGCGGGCCACAGCGTTCCAGTGGTGGGTATTCCTGCCCACCGCTTTATGCACTGGCAACGAAGGAGAAGCTGTATGCAAGTCAACATCAGTGGACACCAGCTGGTAGTCACCAAGCCCCTGCGTGAATACACCGAGAGCAAACTGAACAAGCTTGCGGGACATTTTGACAAGATCACCAACGTGCAGGTCACCATGGAGGTCGATAAGCTCAAGCAGAAAATCGAGGCCACCCTGCACGTACCGAATGCCAAGCTCGTTGCCAATGCAGAACATGAAGACATGTACGCGGCAATTGACTCGCTCTACGACAAGCTCGACCGCCAACTCATAAAGCATAAGGAAAAGAATCTGCACCTGATGCAAGGTACAGGTCGTTAACTCTCCCCCCATGATCCGACTTGAAACCATCCTGACCCCCGGCCGTTCCCTCGTGAACGTGCCGGGCGGCAGCAAGAAAAAAGCCCTCGAACAAATTGCCAACCTGATCGCACGCGAAGTGCCGGATCTGGAGATGCAAGATGTCTTCGAAGCGTTGATTGCCCGTGAAAAACTCGGTTCCACCGGTTTTGGCAACGGCATCGCCATTCCGCACTGCCGCCTCAAAGGCTGTGAAACACCTGTGAGCGCCTTGCTGCACTTGGATCACCCCATTGATTTCGACGCCATCGACGGCGCCCCGGTCGACCTGCTCTTCGTGCTGCTGGTCCCGGAAGCCGCCACCGATGCGCACCTGGAACTGCTCCGGCAGATCGCCAGCATGCTGGACCGCAAGGATGTACGCGACAAACTGCGCAGCGCCTCCAGCAATGAAGCGTTGTACCAAGTTGTCCTGGATGAACAAAACGGGCAGTAATCATGCGTTTGATCATCGTCAGCGGTCGCTCCGGCTCGGGTAAGAGCACCGCCCTCAATGTGCTTGAGGACAACGGCTTCTATTGCATCGACAACCTGCCCGCCGGCCTGCTGCCAGAGCTGGCGGAACGCGCACTGATCCATACCGAATTGGCGCAGCCGCTGGTGGCGGTCTCGATTGATGCGCGCAACCTGCCTAGCCACCTCTCGCGGTTCCCGGAACTGTTGGAAGAAGTGCGTGCCAAGCACATTCATTGCGATGTGCTGTACCTGGATGCCGACGAAGAGACCTTGCTCAAGCGGTTCTCCGAAACCCGTCGACGCCACCCCCTCAGCAGCGCCAACCGCTCCCTGGCCGAAGCCATCGAGGACGAGACCAAGCTGCTCGGGCCGATCATTGACCTGGCCGACCTGAAGATCAACACCACCAATCTGAACTTGTATCAGTTGCGCGACGCGATCAAGCTGCGCCTGCTGAACCAGCCTGAGCCGGGGACGGCGTTTCTGGTCGAGTCATTTGGCTTCAAGCGCGGCATGCCGGTAGATGCCGACCTAGTGTTCGATGTGCGCTGCCTGCCCAACCCTTACTGGAAGCCGGAGTTGCGCGATCAGTCCGGGCTGGATCAGCCTGTGATCGACTACCTGGCCGCACAACCGGATGTGGAAGAGATGTTCCAGGACATCTCCAGCTACCTGCTCAAATGGTTGCCGCGCTTTGCCGCCAGCAATCGAGCCTATGTCACCATTGCCATTGGCTGCACCGGCGGCCACCACCGCTCGGTCTATTTGACTGAACGGCTGGGCCAGGTGCTGCAACAAACCCTCAAGAACGTCCAGGTTCGCCACCGCGACCTGAGTTGAAAGGAACACCTGCGCGATGCCTGCTCTGGAAATTGAAATCATCAACAAGCTGGGCTTGCACGCCCGGGCGTCGGCTAAATTCGTCGGCGTGGCCGGGCAGTTCCCCTGCCAGATCCGTGCTGGGCGTACGCCAGAGTCCATGGTCGATGGCAAAAGCATCATGGCGATGATGATGTTGGCGGCCGGCAAAGGCACCAAAATCCATCTGCGCACCGAAGGCGAGCAAGAAGACGAAGCAATGGCCGCACTGGTCGCGTTGATCAACAACTACTTCGACGAAGGCGAATAACCCTACTGTAGGAGCTTGCTCGCGAAAAACGTCAACGATAACGCGGCATCCTGGTTAACGCAGTGCTCTCCGTTTTTTTTGCGAGCAGGCTCCCTCCTACAGGGAACCACCCTCAGCCTAACGCCGTATCCATCACCATCATCAGGCAAAACCCGAGGCACAGCCCAAGGCTGGCGAGATTTTCATGGCCATTGCGGCGCGACTCGGGGATGACTTCATGAGTCACGACCAGCAACATTGCCCCGGCGGCCAACGCCAAACCCAGCGGCAACAACACTTCGGCAAGGCTCACCAGCCATGCACAGAGCACCGCAAATACCGGCTCAACCAAGCCTGATGCAGCGCCAATCAAAAAGGCTTTGATCCGCGACATTCCCGCCCCAGCCAATACCAGCGCAATCACCAGCCCTTCAGGCACATCCTGCAGGGCAATGCCCATGGCGAGGCTGTCGGCATCCGCCATGCCTCCGCCCGCAGAAACCCCCACAGCCATGCCTTCCGGAATGTTGTGCGCAATGATGGCAAACACGAACAACCAAATACGCGGCGGGATAACCGGTTTATCCGGTGTACCCACCAGCATTTCCGGGCTGGCGCCAGAAACCTTGCGGTCTACGAGGTACAGGCCGAACGCCCCGAGCATGATGCCGAAGCTGATCAAGCCACTGGCGCCCCAAGGTGAAAGTCCCAGGCTTTCGGCGGCGGCGATGCCCGGTACCACCAGAGAAAACGCAGTCGCCGCCAGCATCACACCGGCACCAAAGCCCAGCAGGGTGTCGCTAAGCGCCATCGGCATGCGCCGAATCACCAACACCGGCACCGCGCCCAGCGCCGTGCCAAGCGCGCAGATCGCCCCACCCTGCAAAGCACGCAGTATGCGCGGTTCCAGGTTCAACCAGGCCAGCCCATGGGCCACCAATAACGCAGTACCTGCCAATAGCAGCAGCGTGCCAAACGCATAACGAAACATTCGCACGCTACCGATCGCCAGTGTTTGAGTGCCCATAGTCGGCCTTAGATCTTGTTATGTAGTGAATGTCAGGCCAAAGCGGCCTGATAGCGCGCGGCAACCTCCGGCCAGTTGATGACGCTATAGAATGCATTGATGTACTCCGGTCGTCGGTTTTGATATTGCAGGTAGTAAGCGTGCTCCCAGACGTCCAGGCCCAGCACCGGCGTATTGCCGCTCATCAGCGGGCTGTCCTGGTTGCCGCTGCTTTCCACCACCAGCGTTTTTTGTGGCGTAACGCTCAGCCAGGCCCAACCGCTGCCGAATCGCGTCAAGGCCGCCTTGGTGAACGCCTCCTTGAAGCTGTCGAAACCACCCAATTGCTCGTCGATAGCCTTGCCCAGCGCGCCCTCGGGTTTGCCGCCCCCTGTCGGTGACATGACTGCCCAGAACAACGAGTGGTTCGCATGCCCGCCTCCTTGGTTGACCACAGCAGCGCGTAATTTCTCCGGCAATGTTTGGACGCTGGACACCAGCTTCTCCACCGGCCAGCCGGCGAACTCAGTCCCCTCGACCGCAGCATTGAGGTTATTGATGTAGGTCTGGTGGTGCTTGGTGTAGTGAATTTCCATGGTTTGCGCGTCGATATGCGGCTCGAGGGCGTCGTAGGCGTAAGGCAAGGCCGGCAAGGTATAGGTCATATCAATGTGCTCCATAGTGGGACGTGGACGTTGGCGTCGCAGCACTGCCCAGCAGCCGATGAGTGCGTGGGTATTCGCCGTGATCGCTGATGAAATTCAGCAGCTCGACGTAGGTCTTGCTGCTTTGGCGCAGCGCGGCCTCGCGCAGTGACGGGCTGAGTCGCGGGTTCTGCATGGTCTGTAAGAGGCGCTGATGGATAGCGCAGAGGTATTCCGCGCTTTCCTCAGGCTGGTTCAGGCGCAAGTGCAGGTCCGCCAGGTTGTGATGGGAAATGACGCAAGCCGCCACTGCTTCGTCAGCATCCGCCCAGCGTTCGAACAACACTTGGGCCAGGGCCAGGGCTTGCAGATAGGCCTCGCGAGCGTCAACCAACTCGCCTGCCATAAAGCAGCGATTGGCCCGTTCGATCGTGCGTTTCCAGTGCTCCATGGTGAGCCTCCAAAGCGGGGTCGTTGATTACACGCCGCCGGCGGTGAGCTTTTCCGGGTCCAGCAGGACTTCCAGTTGGCTGCGCGGCAGGTCGGTGTGTTCGAGGGCGACATCGATCACCGGGCGGCCTTGCTGATACGCCTTCTTGGCGATTTCAGCGGCTTTCTGGTAGCCGATGATCGGGTTAAGTGCGGTGACCAGGATCGGATTGCGTGACAGCGCTTCCTTGAGCTGGGGTTCGTTGACCTTGAAGCTGGCAATGGCCTTGTCCGCCAGCAACCGGCTGGCATTGGCCAGCAACTCCAGGCTGCTGAGCAGGTTTTGGGCAATGATCGGCAGCATCACATTCAGCTCGAAATTGCCCGACTGGCCGGCCACCGTGATCACTGTGTCATTGCCGATGACCTGGGCGGCCACCATGGCGGTCGCTTCCGGGATGACCGGGTTGACCTTGCCCGGCATGATCGACGAGCCCGGCTGCAGCGCCTCCAGTTCGATTTCACCGAGGCCAGCCAATGGGCCGGAGTTCATCCAGCGCAGGTCATTGGCGATCTTCATCAGTGACACCGCCGTGGCTTTCAACTGGCCAGAGACTGCAACGGCGGTGTCCTGGGAGCCAATCAGCGCGAACAGGTTCTTGCCAGGGGTGAACTTCACTCCGGTCAACAGGCTCAGTTGCTGGCTGAAGCGCCCGGCAAACTCGGGGTGCGCGTTGATCCCGGTACCGACCGCCGTGCCGCCCTGTGCCAGTGCTTGCAGCGCCGGCAGCAGGTCCTGCAAGTGGCCGATATTGGCCTTGAGCTGCTGCGCCCAGCCGTTGAGCACCTGGCTCATGCGCACCGGCATGGCGTCCATCAAATGCGTGCGGCCGGTCTTGATGAACGGGTGAACTGCCTCGGCTTTTTGCTCGATGACCTGCACCAGATGCAGCAGGGCCGGCAGCGTTTGCTCATGCAGCACCAACGCGGCACTGACGTGGATGGTGGTGGGGATGATGTCGTTGCTGCTCTGGCCGCAATTCACATGATCGTTGGGGTTAACCGCCTCGCCCAGCAAACGGCTGGCAAGCGTCGCGATCACTTCATTGGCGTTCATGTTGGAGCTGGTGCCGGAGCCGGTCTGGAAGATATCCACCGGGAAGTGTTGCATGTAGTCGCCTTCCAGCAGGCCTTGGGCGGCATCGACAATGGCCTTGCCCTGCCCTTCGCTGATTTGCTTGAGGTCGACGTTGACCCTCGCGGCGGCGGTCTTGGCCAGGATCAGGGCGCGGATGAATTGCGCCGGCATGGGTTGATGACTGATCGGAAAGTTGTTCACCGCACGCTGTGTTTGTGCGCCATACAAAGCTTCTTGCGGCACATGCAGTTCGCCCATGCTGTCGCGTTCGATACGGGTGTTACTCATCATTAGATCCTTGCACCAAGTCAGAAACGGAAATCGAAGGCAGTAATTCGCAGCTCGCCAATTGCCAGGCAAAGGTCTGCCAGCGCTTGAGGCGGCAGGCACAGTGGGAGAGTTTTTCCAGGTCGCGCAGTGGTCGCCAGGCCTGGTCCAGGCACAGGGAGCGCCAATGCCAGGGCAAGGCGACATCAGCGGCGGTGTCGATCAACAAACGAAATGAGGTTTCAGCGATGGTCCACGGATGGGTTGCGGTGCAACACGCCAGGTACCGACCTTCGTTCAGGTAATGCTCAATCAGGCGGGGTTCATTGGGATCCAGGCCACAGCGAATCTGGCGGCTCATCCAACGCCAGCTTTCCAGATAGGGATCCTCATGCAAGACAGAACTCATGAGACACACTCATTCGGTAATGATATTTATTATTAAATGATATTGAGAATCAAAACAAGAGTGACCCATTAATCCTGTCAAAAGAGGCGCAATAAAAAAGGCGCGCCATCTTTGCGATGGCGCGCCTTTCAGAACGTGCGGGAGGGATTAGCTGCCAGCGACCGTCATGCGTTCAATAAGCACCGAACCCGTGCGGATATTGCTGCGCAGTTCAAGGTCGTTACCCACGGCAACGATCTGCTTGAACATATCGCGCATATTGCCCGCGATGGTCACTTCCTGGACGGCGAACTGAATCTCGCCATTCTCCACCCAGAAGCCCGCCGCACCACGCGAGTAGTCACCGGTGACCATGTTCAGGCCATGGCCCATCAATTCAGTCACCAGCAACCCACGCCCCATCCGCCGCAACAACGCCGCCTGGTCTTCATCACCGTGGGTCACGAACAGGTTATGCACGCCGCCTGCGTTAGCGGTGCTTGGCAGGCCCAGCTTGCGACCGGCATAAGTGCCCAGCACATAGGACACCAGCTCACCTTGCTCGACAAACGGCTTGGCATAGGTCGCCAGGCCATCGCCGTCGAACGACGAACTGCCCATCGCGCGCATCAGATGCGGGCGCTCGTCGATGGTCAGCCACTCAGGGAACAGCTTCTGGCCGATGGCGCCTTCCAGGAACGAAGACTTGCGATACAGGTTGCCACCGGAAATCGCGCCGAGGAAGCTGCCGAATAAACCACCGGCCAGCTCTGCGGAAAACAGCACAGGCACTTCGCAGGTCGGCACCGGGCGCGCGCCCAGGCGGCTCGCAGCCCGTTGCGCCGCACGCAGGCCAATGCTTGCAGGGTCTGCCAGTAAATCGCCTTGGCGGTTTACGTCATACCAGTAATCACGCTGCATCTGCCCGTTGGCTTCGGCGATCATCACGCAACTGAGGCTGTGACGCGTGGACGCATAGCCACCGATAAAGCCATGGCTGTTGCCGTAGACGCGGCAACCCTGATGGGTACTCAAGGTGGTGCCGTCCGCATTCTTGATGCGGGCATCGGCATCGAAGGCTGCCGCTTCGCAGGTCAGCGCCAGCTCGATGGCTTGCTCAGGCGTGATATCCCAGGCGTGGAACAGGTCAAAATCCTGCACATCCTTGGCCATCAACGCCTTGTCGGCCAGGCCCGAGCTTTCATCCTCGGAGGTGTGCTTGGCAATCGCCAGTGCTGCGGCGACGGTCTCGCGAATCGCCTCAGGGCCACTGGCGGAAGTGCTGGCCGAGCCTTTTCGCTGGCCCGCATACAAGGTAATGCCAAACCCTTGGTCGCGATTGAATTCAACCGTTTCCACTTCCCGCTGGCGCACCGAAGTCGACAACCCTTGCTCCAGCGACACCGCCACTTCACAGGCGCTGGCCCCCTGGCGCTTGGCCTCGGCAAGGATCTGCTCGACTTGTTCCTGCAGGGCCGGTAACGCTTGTGGACCGACGCTTTGGGCTGCACTCATGGTTTTCTCCACTCAAATTCTGCTTTCGGTAATGGCCATCGAGCGACCGGGCCGGACAAGCGGCCCCCGACTGGTTATCATGGCGGCGTTTCTTTGCGGACTGCCACCATGGTTGATTCTTACGACGACTCCCTCGATGGGGAGAAAAGCAAAACCCAGGTCAAACGTGAGCTGCATGCTCTGGTTGACCTTGGCGAGCGCCTTACAACGCTCAAAAAGGATTTGGTCGCCAAACTGCCACTGACCGACGAAATGCGTCGGGCCCTGGCGGATGCGCCCAAGCACACCGCGAATATCGCGCGTAAACGGCACATCTCGTTTATCGGCAAACTGATGCGCGACCAAGACATTGACGCCATTCTGACTTTGCTCGATCAAACCGATGCCTCCACTCGCCAGTACAACGAACGCTTCCACAACCTGGAACGTTGGCGTGACCGCCTGATCTCGGGCGATGACGCGGTGCTGGAGAAATTCGTACTGGACTACCCGGACGCGGACCGCCAGCAATTGCGCTCCCTGATCCGTCAGGCCCAGCACGAGCTGGCGCATAACAAGGTGCCGGCCACCAGCCGTAAAATCTTCAAATACATCCGTGAGCTGGACGAGACTCAACGCGGCCTGCGCTGATCCTCTTCCCCGGGTGGCGGTCTTCGCCACCCGAAGCTTGCGTTCCTACGATCCCGTACCACCCACGGTGATCGCATCAATTTTCAAGGTTGGCTGGCCGACACCTACCGGCACCGACTGCCCATCCTTGCCGCACGTGCCCACCCCGCTGTCCAGCGACAGGTCGTTACCGACCATCGACACCTTGCTCATGGCTTCCGGGCCGTTACCAATCAGCGTCGCCCCTTTGACCGGCGCGGTAATCTTGCCGTCTTCGATCAGGTACGCCTCGCTGGTGGAGAACACGAACTTGCCGCTGGTGATGTCCACCTGGCCGCCGCCGAGGTTGGCGCAGTAGATACCGCGTTTTACCGAGGCAATGATTTCTGCCGGATCGCTTTGGCCACCGAGCATGTAGGTGTTGGTCATGCGCGGCATTGGTAGATGCGCATAGGATTCACGACGACCATTACCGGTGCGCGCCACGCCCATCAGGCGGGCGTTGAGCTTGTCTTGCATGTAGCCCTTGAGCACGCCGTTCTCGATCAGGGTGGTGCATTCGGTCGGCGTGCCTTCGTCATCGACACTCAGCGAACCACGGCGGCCGGCGAGGGTGCCGTCATCGACAATGGTGCACAGCTTGGACGCAACCATTTCGCCCATGCGCCCACTGTAGGCGGAACTGCCCTTGCGGTTGAAATCGCCTTCCAGGCCATGGCCCACGGCTTCGTGGAGCAACACGCCAGACCAACCCGAGCCCAGCACCACCGGCAAGGTGCCGGCGGGTGCCGGAATCGCTTCCAGGTTGACCAATGCCTGGCGCAGCGCCTCACGGGCATAGCCCATGGCACGGTCGTCAGCGAGGAAATAACGGTAGTCGGTGCGCCCGCCGCCGCCATGGGCACCGCGCTCGCGGCGCCCGTTCTGTTCGACGATCACACTCACATTGAAACGCACCAGCGGCCGTACATCCGCCGCCAGCCCACCGTCTGTGGACGCCACGAGGATGCGCTCCCACACGCCCGCCATGCTCACGGTCACTTGCTGGATACGCGGGTCCAAGGCGCGGGTGGCTGCGTCGATTCGCTTGAGCAGCTCGACCTTTTCCGCACGGCTGATCACTTCCAAGGGGTTATCCGGCGCATACAACTGCGCCACGTCCTGGGTACTGAACGCCTGCACCGTGCCATTCTGCCCGGCACGGGAAATCGAACGGGCGGCACGCGCCGCCAGGCCTAGGGCCTCCAGGGTGATCGCATTGCTGTAGGCAAAGCCGGTTTTCTCACCCGATTGCGCGCGAACGCCTACGCCCTGGTCAAGGTTGAAACTGCCTTCCTTGACGATCCCATCTTCCAGCGCCCAGGACTCGGAAATCTGCCCCTGGAAATACAGGTCAGCCGCATCGATACCCGGCCCGGCCAGATCACCCAGCACGGTTTGCAGGCTTTCGATGGTCACGCCACCGGGTGCCAGGAGATGATCACTGACTGAGGACAACAACTCGCTCATAGGTTTGGCCTTAAATTCATCGTTCTGAAGCAGGCCGCTGCGCGCCCTGCGAGAAAAAGCGCCGGTGATTGGCCACCGGCATGCGCGCCCGTATCGACGCCTGTTCACTGCTATCGCGTTCGGCCAGTAACACCGCCTCGCCTTGATCCTGTTGCGCCAGCACTCGGCCCCAAGGGTCGACAATCGCCGCGTGGCCAAAGGTTTCCCGTGGGCCTGGGTGCACACCGCCCTGGGCAGCTGCCAGCAGGTAGCACTGGGTTTCGATGGCACGTGCGCGAATCAGCACATCCCAATGCGCAGCCCCGGTCACTGCCGTGAAGGCCGAGGGCGCGGTAATCAGTTCAGCCCCCGCCGCACGTAACTCGCTGTACAGCTCGGGGAACCGCAGGTCGTAGCACACCGTTAACCCCACACGGCCCACCGGCGTATCCGCCACCACCACCTGGTTACCGAAAGCATAGTCGTCAGATTCGCGATAACGACCGCGAGCATCCGCTACGTCCACATCAAACAGGTGGAGTTTGTCGTAGCGAGCGACTATTTCACCCTGATCGTTGATCAGCAGCGAGCAAGCATTGGGTTTGGCGTGGGGCTGGTCCTTGGGTGGCAGCGGCAAGGTGCCGGCCACTATCCATAAGGTGAGGTCGCGGGCGGCCTGTTTCAACCAGGGCAGCACAGGGCCTTGCCCCAACGCCTCGGCGCGGCCAATGTCGGCCACATCGCGGCGCCCCATGGCGGCGAAATTCTCTGGCAGCACCGCGAGTTTCGCGCCATCGGCCGCCGCCTGCTCCAGCAGGCGACGCGCCTGGGCGAGGTTGGCCAGCACGTCACTCTGGCTGACCATTTGAATTACCGCAAAGGACATGGGCCGACACTCCATACAGGGCATGGGGCCATGCTACTCCACAGGCTCTCAGTTTGGCTTTTCAAATGGCTTGTCGAAGGTGATTTTTGGATCCTTCCAGGGGCCTTGCACCTTGTATTGCACACTGGCGAAGCGCGAAACCCGGTCACCGATCAGCTTGTCGATCAAAAACAGCGCACCACCAATGGCCGGCGCACCGACAATCAGCGCCGCAATCGGCAGGTTGTTGGTCACAGGCAAGGTGACCAGCAATTTGGCGTCGACGCGATCGGCAACCAGATCCAGGGTGCCGTTAAGCTCCAGATTGGTGGAAGGCCCGGTCATGGTGATGGGCTCGCGGGTCACGAACACGCCATTACTGGCGGCCAACAAGCCCTTGACCCTGTCGTAGCTCAAGCCCTTGCCGAACAAGTCGGAAAAGTCCAAACGCAAACGCCGGCCAATGGAGTTGAAGTTAAGCAGGCCAAACACTCGCAATGCCTGGGCCCCGCCCTCCACTTCGACGAACTGACCTTTACGGAACGCGGCATCCAGGCTGCCGGAAAACCGCTTGGGCCCGACCCAGGCAGGCGAGCCCGGCCAGCGGCCATCGACGTCCAGATGAAAGTCTTCGCTGGTCACCGTAGGCGCAAAACCCCAGCCCTTGAGCACGTCGGCAATGTTGCGCCCATCGAGGCGGCCCTTGTACCAACTGCTGCTGGCGCCTGGCGCACCTTCCCAACCCCCAGCGCCCTTGAGCAGCATGCCCTTGAGGCCAAGGTCGAGGTTATTGAAGGCCAGGCCCTTGGCGGTCGGGCGGATTCTCAGCGACCAGGCCCCGATCAGGTCCGAGCCCTGGAACAGCTGGTCGACGGCAATATCCAGTGCCGGAATGCTTTTTGGGTCGATATCGGCCAGCGGGTCCGGCGCGTTTTCGTCCGCCTGCGCGGTCGGGTCTGGCGCAGGCAATTTCACATACTTGAGGTTGACCGCAATCGGCGCGCCTTTGGCGTCCGGCAGGTTCACCGCGCCCTTGGCTTGCTGGCTATCGAGTTGCAGGCCCCAGGCCGCTGGTTTGCGATCGAGCTGCAAGCTGACCTGGTCAAACTGGGTACCAAACCCGGTCAGCTTGCCCACTTTGAAGTCCGCACCGCTGAGCAGTTGCTTGGCGTTGCCACCTGGATCATTGCCCGCGTAGCGATCCACGAGTTTCTTCCAGGGATCGATATCCAGTTCCGACAGCACGCCACGAATGCGCAGGCCTTTGGCACCGGGCAACACGGCATCACCATCGCCGAGGAACAATTCGCCGCGGCCATCATTGAACTTGTCCGGCGGCGCAGCAAAGGTGAAGTTAGCCAGCTCGCCGTAATCAAACCAGTAACGGCGTTCAGCGCCCTGCAAAGTCATGCGGAAGGTGCTGTCACGTCCCTGGCTGGCCGGCATGCCGAACGGTGCCGGCAGGTCCACCGCGACACCCTTGAGGTTGGAATTGACCATCAACTGGCTGTCCGCGCCGTCGAGGATCACTTGCAACTGGTAGGGAATATCGCCGGAGACCGGCAACGGCTGGCTGATTTTCAACCAGTCCGTAAGGCGCTTGACGGTGACCTGGCCATTGGCAGTCACCCGCGTGCTGATATTGCCCGGTTTGCCTTCGGCAAAGATCTGCGCCGTGATGGGGCGGTCGAACGCCTGGGCCGAGATCTTCTGCCCGCTCAGGCCCTTGGCGCTGTCGAAGCGAAAATCGCCCTTGAGCTGGGTCAGGTCCAGCGGCGGTTCCGCCAATTGCAGGCGCGCTTTGTCGGTCTTGAAGTCCACCACGATCTTGGGCTCAGTGCCTTTGGCCAGCGGTACGTCCAGGTCCAGGCTACCTTGCAGGTCGCCCTCGCCTTTCCAGCCAGCGAACGTAGACGCCGTGCCAATCGGGGCTTCTTGAAGGATCTTGAGGCCGTCGCCCAAACCGCCGGAGAACCCGCCCGTGAGCAGCAGATGACTGTCCCCGCCCGCTGGGGCGTGGGGGATATTGACGTAGACATCCTTGACCTGGGTGTCGAGCAATTGGCCCTTGCTCGCCAGAATGCGTACGCCGCTCTCCTCGACAAACACTTCGCCATTGACCTTGTTCACGTGCGGCCAGCCCGGCTGGAAGGCGAGTTCGGCATCATGCACCTTGAAGAACAGGCTGATATTGCGCGACGCGGGCAGTGCATTGTGGCTGAGCGAACCCTGGTACTGGAAGAAGCCTTCGTCCACCGCGCCCTTGAGGATCGCCGTGCGCAACCACTCATCCAGCGCCGGGCTCAACACGGCGGGCAGGTACTTGGGGGTGAAACGGCCATCGCCATCGACCATGCCGACCCGCAGGTCCATGTAGTCTTCCTGGCTGTGGTCGAAATGCAGGCGAATCAGGAAGTCCGCCGCCACCTTGCCTTCCTCGCCCAGTACCTTGATATATGGGGCGATCAGGGTGAAGCCTTGCTTGTCCAGCTTCCAGGTCAGGCGTGCATTGGCCTGGATGTACTGCCACGGCTTGGCGAAGATCGGATACAAATGCAAGGAAAAGTCCTTGCTGTCCATGCGCAACTCGCCCTGGCCCAGGTCGCCACTGATGCTGCCGGACACATTGCGTGCGGCTGGCGCGCCAAAGTAGGCATCGAAGCCGACACGTTCCAGGTTGGCGGCAAAACTGAGTTTTCGGTCGGTGGTGTCTTGCGGTCGGAAGTCCACCAGCACATTGCGTAACAGGCCAGTGGCTTTGAGGTGTTCGACGGCCTTGGCGAAACCGTCCGGCAGCGGCGCCAAGGCGTTGAGCAGCGGGGTAATGGGGGCCAGGTCGAGACGGTCGGCCTGCAATTTCCACACCTCCTGTTCTTTGTCGGTCGCCAGGTTTTGCTGCAATTGCAGGCGCGATTCCCAGCGGGTTTCGCCAATGTTCATCGCCAGGGAATCAAACAGCACCTTGAGGCCAGTGTCACTGCGTTGCAGGTAGGCGGTCAGGGCCAGGTTTTCAAGGTGCACCGGCTTACGGTCGGCGTAGCTGCCCTTCACTTGGGGCGAATTGAGGCGTACCGCCGCGCTTTGCACCGTGCCTTTGGCCCAACTGAGCCAAAACTCACCGCCGGCCTTCAATTGCGTCAGCTTCCATTGCTGGGTCAGCCTGGCGGGAATCCACTTGGCCCAGTCGCTTTGCGGCAGGCTCAGGTAGGCATCGACCTCAGCGTCTTTCCACTGACTGGCGCGAATGCGGCTGCGCAGGCTGACCGCCAACGGTTGGCCATCGGGCAATGTCAGGCGAGCATCCAGACGCTGCTGGCTCATGCCGGTATGCAGGCTCAGGCCCACATAGGTCACGGTCACTGGTGCCTGGTCGAAGGGTTGCAGGGTCACCTGGCTGTCCAGCACCGACACGCGCTTGACCATTTGCATGCGCGTCAGCAGTTGTTGCGGGTCCAACGGCTGGTCGTCCTGCACCGGCAAGCCTTGCAGGGTCCAGCGGCCGTCCTGGTTCTCCTTGACACTCAGTTGCAAGCCACTGACTTGCAGATGGGCGATACGCACTTCGCGGGCCATCAGGCTGGCCCACATATCCGGCACCACTTCCACCTGGTCCAGGCGCAAGGCACTGCTGCCCTCGCCGACCATGACGTCGTGGGCCAGCAATACCGGGGCAAACCCGCTCCAACGGCCTTCAAGACTACCGATATGCAGCGGCGTATCCAGCGCAGCCTGGGCCTTGGCCTCGACTTCGGCGCGGTATTCAGCCACCAGCGGGGTGAGTTCGCGCCCCAGGCTCACATACACCGCCGCCAATACCAGCGACAACGCACACAGGCCCAGGCCCCAACGGGTCAAAGCGGCAAAAAAGCGTATCAGACGCTCCATGTCAGGCGACCCTCAAAAAACAGTTAGCGGACGGCAGATCAAGGTCTGCCGGTCTCGAAGAAAGTGCACAGTTGGGGATCAGAGCAACACCACGTCGTATTGTTCCTGGGAATACATGGTTTCGACCTGGAAGCGAATCGTGCGACCGATAAAACTTTCCAGTTCGGCGACGTTACCGGACTCTTCGTCCAGCAGGCGATCCACCACTTTCTGATTGGCAAGTACTCTATAACCTTCGGCCTGATAGGCGCGTGCCTCCCGCAGGATCTCGCGGAAAATCTCGTAGCAAACCGTTTCCGGGGTCTTCAGTTTGCCGCGCCCCTGGCAACTGCTGCACGGCTCGCACAGGACCTGTTCCAGGCTTTCGCGCGTGCGCTTGCGAGTCATCTGCACCAGGCCCAACTCGGTGATGCCGATGATGTTGGTCTTGGCGTGATCGCGCTCCAGTTGCTTCTCAAGCGTACGCAGCACCTGGCGCTGGTGCTCTTCATCTTCCATGTCGATGAAGTCGATGATGATGATGCCGCCCAGGTTGCGCAGGCGCAGTTGGCGGGCAATAGCGGTAGCCGCCTCGAGATTGGTCTTGAAGATGGTCTCTTCAAGGTTGCGATGGCCCACGAATGCGCCGGTATTGACGTCGATGGTGGTCATGGCTTCTGCCGGGTCTACCACCAGGTAGCCGCCGGACTTGAGTGGCACCTTGCGTTCCAGGGCTTTCTGGATTTCGTCTTCGACGCCATACAGGTCGAATATCGGCCGCTCGCCGGGGTAGTGTTCCAGGCGATCGGCGATTTCTGGCATCAACTCAGCGACAAATTGCGTGGTGCGCTGGAAGGTTTCCCGCGAGTCGATGCGAATTTTCTCGATCTTCGGGCTGACCAGGTCGCGCAGCGTGCGCAGCGCCAGGCCAAGGTCTTCATAGATGACGCTGGGCGCGCCGATGGTCTTGATCTGCGCGTCGATCTGATCCCACAGGCGCCGCAGGTAGCGAATATCCATGAGGATCTCGTCAGCGCCAGCGCCTTCTGCGGCGGTGCGCAGGATAAACCCACCCGCTTCCTTGATGCCCTCGGCGGCGACGCAGTCGCTGACCACCTTCTTCAGGCGCTCGCGCTCGGCTTCATCTTCGATCTTCAGGGAAATGCCCACATGGGCAGTGCGCGGCATGTACACCAGGTAGCGCGAGGGAATCGACAACTGGGTGGTCAAGCGGGCGCCCTTGGAACCGATAGGGTCCTTGGTGACTTGCACCACCAGGCTCTGGCCCTCGTGCACCAGAGCGCTGATGCTTTCCACCGCAGGGCCCTCGCGCAGGGAAATTTCCGAGGCATGGATAAACGCTGCACGGTCCAGGCCGATGTCGACGAAGGCCGCCTGCATGCCCGGCAATACGCGCACCACCTTGCCTTTGTAGATATTGCCGACGATCCCGCGCTTTTGGGTGCGTTCGACATGCACTTCTTGCAGAACACCGTTCTCTACCACCGCCACGCGCGATTCCATCGGCGTGATATTGATCAGAATCTCTTCACTCATGGCTGGGTCTCGTTCAGGCGTTTTCACAATAGTGACCGGTCGCTTAAGGCTTGGCGCTGGAATACGGCGTTCAGCACACGGTAAGGTTTTGCCAACAGGGTATGCCGAATTGCGCCAGGAGTTGCGCGGTTTCGCACACAGGCAGGCCCACCACCGCGGAATAACTGCCATTGAGCCCGGCAACGAACACCGAACCCAACCCCTGGATAGCATAGCCGCCGGCCTTGTCCTGCGGTTCACCACTGTGCCAGTAGGCGGTAGCCTCCTGAACAGACACCTCGCGAAAACGTACACGACTGCTTACACATCGGGTTTCGCAACGCTGGCCGTCAGTCAGGGCAATGGCGGTGAGCACTTCATGTTCTCGACCGGAAAGTGCCAACAGCATCGCCAGCGCATCGGCCTGGTCAACGGGCTTGCCCAGGATCTGGCCATCCACGATCACAGCCGTATCGGCCCCCAATACACAGGCGCCCAGGGTTTGGCCAAGCGCAATAAAACCCGCCGTCGCCTTGCCGCGCGCAAGGCGCTCGACATAGGCAACGGCAGGCTCGTTGGCAAGAGGGGTTTCATCAATAGCGGCGCTGACCACGGTGAAGGGCACACCGATCTGGGTCAACAGCTCACGTCGCCGCGGGGAGCCCGAGGCCAGGTAAAGCGAATTCATTGCAGCCTCTCCCTGTTGAGTTCGATAACCAGGCAGAGCCTCGCAACCATTCAATTGATTTTATAGCGCCGACGCAGCCCGCGCAGGCCAAAACTGATCCAGGGCCACAACAATGCACTGACCAGCGCCGGCAAGACCAACGCCAGCGTAGGCTGACGGTTGCCGGTCAAGGCGCTCAGCCACAGTTGCACCAACTGCGCCAGGCCGAAGATCACCAGGATCACCAGGCACTGCTGCCACATCGGGAACATGCGCAGGCGCTGTTGCAACGACAGCACCAGGAAGGTAATCAGTGTCAGGATCAACGCGTTCTGGCCCAGCAAGGTGCCATACAGCACATCTTCGGCCAACCCCAGGCACATGGCCGTGACCATGCCCACCTTGTGCGGCAGGTTCAATGACCAGAACGCCAGCAACAAGGCCAGCCAGAGCGGGCGCAGGATTTCCATGAACTGCGGCAGCGGCGAAACGCTGAGCAGCAAGCCGATGGCGAAGGTCAGCCAGACGACCCAGCCATTGCGTGAATGAGTACCCGCCATTAGTCCCCCCTCTGCGGTGTGGTGGCCGGAGCGGCGGTCGGTTTAGCTGGGCGCGCGTTATGCGCGGCAGGTTTGGCCGGCGTTGCCACAGGTGCTGCCGGTGCAGGTGACGTGGCTGGCGCGGGTGCAGGCGGACCAACAAAAGCAGGTTTTGGCACCGTGGCCGGCACGATAGGCGCGGTGCCATTCTGCTGGTCCTCCGCTTCCTGGGCCTGGGCAGCGTCGTTAGCGCGCTCTTCCGGGGTGCGGTTGTCGCTGAACACCAGCAGCAGGTAACGGCTGCGGTTCAGCGCGGCAGTCGGTACCGCCCGAACGATAGCGAACGGCTGGCCGGAATCGTGGATCACCTCTTTGACCGTCGCCACCGGATAACCCGCCGGGAAGCGCTGGCCCAGGCCAGAGCTGACCAACAGGTCGCCTTCCTTGATGTCAGCGGTGTCGGCCACATGGCGCAGTTCCAGGCGTTCCGGGTTACCGGTGCCGCTGGCAATCGCGCGCAAACCGTTACGGTTGACCTGTACCGGAATGCTATGGGTCGTGTCCGTCAGCAACAGCACCCGCGAGGTGTAGGGCATCAACTCCACCACCTGGCCCATCAGGCCACGGGCGTCGAGCACCGGCTGACCAAGCACCACACCGTCGCGCTCACCCTTGTTGATGATGATGCGGTGGGTAAAGGGGTTGGGGTCCATGCCGATCAGTTCGGCCACCTCGACCTTTTCGTTGACCAGTGCGGAAGAATTGAGCAACTCGCGCAGCCGAACGTTCTGCTCGGTGAGGGCCGCCAGCTTTTGCATGCGCCCCTGCAACAGCAGGTTTTCAGTCTTGAGTTTTTCGTTCTCGGCGACCAGTTCGGTGCGGCTGCCAAATTGGCTGGACACGCCCTGGAAGAGACGTTGCGGCAGGTCGGTGATCCAGTAGGTCTGCATCAACACCAGCGACATCTGGCTGCGCACCGGCTTGAGCAGTGCAAAGCGGGCATCGACCACCATCAGCGCGACCGAAAGCACGGTCAGCACCAATAAGCGCACACCCAATGAGGGGCCTTTGGCGAAAAGCGGTTTAATAAGCCGCTCCTCCCAGGCAAATGTTCTCTTTATTCATACGGCATCAAACCGGCCTGGATGCAGATTGAAGAAGATAAACGCCAACAGGCAGCACTGCAAAGTGCTGCCTGCCGACGAAGCATGAACCATCCAGGCAATCTTATTCGCTGGAGAGCAGGTCCATGGTGTGTTTATCCATCATTTCCAGCGCACGACCACCGCCACGGGCAACGCAGGTCAACGGGTCTTCGGCGACGATCACCGGCAGGCCGGTTTCCTGGGCCAGCAACTTGTCGAGGTCGCGCAACAAGGCGCCACCACCGGTCAGTACCAGGCCACGCTCGGCGATATCGGAAGCCAGCTCCGGCGGCGATTGCTCCAGGGCACTTTTCACCGCCTGAACGATGGTGGCCAGGGACTCTTGCAGAGCCTCCAGCACTTCATTGGAGTTCAGGGTGAAGGCACGTGGAACGCCTTCGGCCAGGTTGCGACCGCGCACATCGACTTCGCGCACTTCGCCGCCTGGGTAAGCGGTGCCGATTTCCTGCTTGATGCGCTCGGCGGTGGATTCGCCGATCAGGCTGCCGTAGTTACGACGCACATAAGTGATGATCGCTTCGTCGAAGCGGTCGCCGCCCACGCGCACGGATTCGGCATACACCACACCGTTCAGGGAAATCAGGGCGATTTCGGTAGTACCACCACCGATATCCACCACCATCGAACCGCGCGCTTCTTCCACCGGCAGGCCGGCACCGATCGCAGCCGCCATCGGCTCTTCGATCAGGAATACTTCACGGGCACCGGCGCCAAGGGCCGATTCACGGATGGCACGACGCTCCACCTGGGTGGACTTGCACGGAACGCAGATCAGCACGCGAGGGCTGGGCTGCAGGAAACTGTTTTCGTGAACTTTGTTGATGAAGTACTGCAGCATCTTTTCGCAGACGCTGAAATCGGCGATCACGCCATCCTTCATCGGACGAATGGCAGCAATATTGCCTGGTGTACGGCCGAGCATGCGCTTGGCCTCGGTGCCAACGGCAACGACACTTTTCTGATTACCATGGGTCCGAATGGCCACAACCGATGGCTCATTCAGAACGATTCCGCGCTCGCGCACGTAAATAAGGGTGTTGGCAGTGCCCAGGTCAATGGAGAGATCGCTGGAAAACATGCCACGCAGTTTCTTGAACATGGGGAAAGGACCCTAGGCAACGCGTGGGTAAAAAAGTGCGGCAAACTCTAACAACGACAGGGATTTTGGGCAAGGCGCCAATGTGCTAAATTGGCCGACTTTCTGTGCACCAACCCCCACAATCGCGGCCTTATGACCGTAGAAATGCGGTAGTGTTCCGACAATCTAACACACGGACGCCCTCCGTTCTGTTTTCCACTGGAGAATCCCATGGCGCTTGAACGCTCCGACGTGGAAAAAATCGCACATTTGGCCTCGCTTGGCCTTAATGATGCCGATCTTCCACAGACCACCGCAGCCCTGAACAGCATTCTCGGGCTGGTCGACCAAATGCAGGCCGTGAATACCGACGGCATCGAGCCCCTGGCTCACCCACTGGAAGCCAGCCAGCGCCTGCGCGCAGACGTCGTGACCGAACGCAATAATCGCGAGGCCTACCAGTCCATCGCGCCAGCGGTCGAAAACGGCCTGTACCTGGTTCCGAAAGTCATCGACTAAAGGGAAAGAGCCTTTCATGCATCACATGACTCTGGCCGAGATCGCCCGCGGTCTCGCCGACAAATCGTTTTCTTCCGAAGAGCTGACCCAGACCTTGCTGGCGCGTATCGCCGCGCTCGATCCGAAGGTCAACAGCTTCATCAGCCTCACCGAGGAGCTGGCCCTGAGCCAGGCCAAGGCCGCCGACGCCCGTCGCGCCAACGGTGAGAATGGTGCGCTGCTCGGCGCACCGATCGCCCACAAGGACCTGTTCTGCACCCAGGGCATTCGCACCAGCTGCGGCTCGAAGATGCTCGACAACTTCAAGGCGCCCTACGACGCCACTGTGGTCGCCAAGCTGGCCGCCGCCGGCGCCGTGACCCTTGGCAAGACCAACATGGACGAATTCGCCATGGGTTCGGCCAACGAGTCCAGCTACTACGGCGCGGTGAAAAACCCGTGGAACCTGGAACACGTCCCGGGTGGTTCGTCCGGTGGTTCGGCGGCGGCCGTGGCCGCGCGCTTCCTGCCGGCCGCTACCGCCACCGATACCGGCGGTTCGATCCGCCAGCCAGCCGCCTTCACCAACCTAACCGGCCTGAAGCCGACCTACGGTCGCGTTTCCCGCTGGGGCATGATCGCCTACGCCTCAAGTCTCGATCAGGGCGGCCCTCTGGCACGCACGGCTGAAGACTGCGCAATATTGTTACAAGGCATGGCAGGCTTCGATAAACAGGACTCCACCAGCATCGACGAGCCAGTGCCGGACTACAGCGCCAGCCTGAACACCTCGATCAAGGGCCTGCGCATCGGCGTGCCGAAGGAATACTTCAGCGCTGGCCTCGACCCGCGTATCGCCGAACTGGTGCAAAACAGCATCAAAGAGCTCGAAAAGCTTGGCGCCGTGATCAAGGAAATCAGCCTGCCGAACAACCAGCACGCGATTCCCGCCTACTACGTGATCGCGCCAGCAGAGGCCTCTTCCAATCTGTCGCGTTTCGACGGCGTGCGCTTCGGCTATCGCTGCGAGAACCCGAAAGACCTCACCGACCTGTACAAACGCTCCCGCGGCGAAGGCTTCGGCAGTGAAGTGCAGCGCCGGATCATGGTCGGTGCTTATGCCCTGTCCGCCGGCTACTACGACGCGTACTACCTCAAGGCGCAAAAAATCCGTCGCCTGATCAAGAACGACTTCATGGCCGCCTTTGAAGAAGTCGATGTGATCCTCGGCCCGACCGCGCCAAACCTGGCGTGGAAGATCGGCGCCAAGACCGGCGACCCGATCGCCGAGTACCTGGAAGACCTCTACACCATCACCGCCAACCTCGCGGGCTTGCCGGGCTTGTCCATGCCCGCAGGTTTCGTCGATGGCCTGCCGGTGGGCGTGCAATTGCTCGCCCCGTATTTCCAGGAAGGCCGCCTGCTCAATGTGGCGCACCAGTACCAGTTGAATACCGACTGGCACACCCGCACCCCTACCGGCTTCTGAGGAGAACACTATGCAATGGGAAGTTGTGATCGGGCTGGAGATTCATACCCAGCTCGCCACCCAATCGAAGATTTTCTCCGGTAGCGCCACCACGTTCGGCTCCGAACCCAATACCCAGGCCAGCCTGGTCGACTTGGGCATGCCCGGCGTGCTGCCGGTGCTGAACCACGAAGCGGTGCGCATGGCCGTGATGTTCGGCTTGGCGATTGACGCCGAGATCGGCCAGCACAACGTGTTTGCGCGCAAGAACTACTTCTACCCGGACCTGCCCAAGGGCTACCAGATCAGCCAGATGGAACTGCCGATTGTCGGCAAGGGCCACCTGGACATTCCCCTGGAAGACGGCACCATCAAGCGCGTCGGCGTCACCCGTGCGCACCTGGAAGAAGACGCCGGCAAAAGCCTGCACGAAGAATTCCCGGGCGCTACCGGTATCGACCTGAACCGTGCTGGCACGCCGCTGCTGGAGATCGTGTCCGAGCCGGACATGCGCAGCGCCAAGGAAGCCGTGGCCTACGTCAAGACCATCCACGCGCTGGTGCGCTACCTGGGCATCTGCGACGGCAACATGGCCGAAGGCTCGCTGCGTTGCGACTGCAACGTGTCGATCCGCCCAAAGGGCCAGGTCGAGTTCGGCACCCGCTGCGAGATCAAGAACGTTAACTCGTTCCGCTTCATCGAGAAGGCGATCAACAGCGAAGTACGTCGCCAGATCGAGCTGATCGAAGACGGCGGCAAGGTGATCCAGCAAACGCGCCTGTACGATCCGAACAAAGACGAAACCCGCGCCATGCGCAGCAAAGAGGAAGCCAACGACTACCGTTACTTCCCCGACCCGGACCTGTTGCCGGTGGTGCTGGAGGATTCCTTCCTCAATGACATCCGCGCCACCCTGCCGGAACTGCCGCAGCAAAAACGCGAGCGCTTCCAGGAGCAGTTCGGCCTGTCGGTCTACGATGCCAGCGTCCTGGCCTCCAGCCGTGAACAAGCCAACTACTTCGAAAAAGTCGTGAGCATTGCCGGCGACGCCAAGCTGGCGGCCAACTGGGTGATGGTCGAGCTGGGCAGCCTGTTGAACAAACAAGGCCTGGAAATCGACGAAGCGCCGGTCACCGCCGAACAACTGGGTGGCATGCTGCTGCGCATCAAGGACAACACCATCTCCGGCAAAATTGCCAAGACCGTGTTCGAAGCGATGGCCGCCGGTGAAGGCAATGCCGACGAGATCATCGAGAAGCGTGGCCTCAAGCAAGTCACCGACAGCGGCGCCATCTCGGCCGTACTCGATGAAATGCTCGCGGCCAATGCCGAGCAGGTCGAGCAATACCGTGCGGCAGACGAAGCCAAGCGCGGCAAGATGTTCGGCTTCTTTGTCGGCCAGGCGATGAAAGCCTCCAAGGGCAAAGCCAACCCGCAACAGGTGAACGAACTGCTCAAAAGCAAGCTCGAAGGCTGATCCATGATCGTTCCCACGCTCTGCGTGGGAACGTCTCACGGGACGCTCCGCGTCCGCTTTTGTGACGCGTAGCGTCACCAGCTGCATTCCCACGCAGAGCGTGGGAACGATCCAACGGGGACATCTTGAAATGAAGCGTCTACTCGGCCTCCTGGCCCTGTCCTCCCTGCTGGCCGGTTGCGCCAGCGGCCTCATCGACCCCAACGGCTACGACGAAACCGGCACCGCGTCTTATTACGGCGCCAAGCACCATGGCAAGAAAACCGCCAGCGGTGAACCTTTCAACCAGAACGCCTTGACCGCCGCCCATCGGCGCCTGCCCTTCGGCACCCAGGTCAAGGTGACCAACCTCGACAACAACCGTTCTGTCGTGGTGCGTATCACTGATCGCGGCCCGCATACCCGTGGGCGCCTGATCGACCTTTCACGCAAGGCTGCCGAGCAGTTGCGCATGCTGCGCAGCGGTACCGCACGGGTACGCGTGCAAGCCCTGAACAACTGATCGAGGCAGCCTTGAGCATTTTCGGATTGAACGCCCTCTCACCCTGGAGCCTGCTCGAACTGGTGGGCGGCCTGATCTTGCTGATCATCGGCGCTGAAATCCTGGTACGCGCCGCGGTACGCCTGGCGGCGAGCCTCAAGGTGCGGCCACTGATCATCGGCTTGAGCATCGTCGCCTTCGGCAGCAGTGCGCCACAGATGACCGTCAGTCTTCAGGCCACGCTGGCCGGCAACACGGACATTGCCGTAGGCAGCGTCATCGGCAGCAGCATCTTCAATATCCTTGTGACCCTGGGTTTGTCCGCACTGATCATTCCGCTGCGGGTCTCGCGGCAGCTGGTGCGCGTGGATATCCCGGTGATGATCGTCGCCGGCCTGCTGGTGTTTATCCTCGCCGCCAATGAAATGCTGACGCCCTTCGATGGCGCCGTGCTGCTGGTGGCGCTGGTGGCCTACCTAGGCGTATTGCATTACCAGACACGTCATTCCCGCCGCCCGCGCACTCTGGACACCGTGGCGAAGGCGCCATGGCTGAGCAGTGTGCTGCTGATGCTCGGCGGTTTGCTGGTGCTGGTGCTGGCCGGGCATTTGTTGCTCGGCGCAGCGGTGGAGGTGGCGGGCGATCTCGGATTGTCGGAGCGCGTCATCGGCCTCACGTTGATCGGCGTCGGCACCTCGCTGCCGTGCCTTGCCACGTCGCTGATCGCCGCGTTGCGTGGCGAACGGGAGATTGCCGTAGGCAACGTGATCGGCAGCAACCTGTTCAACCTGCTCGGCGTGCTGGGTTTTACCGCACTGGTGGCGCCGACACCGCTTTCGGTATCACCCAACGCCCTGGACTTCGATTTACCGGTGATGCTCGGCGCCATCATTCTGTGCCTGCCGGTGTTCTATACCGGCTATCGGGTAACACGTATCGAAGGGCTGGTGCTGCTGGGGCTGTACCTGGCGTACGGGCTGCATGTCATGGCCTTCACCACGGGCATGCCGCTGGCCAACAAGCTTGAACAATTGATGCTGTATTACGTCCTGCCAGCGTTAGTGGTTTTGCTGTTGTTCACCTCACTGCGCGCCTGGCACCGCCAACACAAGAGGGAATCGCAATGACCGATCAGAAAAAACCCGGGGTTGAAGTACGTCGCCAGGTCATGGGCGATGCGTTCGTCGACCGCGCCCTGGGCAATGCCACGGCGTTCACCCAGCCGCTGCAGGACTTCGTCAACGAGCACGCGTGGGGCAGCGTCTGGAACCGCGAGGGTTTGCCGCTCAAGACCCGCAGCCTGATCACCCTCGCCGCCCTCACCGCCCTCAAGTGCCCGCAGGAACTCAAGGGCCATGTGCGCGGTGCACTGAATAATGGCTGTACGGTGGAGGAGATCCGCGAAGCGCTGCTGCATTGCGCGGTGTATGCCGGGGTGCCGGCGGCGATTGATGCGTTTCGGGCGGCGCAGGAAGTGATTGAGGCGTATCAGGCGGATCAGCAGTGACTGCCAGATAGTTATCGCAGGCAAGCCAGCTCCCACACTTGAGTGTATTCACACATCCACATGTGGGAGCTGGCTTGTCGGGTCGCCGCATCGCTGCGATGGGGCCTCAAGCTGCCCGCCTATTTCAGATCCAACCACCCGCCTGCAACACAAAAATCCCGATATTCGTGGTCACCGCCGCCATCAACGTGGTGATCACGATAATCGCGGCCGCCAACTCATGATTACCCTCCGCCGCCCTGGCCATTACAAAGCTCGCGGCGGCCGTGGGCGCGCCGAAATACAGAAACAGAATCCCCAACTCCGGCCCCCGGAACCCCAGCAACCAAGCGCCCAACGTGGCGATCACTGGTAGCCAGATCATCTTCATCAGGCTCGCGCTCAACGCCATGTTGCCGCTCTTGCGCAGCGCGGCCATGGACAAGGTGCCGCCGATGCAAATCAACGCCAACGGCAGCGTGGTGTCCGACAGGTACTGCAAGGACTTCTCCAACCAGCCGGGCACGCCGATCTGGAAGTACGCGAACGGCGTGGCGACGATCACGCTGATAATCAGCGGGTTGGCCAATACGCTTTTGAAGATGCTCCACGGGTCGGACTTGATCACTGGGCTATAGACCGCCAGCACAATGGTCGACAGCGTGTTGTAAAAGAGGATCACCAGCGCGGCGAGGATCGCGCCCAGCGATATACCGTAGTCGCCGTACATACTGGCCGCCAGCGCCAGGCCGATGACCCCGTTATTGCCACGAAACGCGCCTTGGGCGTAGATGCCTCGGTCTTCGCGCTTGCAACGAAAGATTGCCCAGCCCCAGGCCATGGCAAAGCTCACCAGGGTGGCGACGCAAAAGTAGATCAGCAACCCCGGCTTGAGCGCCGAGTGCAGGTCGGCATGCAGAATGCCAAGGAACAGCAGCGCCGGCATGGCGACGTTGAACACCAGGGACGATGCGGTGTGGATAAAGTTGTCATTGATCCAGTTGATGCGCTTTAGAAACACGCCCAGGAACAGCATGGCAAACACCGGCGCGGTGATGGTGAGGGTGGTGAGGAAGATTGCCAGCATGCCGGGGAGAACCTTGGTGGGCGTCGTTAGTTGGCTAATGATAAGCCAGTCCGAGCGGGTTCGTGTGGGCAACGCCATTCAAATGTGGGAGCTGGCTTGCCTGCGATGGCGATATGTCAGCCGATGCACTCATAATTGATGCACCGCTATCGCAGGCAAGCCAGCTCCCACAGGTTAGCGCCTGGTTTCAGGTAATCGGCGCCGGGTTGAACAGCGTGATGTCGTTATGCAGCTTATGCCGCTCTGCCCAGGTCTGCTTCTTGCCGCTGGCCACATCCAGATAGAAGTGGAACAGCTCCCAACCCAGCTCCTCGATACTCGCCCGCCCCGTGGCAATGCGCCCGGCGTCGATATCGATCAGGTCCGGCCAACGCTGGGCCAGCTCGGTGCGGGTGGAGACCTTCACCACCGGCGCCATCGCCAGCCCATACGGCGTGCCGCGCCCGGTGGTGAACACGTGCAGGTTCATCCCCGCCGCCAGTTGCAAGGTGCCGCAGACAAAATCACTGGCCGGTGTGGCGCAAAAGATCAGGCCCTTTTCCTTGAAGCGCTCACCAGGGCCAAGCACGCCGTTGATGGCACTGCTGCCGGATTTGACGATGGAGCCCAACGACTTTTCGACAATATTCGACAGCCCGCCCTTCTTGTTACCCGGCGTGGTATTGGCGCTGCGGTCTGCCTCGCCCTTGGCCAGGTAACGGTCGTACCAGTCCATTTCCCTGACCAGCTCGCGGGCGACGTCCTGGTTCTGCGCGCGTGAGGTCAGCAGGTAAATCGCATCGCGCACTTCAGTCACTTCGGAAAACATCACCGTCGCGCCGGCACGCAGTAACAGATCCGAGGCATACCCCAGCGCCGGGTTGGCGGTGATGCCGGAAAACGCATCGCTGCCGCCGCACTGCATGCCCAGGATCAACTCGGAGGCCGGCACGGTTTCGCGGCGACGCTGGTTGAGTTTTTTCAAGCGCACGTCGGCCAGGGCCATGATCTGCTCGATCATTTCAGTAAAGCCGTGGCTGGAATCCTGCAAGCGATACAGCCATGGCTCGCTCAGGTCCACGGAGCTGTCGTTATCGTGCATCACCTGCCCTGCCTGAAGCTTTTCGCAGCCCAGGCTGATCACCAAGGCCTCGCCGCCCAGGTTGGGGTTGCGCGCCAGGTTGCGCACGGTGCGGATGGGGATATAGGCATCCGTCGCCGTAATCGCCACGCCGCAGCCGTAGCTGTGGGTCAGCGCCACCACATCATCGACATGCGGGTACTGGGGCAGCAACTCGTCCTTGATGCGCTTGACCGCATGGTCCAGCACGCCGGTAACGCATTGCACGGTGGTGGTAATGCCGAGGATATTGCGCGTGCCCACGGTGCCGTCTGCATTGCGATAGCCCTCGAAGGTAAACCCCTCCAGGGGCGCCTGGGTTTCAGGCACCTCGGTGGACAGCGGCAAGCTGTCCAGCGGCGGTGCGGTGGGCATGCGCAACTGGTCCTCCTGCACCCAACTGCCGCGCGGAATCGGCGCCAGGGCATAACCGATGGTCTGGCCGTAGCGAATAATCTGGCCGCCCTCGGGGATGTCTTCCAGGGTCACCTTGTGGCTCTGCGGGATGAAATCCACGGTGACCAGGCCGTCGGGAAACTCGGTACCGGCAGGTACCCCTTGATCGTTCACCACGATCACCACATTGTCGCGCTCGTGCAAACGGATCGAGCGCGGCGAGTCAGCATGTTCAATCAACTGCATCACACGAACCTCAGGAATGCGCTTGGGAAAGGTTGGTCAACTCCGGGCCTTTGGTGGGCGGCTCCTTGAGCACCACGCGCTTGATCGGGCCGACAATCACCAGGTAGCTGAATACCGCCACCAGCGCGTTGGCGCCGACGAACACCAGCGCCCATTTGAACGAGCCGGTGGTGCTGATGATGTAGCCAATCACAATCGGCGTGGTGATCGACGCCAGGTTACCGAAGGTGTTGAATAAGCCGCCACTGAGCCCGGCGATTTGTTTCGGCGAGGTGTCGGACACCACCGCCCAACCCAATGCGCCAACGCCTTTGCCGAAGAAGGCCAAGGCCATGAAGCCCACCACCATCCATTCGATGTCCACGTAATTGCACGCCACGATGCTGCTGGAAATCAGCAGGCCACCGATGATCGGCGCCTTGCGTGCGAAGGTCAGCGAATGGCCTTTGCGCAGCAGGTAGTCGGAAATCACCCCGCCGAGCACCCCGCCGATAAAGCCGCAGATCGCCGGTAACGAGGCAATGAAGCCGGCTTTGAGGATGGTCATGCCACGCTCCTGCACCAGGTACACCGGAAACCAGGTCAGGAAGAAGTAGGTGATACCGTTGATGCAATACTGGCCCAGGTAGACGCCAAGCATCATGCGGTTGGTCAGAAGCTGGCGGATGTAATCCCACTTGGGCCCGTCGGTTTTCTTACCCTTGCCCTTGTCCTGATCCATATCGACCATCGCGCCATTGGCGGCGATGTGATTGAACTCGGCCTCGTTGATCATCGGATGCTGGCGCGGGCTGTGGATAACTTTCAGCCAGATCAGCGAGAAAACAATGCCGATCACGCCCATCACGATAAACACGTGCTGCCAGCCAAAGCGATAGACGATCCAGCCCATCAACGGCGCGAACAACACCGTGGCGAAATACTGGGCCGAGTTGAAGATCGCCGACGCAGTGCCGCGTTCCGCCGTAGGAAACCACGCCCCAACAATACGGGCATTTCCCGGAAACGACGGCGCCTCGGCCAAGCCCACCATAAAGCGCAGCATGAACAGCGCGACCACCGCAGTGGAGACGCCAAACTCACCGACATAGCCTTGCAGCACGGTGAACAGCGACCAGGTGAAGATGCTCAGGGCATAGACTTTTTTCGAGCCGAAACGGTCGAGCAGCCAGCCACCGGGAATTTGCCCGGCCACGTAGGCCCAACCGAATGCAGAGAAGATATAACCGAGGGTGACCGCGTCGATGCCGAGGTCTTTTTGCAGGCTGGAGCCGGCGATAGCGATGGTGGCCCGGTCGGCGTAGTTGATCGTGGTCACCAGGAACAGCATGAGCAGGATCAAATAGCGGACATGGGTCGGCTTGGTCGCTTGCATGTAGAAGTACTCCCACTAATTATTTTTTTTGCGGGTAATCATTTTTTTTGCCCTGGAAACCGCACTATGTGGGAGCCGGGCTTGCCCGCGATGCAGGCACCTCGGTGTGTCAGCGAGACCGAGGTGAGGCTATCGCAGGCAAGCCAGCTCCCACCTGGAGCCGGTGCCACGGGGTGCTGCGTGTTACGAACCGATGTAGCTGGTTTTCACCACGGTGTAGAACTCTTGCGCATAGCGACCTTGCTCACGCGAACCGTAGGATGAGCCCTTACGGCCACCAAATGGAACGTGGTAGTCCACCCCCGCCGTCGGCAGGTTGACCATCACCATTCCAGCCTGGGAGTGGCGCTTGAAGTGGTTGGCATATTTGAGCGAGGTGGTGGCGATGCCGGCCGACAAGCCGAACTCGGTGTCATTGGCCATGGCCAGCGCCGCCTCGTAGTCCGCCACGCGCACCACGTTGGCCACCGGGCCGAAGATCTCTTCACGGCTGATGCGCATCGCCGCTTCACTGTCGGCAAACAGTGTGGGCGCCAGGTAATAGCCTTCGGTGTCGCAGGTGACCAGGCCGCCACCGCTCACCAGCCGGGCGCCTTCGCTCTGGCCGATGTCGATGTATTTCATGTCCTGATCCAACTGGGCCTGGGACACCACCGGGCCAATGTCGGTACCACTATGCAAAGCGTGGCCGACCTTGATCGACTTCATGCGCTCGGCCATGGCGGCGACAAACTGGTCGTGGATCCCCGCGGTGACAATCAAGCGGCTCGAGGCGGTGCAACGCTGGCCGGTGGAGTAGAACGCACTCTGTACCGACAGCTCGACAGCCTGCTTGAGGTCGGCATCGTCGAGAATGATCTGCGGGTTCTTGCCGCCCATTTCCAACTGCACCTTGGCCTGGCGCGATACACAGCTGACGGCGATCTGACGCCCAACACCCACAGACCCGGTGAAACTGATGCCATCGACTTTCGGGCTGTTGACCAGCACGTCGCCGACCACACGGCCACTGCCCATCACCAGGTTGAACACACCGGCAGGGAAGCCGGCGCGGGAGATGATTTCGGCCAAGGCCCAGGCACAGCCCGGCACCAGTTCGGCAGGCTTGATCACCACGCAGTTGCCGTAGGCCAGCGCCGGAGCGATTTTCCACGCGGGGATGGCGATCGGGAAGTTCCACGGGGTGATCAGGCCCACCACACCGAGGGCTTCGCGGGTCACTTCAACGTTGACGCCCGTGCGCACCGAAGGCACGTAATCGCCCGACAGGCGCAGGCACTCACCGGCGAAGAATTTGAAAATATTGCCGGCGCGGGTCACTTCACCAATGGCTTCGGGGAGGGTCTTGCCCTCTTCGCGGGCCAGCAGGGTGCCGAGTTCTTCACGACGGGCGAGAATCTCGCTGCCGACTTTATCCAGCGCATCGTGACGCGCCTGGATACCGGAGGTGGACCACGCCGGGAACGCGGCGCGGGCAGCGTCAATGGCCGCGTTGACTTGGGCCACGTCGGCTTTGGCATATTCGCCAATGGCGTCGGACACATCCGAGGGGTTGATGTTGGTGCAGTAGTCGGCGCCGGTTACCCATTGGCCATTGATGTAGTTCTCAAAACGCTTTGCTTGGGACACGAATCTTCTCCTGACGCAAAAGGCCGCTGATTGCTCAGCGGCCTTGTGGATAATTTATTGCGCGCCTTGCTTGTCGATCAGCGCGGCGAGGGCTTCGTACTCTTCCGGCAGCAGGTCGGTCAGTGGCGTGCGCACGGGGCCGGCGTCATAACCGACGATTTTCGCACCGGCCTTGACGATGCTCACCGCGTAACCGGCCTTGCGATTACGGATATCCAGGTACGGCAGGAAGAAGTCGTCGATGATCTTGCCGACGGTGGCGTGATCTTCGCGGGCAATGGCATGGTAGAAATCCATCGCCGTCTTGGGGATGAAGTTGAACACCGCCGAGGAGTACACCGGCACGCCCAGGGCCTTGTAGGCTGCGGCGTAAACCTCTGCAGTCGGCAAACCACCGAGGTAGCTGAAACGGTCGCCCAGGCGACGGCGGATCGACACCATCAACTCGATATCACCCAGGCCATCCTTGTAGCCGATCAGGTTCGGGCAGCGCTCGGCCAGGCGCTCCAACAGCGGTGCGGTCAGGCGGCAGACATTGCGGTTGTACACCACCACGCCGATCTTGACCGACTTGCACACGGCTTCAACGTGGGCGGCAACCCCGTCCTGGCTGGCTTCGGTGAGGTAGTGCGGCAGCAGCAGCAAACCTTTGGCGCCGAGGCGTTCGGCCTCTTGGGCGTACTCGATGGCTTGGCGGGTAGCACCGCCCACACCGGCCAGGATCGGCACGCTGGACGCGCAGGTATCCACGGCGGTTTTCACCACCTGGGAATATTCGCTGGCCGCCAGGGAGAAAAACTCACCTGTGCCGCCTGCGGCGAACAAGGCGCTGGCGCCATAAGGGGCCAGCCATTCCAGGCGCTTGATGTAACCCGCCTGGTGGAAATCACCCTGGGCGTTGAAATCGGTCACCGGGAAAGACAGCAGACCGTGGGAGAGGATGGACTTCAGTTCTTGTGGATTCATTATTCGAACACCCTGGGCGAAGACTTTCTAACGAAAGGTTGTTGTTGGTTTTGATGATGTCGTACGTCATCGTACAACTATAAATAAATTCGTCAACTGCAATTCATCCGGCGTACTCCTGCGAAGGCTTAAGACGCGGCTCTTGACGTAGGAAATTTCTCACCTATGATCCATATAACTGTATATGTATACAGTTATCACGGAAGAATCCTACGACATAGCAAGGAGCTAACATGTCAGGTCTTGAACTCGCAGTACCCGAAAAAAACCCCCCTACCCTGCGTTTCGAAGGCGGTGAACACACCGCCATCGGCGATGACACCCTGCTTCGCTTCAGCAAGGACGCCCCGGCCATCCCTGCGCGCCAAGTCGAACTGCACCTGCCCAACGGGCTCGCGCTGACCTATGGTCAAGTAATCGCCCTGGGCGGCGACTTCTATGGCATCCCCGGCCAACCGATCAGCGATGGCAACTCCCCGTCCGAGCGCGTGCAACGCTTTACCGCGGCCTTCAATTCTCTTGCCGTGTTGCCCGCTTCACGGCAAGAAGCGCAGAAGATCCTGGCGGTGATGCAAAAGGAGATCAACGCCGTCAACCAGGCGATCAAGGACGGCAAACAGCCGCACGAAGCCTACGACGCCCTGGGTGATACGTTGTCCGAGGAGTGGAACCGCATCACCGGCGGCGGCAGCGCTGTTTCGGCCCTCGTGCCACTGGGCCGCTACTTGAAACTGGCAGCCGACAACGCCGACCACTTCGGTGAGTGGGCCTTGTCGGCCTACATGGCCGGCCATACGGCAGCACTGCAACAGGCAGTGGTGGCCCATCAGACCGGCACCGACCAGGCCCTGGAATTGGCTTACGCCATGAACAGCTTTGCCGATCACTTTTTGACCGATCTGTTTTCCGCCGGCCACCTGCGGGTACCGCGCAAACAACTGGCGGCAGTGGTGACGCCAGGAGAACTCGGCTCGCTGATCAGCCGCTTCATGCACGATGAAGACAGTAAATTCGGGCTCAAGGTGCGCAATGCCATGGGCGCTCAGTGGCATGCCTACGGCGACAAGCGCTACTTCGACAGCATTGACGCCGACAATCGCGTGCAGGTCAAACGGGCGGTACAGGCCTCGGCAGATGAAATCTTCGAAACCTTCATCAGCGGCATCGCGCCCTCCCCGGCTGAGTTCAAGGCACCGCTGTATGTGCCCGACCTGAACGCCGCGCAGAACCCGGCGAATAACTTCTCGCCGCTGTTCAAGATAGAGGGGGACAAGGTGCTGCGGCGCAAGGACGTCAACGATTTGAACGACAAGCACTGGACCAATGATTGGTGGGGATGGAGTACGTACTTATTGCTTAAGGACTACAAGCCAAACCAACCCGCCAACTAACGGCTGGCATGATCGTTCCCACGCTCTGCGTGGGAATACAGCCTATGACGCTCCGCGTCACCCTGCGAGGGCTTGAGAAATTCACGCGCATCGGGACGCGGAGCGTCCATAGAGGCGTTACCACGCAGAGCGTGGGAACGATCAGCCCCGCTGCGCCTCTGCCTCTTCATGGGCATGGCGCAGTCGCTCGCGACTGTTGGTCAAATGCAAGCGCATCGCCGCCCGTGCCGCATCCGAATCCTGGCGGGCAATCGCCTCGTAGATCTCTTCGTGTTCGCGACTCAAGCGGCTCATGTAGTGCTGTTGGTCATCATGGGCCAGGCGCGCCGAATTCAGGCGGGTACGCGGAATGATGCTGGTGCCCAGGTGGGTCATGATGTCGGTGAAGTAGCGGTTGCCGGTAGACAGCGCAATTTCCAGGTGGAAGGCAAAGTCCGACGCCACCGCATCGCCGGCGTGGGCCGCACTTTCATTCAAGGCATCGAGGGCCGCACGCATGGCCGCCAGTTGCTCATCGCTGCGACGCAGCGCCGCGAGGCCAGCAGACTCCACTTCAAGGCTGATACGCAACTCCAGAATCGCCAGCACATCACGCAAGGTCACCACGGTGGCCGGGTCTATGCGAAAACCGCTGGGGCTTGGCGTGTCCAGCACGAAGGTGCCGATACCATGGCGAGTCTCGACCTGCCCCGCCGCCTGCAGGCGCGAGATGGCTTCACGCACCACCGTCCGGCTGACGCCATGGGCGTCCATGATCGCCGACTCGGTGGGCAGCTTGTCGCCGCGTTTGAGCTGGCCATCGCGGATCTGCTCGGACAACACCGTGACCAATTCCTGGGCAAGGCTGCGGCGCTTGCGGGGAAGACGTGGGGCGGCGCTGGCGTTTTCCATGATGAACCATCTTTCTCGACGAACTAAAGACCGCATCATAGCCCATGGTGGTTGTACGATCACCGTTCTGGCGCGACTTTCATCCATATCCTTCACGCAAAAAAAATGCCCCGACAGACGTCGGGGCATTTTTCAGATGGGTCTGTAAGCGAAATCCGCCTACTTCACCACTTTCAAGCTTGGCCGACCGCTAGGGCGCGGCGGCTCGGTATCCGGTGGCGGTACATCATCACCGTCTTCGCCTTCGATCGTTTCGTCATCCTCTAAAGGCGACTCCAGATCGAACACCATGCCCTGGCCATTTTCCCGGGCGTAGATCCCGAGGATGGCGCCGATGGGCACGAACAGCGTATGGGGCACACCGCCGAAACGCCCTTCGAAGCTCACCGCTTCGTTGTCCATGTGCAGGTGGCGCACGGCACTGGGCGATACGTTCAGCACAATTTGCCCGTCACTGGCAAAACCCTGGGGTACCTGAACCGCAGGAAATTCGGAATTGACCAGCATGTGCGGGGTGCAATCGTTGTCCACAATCCACTCATAGAGCGCGCGGACCAGGTAAGGTCGACTGGAGTTCATCAACGGCTCCTTAAGCCTTAGCGCATATCGCGTTCGGCACCAGACAGACTTGCCTGGAAAGCCTCACGCGCAAACTGGCGCTCCATGTAATCAAGCAACGGCTTGGCCGGCCGTGGCAGTTCAATGCCCAGAATCGGCAAGCGCCAGAGTATGGGTAATAGGCAGCAATCCACCAAGCTTTGTTCCTCACTGAGGAAAAAAGGTTTATCGGCGAACAACGGCGAAACGCCGGTGAGGCTCTCGCGCAATTCCTTGCGCGCCTGCACACGAGCGGCTTCTTTGGAACGCGAATCCAGGATCACATCCACCAACCCGCACCAGTCACGCTGGATCCGATGGATCAGCAGGCGGCTGTTGGCACGCGCCACCGGGTACACCGGCAGCAAAGGCGGATGAGGGTAACGCTCATCCAAGTATTCCATCACCACGGTCGACTCCCACAACGCCAGGTCACGATCGACCAGGGTGGGCAAGCTGCCGTAAGGGTTCACTTCGATCAGCTTCGGCGGCTGACGGCCCGCCTCCACACTGATGATCTCGGCGCTGACACCCTTCTCTGCGAGCACGATACGTACTCGGTGGGAATAGTGGTCGGCGGGGTCGGAGTAACAGGCCAACCGGTTGGTCACGCCCATGGCGGTCCTCCTCGCTTGTTGAAATTATCGAAAGCTCAAAAACGAGCGCGCCCAGAAAGCATCCCTGTAACGACCGGTTCAAACCGGCGCTACGTGTTCAGAGATGCCGCTGGGCGCGCAAGATTAACAGCAATTGCTTACGGTTGGATCAATGCACATCCTTCCAGTATTCACGCTTGAGCAAATAAGCGAATACGAAGAAGAAAGCCAGGTACAGCAAGACGTAGGTACCGATGCGCTGATGCTGCAGTTTGACCGGGTTGGCCGAGTAGGCCAGGAAGGTCACCAGGTTCTTGACCTTCTCGTCGAACTGCTCTTCGTTCAGCGTACCGGTCTTGGGCACGATGGTCAGTTGATCGCACGCTTCATGGGTCAGCGGCGTGCCGGTCAACGGATCATATTGCTTCTTGCCGTCTTCAACGACCTGAACCTGCTTGCATCCTACCACTTGGCGCCCCTGCAGGCCGACCAGAACGTTCGGCATGCCGACGTTCGGGAAGACTTTGTTGTTCACGCCATAGGGGCGCGCAGGGTCTTCGTAGAAGGACTTGAGGTAACCGTAGAGCCAGTCGGTACCGCGTACACGGGCCACCAGGGTAAGGTCGGGCGGTGCGGCGCCGAACCAGGTCTTGGCGTCGGCCGGTTGCATGCCGATGTTCATGTGGTCGCCGATCTTGGCACCCGTGAACACCGCGTGGCTGAGCATCACTTCATGGGGAATGCCCAGGTCATCGGCAACGCGCTCGTACCGTTGGAACTTGGCGCTGTGGCACCCCATGCAGTAGTTGGTGAATGTACGCAGCCCATCCTGCATGGCGGCTTTGTCAGACACATCGATATCGACTTTTTCCAGCTGCGCACCATGTTCGGCAGCGAAGGACAGTAGCGGCAGTGCCGCAAGCACGAATGCAACGAGTAATTTTTTCATCAGCCAGTCACCCTTTCCGGAACCGGTTTGGTCTTCTCGAGCCGGGTATAGAACGGCATCAGAATAAAGTAGGCGAAGTACAGGAAGGTGCAGACCTGCGACAGCAACGTCCGCTCAGGGGTGGGCGCCAATACACCCAACACACCCAGGATCACGAATGAAATGCAGAACACCCACAGCCAGATCTTGCTCAGCCAGCCTTTGTAGCGCATTGACTTGACCGGGCTACGGTCGAGCCACGGCAGCACGAACAGCACCGCGATGGCCGCGCCCATGGCGATCACGCCCATGAGTTTGTCGGGGATCGCGCGCAAGATCGCGTAGAACGGCGTGAAGTACCAGACCGGGGCAATGTGCTCAGGTGTCTTGAAGGCGTTGGCCTGTTCGAAGTTAGGCTTCTCCAGGAAATAACCGCCCATCTCCGGGAAAAAGAACACGATCGAGCAGAACACAAACAGGAACACGACCACGCCGACAATGTCTTTCACGGTGTAGTACGGGTGGAACGGAATGCCATCCAGCGGGATGCCGTTCTCGTCCTTGTGCTTCTTGATGTCCACGCCATCCGGGTTGTTGGAACCCACTTCGTGCAGCGCCAGGATATGCAAGACCACCAGGCCCAGGATCACGATCGGCAAGGCCACCACGTGCAAGGCGAAGAAGCGGTTCAAGGTGATGCCGGAGATCAGGTAGTCACCACGAATCCACTGGGTCAGGTCGTTGCCGATCACCGGGATTGCGCCGAACAGCGAGATGATCACCTGGGCGCCCCAGTACGACATCTGGCCCCAAGGTAGCAGGTAGCCCATAAAGGCTTCGGCCATCAGTGCCAGATAGATCAACATGCCGAAGACCCACACCAGCTCACGGGGCTTCTGGTACGAGCCGTAGAGCAGGCCGCGGAACATGTGCAGGTAGACGACGATAAAGAACGCCGACGCACCGGTGGAGTGCAACAGGCGCAGGATCGAGCCGTACTCGACATCACGCATGATGTATTCGACAGAGGCAAACGCCTCTTCCGCCGACGGCGTGTAGCTCATCGTCAACCACACGCCAGTGACGATCTGGTTGACCAGCACCAACAGCGCCAGGGAGCCGAAGAAGTAGAAGAAGTTGAAGTTTTTCGGCGCGTAATATTTGCTGAGATGGTCTTCCCACATTTTAGTGGCGGGGAAGCGCGCATCCACCCAATCCATGAACTTGCTCATCACGCGTTCTCCTTGTCGAGGCCAATGACAATGATGTCGTCAGATTCGTAATTGTGAGGAGGAACCGGCAGGTTCAGGGGCGCAGGCTGGGATTTGTAGACGCGGCCGGCGAGGTCATAGTGGGAACCGTGGCACGGGCAGAAATAACCGCCGACCCAGTCTTTGCCCAAGTCGACAGGCGCCACTTCCGGGCGGAAGGTAGGTGAACAACCCAAGTGGGTACACAGACCAACCAGCAGCAGAATTTCTGGCTTGATCGAACGCGCTTCGTTCTTGGCGTAGGCGGGCTGGTCGGACTTTTCGGACGTCGGGTCAGACAGCTGGCCTTCGATCTTCTTCAGATTCCCCAGGATTTCCTCGGTACGACGAACAATGAAAACCGGCTGGCCGCGCCACTCAGCAATCATCTGCTGGCCTGGCTCGATCTTGCTGACATTCACCTTCACCGGTGCACCTGCGGCTTTCGCCTTGGCACTGGGAAACCATGACCCCACGAACGGGACCGCAGCCCCCACCGCTCCTGCAGCACCCACCACGGATGTGGCTGCTACCAAGAAGCGACGCCGGCCTGCATTCACGCCGTCATTGCTCATTCAGTCCTCTCCCATCAGCTTTTTGGCCTGTTAAATCAGGCGTCTACTAAGTGTTGAATCTTTACTTATAAAAATTTTGACGGATGGTAATGAAAAGCCCCACGTATGACAAGGGAATTGCCCGGGGCTCCGCCTCCAGGCCTTGTAGTATAGGGGGTCTACGGATGTGGCAAGTTGTCACGGCGAAAAATGTGCATAAATCGCAGGCAATAAAAAACGCCCAGCTCCGTGAGGAGGCTGGGCGTTTTTGTGGAACGTAAAGCGAATTAACGCTTCGAGTACTGCGGACGCTTACGCGCTTTACGCAGACCGACTTTCTTACGTTCAACTTCACGAGCATCGCGAGTCACGAAGCCAGCTTTGCGCAGAGCGCCACGCAGGGTTTCGTCGTACTGCATCAGAGCGCGAGTGATACCGTGGCGGATTGCGCCAGCTTGACCACTTACACCGCCACCGATAACGGTGACGTAGATGTCGAACTTTTCAACGGTCTCGGTCAATTCCAGCGGCTGACGAACTACCATGCGGGCAGTTTCGCGACCGAAGAAGTTGTCCAGGGAGCGGTTGTTGATCGAGATGTTACCAGTGCCCGGACGCAGGAAAACGCGTGCGGTTGCGGTTTTGCGACGGCCAGTGCCGTAATTTTGAGTCGCCGACATAATGAACTATTCCGTTAAAACTTCAGTTCTTGGGGCTGCTGAGCAGCATGAGGGTGTACAGCGCCCGCATAGACTTTCAGCTTGCGAAACATATCGCGACCCAGTGGGCCCTTAGGCAGCATGCCTTTGACCGCGATTTCGATCGGGGCTTCAGGCTTCTTGGCAATCAGGCCTTCGAAGTTGGAAGACTTGATACCGCCTGGGAAACCGGAGTGACGGTAGTACATTTTGTCGCTTGCTTTGTTGCCGGTTACACGAACCTGCTCAGCGTTGATGATGACGATGTAGTCGCCGGTATCAACGTGCGGGGTGTATTCAGGCTTGTGCTTGCCACGCAGACGGCTGGCGACTTCAGTGGCCAGACGACCCAGGGTCTGACCAGCGGCGTCGACGACAAACCAGTCGCGCTGAACTGTTTCCGGTTTTGCAGTAAAAGTTGTCATTCTTTAATAGCCTCAGGGGCCGCCTGTAAATTTAGACGGCGGATCTTACTGAATAGTGCGTACTTTGACAAGGTCAAAGGCAGCCGGATACAGACGCTATCGGGGGCTCGGGTCGGCGCGTCCGTTCAACGGCAAGATTCTTCGGCAGGCGGCGCATCACTTCCACTGCAGAAAGAGGTGGGCAATTATGCAGATTGCGAAAAAAAATTCAACCTGCTTTTATGATTGTTTTACCCCGAAGGAGTACCCGATGGATTACCGACAGCTGGGCCGCACCGATCTGAATGTCAGCGCGATCGCGTTGGGCACCATGACCTGGGGCGAGCAGAACAGCGAGGCAGAGGCCTTCGCGCAGATCGAAAGGGCCAAGGCCGCGGGGATCAACTTCCTCGACACCGCAGAAATGTACCCGGTGCCGCCCAAGGCCGACACCTACGCCACCACCGAGCGCTACATCGGCAACTACTTCAAAAGCCGTGGCGACCGCGCCGACTGGATTCTCGCCAGCAAGATCGCCGGCCCCGGCAACACCATCGACTACATCCGCGATGGCCACCTGCGCCACAACCGCAAGCACATCGCCGCAGCCCTGGACGCCAGCCTCAAGCGCCTGCAGACCGAGTGGATCGACCTCTACCAACTGCATTGGCCGGAGCGCAGCACCAACTTCTTCGGCCAGTTGAGCTACAAGCACAAGGACGAAGACGACCTCACCCCACTGGAGGAAACGCTCGAAGCCCTGGATGAACAGGTAAAGGCCGGCAAGATCCGCCACATTGGCCTGTCCAACGAAACGCCGTGGGGCGCCATGAAGTTCCTCGCCCTGGCCGAAGCTCGCGGCTGGCCGCGCGCCGTGTCGATCCAGAACCCCTACAACCTGCTCAACCGCAGTTTTGAAGTGGGCCTGGCGGAGGTTGCCATTCGTGAACAGTGCGGCTTGTTGGCCTATTCGCCTTTGGCGTTCGGCATGCTCAGTGGCAAGTACGAAAATGGCGCTCGCCCGGCCAAGGCGCGCCTGACCGAGTACAGCCGCTTCAGCCGCTACTTCAACCCGCAATCGGAAGCGGCGTGCAGCCGGTATGTGGCTCTTGCGCGGGAACATGGCCTGGACCCGGCGCAGATGGCGCTGGCGTTTGTGACGCAGCAACCGTTTGTGACCAGCAATATTATTGGGGCCACATCGCTGGAACAACTGGACAGCAACATCGCCAGTGCCGACATGAAATTATCGAAAGAAGTGTTGGAAGGGATTGAGGCGATTCAGAAGGATCATCCAAACCCAGCACCTTGATTGATCCGCACTGATCGTTCCCACGCTCTGCGTGGGAATGCCGCCTTGGACGCTCTGCGTCCGCTTTCAGAGTCGTGACGCGGAGCGTCACATGAGGCGTTCCCACGCGGAGCGTGGGAACGATCAATCAAGAGCACCTAACAATCAAAGTGCCCGCGCAATGATCTCCTTCATGATCTCATTGGTCCCCGCATAAATGCGCTGCACCCGCGCATCCGCCCAGGCCCGGGCAATCGGGTATTCCCACATGAAGCCGTAGCCGCCATGCAACTGCACGCACTCATCGAGCACCTTGCACTGCAGGTCGGTGGCCCAGTACTTGGCCATCGCCGCCGTGGGCACGTCCAGCTTGCCTTCCAGATGCAAGGCCATGCACTGGTCGACAAACACACGGCCAATCTGAATCTCGGTGGCCATCTCCGCCAGCTTGAACCGGGTGTTCTGGAAGTCGGCGATCGCCTTGCCGAACGCCTTGCGCTCACGGGTGTAGTCCAGGGTCCACTGCAACGCCGCTTCGGCTGAGGACAGCGCGCCAATCGCCACGGTCAGGCGTTCTTGCGGCAACTCTTGCATCAGGTAGGCAAAGCCCATGCCCGCCTGGCCCAGCAGATTTTCCTTGGGCACGCGCACATCCTGGAAGAACAGCTCCGAGGTGTCCTGGGCCTTCATGCCAACTTTCTCCAGGCGCTTACCTTTGTCGAAGCCCGGCGTGTCGGCTTCCACCAGGAACAGACTGGTACCCTTGGCGCCAGCCTTGGGGTCGGTCTTGGCGACGACAATCACCAGATCGGCCAGGTAACCGTTGGTGATAAAGGTCTTGGAGCCGTTGATCACATACTCGTCACCGTCCAGCACTGCGCTGGTCTTGACCCCTTGCAGGTCGGAACCGGCGCCCGGCTCGGTCATGGCAATGGCTGTGACCCTCTCTCCGGAGATCAACTGGGGCAGGTACTTGTGCTTCAGCGCTTCACTGCCGTAATGCAGGATGTAGGGCGCGACGATATCCGAATGCAGGGAAAAACCGATGCCGGTCAAACCCAGGCGGCTGACTTCTTCGATCACCACCGCGCTATAGAGAAAGTCCGCGCCCAGCCCGCCATACTCCTCTGGCAGGTGGGAACACAACATGCCCGCCTCCCCCGCCTGGTTCCACAAGTTACGGTCGATATAGCCCTGCTTTTCCCATTGCCCATGGAAGGGCACGGCATGCTTTTCGAGGAAAGTGCGTACGCTCTCACGGAAGAGTTCGTGCTCCGAGCTGAACAAGGTTCTGGGGATCATGGGTCACCTGCGTGGATTGTCGGACAAGGACGAGCCCACAGAGCCTATGCCCCGAAGGCGTCACGGGACACTGGACACATGCGACAAAAAATAAGACGATCCAGCCGTCTGGTGACCACTTTCCCCTATAAGAATAAATGAAATTATGTCTAACCAAATCTCCACGCCGTTGCGGCGCGTCAGCATTTTGGCCATTGATCGGGTATTCGCTTCAACCCTCATGCAAGCCAAGGATTTCTTCCATCTCGCCAGCCTGCGCCATGGCAAACAGCAAGGGCTGGGCCTGACCCCAGGGTTCGAAACGCGCCTGGTCAGCCCCGACGGCCAGTCCGTGCGCAGCTTCAGCGATGTGATCATGCCAGTGGACGGCGGCCTCGAAGACGCCGACATCATTGTGCTGCCGGCCTTCTGGGACGACTTCGATGCCCTGTGCTCCCGCTACCCGCAAGTGCTGCCGTGGCTGCGCGAACAGCACGCCCGCGGCGCCGTACTCTGCGGCGAGGCCACCGGGGTGTTCTGGCTGGCCGAAGCCGGGCTGCTCGATGGCAAGGAGGCGACCACCTACTGGCGCTTCTTCAATGCCTTCAGCGAGCGCTTCCCCAAGGTGCAACTCAACCAGGACAAGCACCTCACGGATGCCGATAACCTGTACTGCGCCGGCGGCACCACGTCGGCCTGCGACCTTTATATCTACCTGATCGAACGCTTCTGCGGCGCCAACATCGCCCAGGCGGTGGCCCGCGACATTCTCTATGAAGTGCAGCGCAACTATTCACCGGGGCGGATCGGGTTTGGCGGGCAGAAGCTGCATCAGGACGTGATCATCCTGCAGATCCAGCATTGGCTTGAAGAGCACTTTGCCGACAAATTCCGCTTTGAAGACGTCGCCCGGGAACACGGCATGAGCATCCGCAACTTCATGCGCCGATTCCAGACCGCCACCGGTGACAAGCCGCTGCATTACCTGCAGCGCCTACGCATCGAAACGGCCAAGGGCTTGCTCTCGGGCAGCCGCAAGAGCATCAAGACCATCAGCTACGAGGTGGGTTACGACGATGCGAGTTTCTTTGCGCGGTTGTTCAGGCAGCACACGGAGTTGTCGCCGAACCAGTACAGGCAGCAATTCCAGCAAGCCGCCTGAGCTCAGACCAACACAAACCATTGTGGGAGCTGGCTTGCCTGCGATGACGGTGTATCAGCCAGCCTATAGTTGGCTGATACACCCCCATCGCGGGCAAGCCCGGCTCCCACATTAGCTCTCCATTGAGCTGGAGATTGCTTAAGGCTTGTGGCCGCGCGACAGGAACTCGTGGGACTGCATTTCCAGCAGGCGACTCAAGGTGCGCTGGAATTCGAAGTTCAAGCGGCCGCCGGTATAGAGGTCCTTGAGTTCGACTTCCGCCGAGATGATCAGCTTGACGTTACGGTCGTAGAACTCATCGACCATGTTGATGAACCGTCGGGCGATATCGTCGGTGGTCACGCCCATCTGTTCCACACCACTCAAGATCACGGCGTGAAAGATCTTGCCCAGCTCGATGTAATCGTTCTGGCTGCGTGGCCCATCGCACAGTTGGCGGAACTCGAACCAGGCCACGTCATCGCAGGTGCGCAGCGCGATGATTTCGCGGTTCTCGATCATCAGCTTGTCGTTTTCCACCGCCTGGGTGCACTCCGGCGTCAGCGCACGGAAGCTTTTCTTCAGGCTTTCGTGTGCTGCTTCGTTGAGCGGGAAGTGGAACAGCTCGGCTTGCTCCAGATGACGCAAGCGGTAGTCGACGCCGCTGTCGACGTTGACGATATCGGTGTTCTGCTTGATCAGCGCAATGGCCGGCAGGAAGCGTGCACGTTGCAGGCCGTCCTTGTACAGGCCATCGGGCACGATGTTCGACGTGGCCACCAGGGTCACACCGTTCTTGAACAGTTCTTCCATCAGGGTGCCAAGGATCATGGCGTCGGTGATGTCGGAGACGAAGAATTCATCGAAGCAGATCACCCGGGCCTCTTGGGCGAAACGCTTGGCGATGATGGTCAGCGGGTTTTTCTCGCCCGGCAGGGTCTTCATCTCTTCGTGCACGCGCTTCATGAAGCGGTGGAAGTGCGTACGCACCTTTTCCTTGAACGGCAGCGCTTCAAAGAAGGTGTCTACCAGGTAAGTCTTGCCACGGCCCACGCCGCCCCAGAAATACAGGCCCTTGACCGGCGTGTGGTCTTTCTTGCCAAACAGCTTGCTGAACATCCCTGGCTTGCTTTGCGACGCGGCCACGAGGTCCTCGTACAGGCGCTGCAAATGACGCACGGCATTTTCCTGGGCCGCGTCGTGGAAGAACTCGGGGCGTTTCAGATCAGCTTGATATCGTTCTAGGGGCGTCATAATTTCGTTAGCAAGGCAACAAAAACGGGCCGACACTGTAACGACGGCCCTGGATAATGGCAATCAACCCTTGGTCGGGTTAATCCTCGATTGGGGTCAACGCAACGCGCAAGGCTTCGATGGCCGCGTCACGCGATGCTTGATCGGCATACTCGGCACTGTCAGCGACTGCGGCGCCGTCCAGCCATACGCTGAAGCCCAGGGCCTCGGCGCGTACGTCCAGCGCATCACCACTTTGCAGTTGCTTGGTCACCGCGCCGGCTGCTTTGCCATCGGCAAAGTTGCGCGACAGCAGCAGTTGCTCGCCATCAGCGGCCAGCAGGCGGAAGCGGAAGCTGCCGTCAGTTTCACGGAAGCTCACAAACCGCGCAGCCTTCGCGGCTTTTTTCTTGGTGGCGACCGGCGCCGCCGCCTGGTTGACGAACGAACGCAGGCCCACCGCTTCACGCAGCTCGGCCAGGAACGGTGCCGCCACAGCGCGGGCCTTCTTGGCGCCGACCTGCAGCAGGTCTTCCATGTCCGATGGGCGCGACATCAGTTGGTGGTAACGCTCGCGCGCTTCGCCGAGCTGGCCGTCGAGCAGTTGGAACAGACGGTTCTTTGCCTCGCCCCAGCCCAGGCCGTCTAGCAACTGACCGCGGAATTCGGCTTCCTGGGCCTTGGTCGCGAACGCCTGGTAAAGGGTGAACAGGTGCGAATTGTCCGGATCCTTGGGTTCGCCTGGCGCGCGGGAGTCGGTGACGATCCGCGAGATCGCGTCCTTCATGTCCTTGGCGGTGGTGAACAACGGGATGGTGTTGTCGTAGCTCTTGGACATCTTGCGGCCATCCAGGCCCGGCAAGGTGGCCACGCTTTCTTCGATCAGCGCCTCGGGCATGGTGAAGAATTCTTTACCGTTGCCGAACAGGTGGTTGAAACGCTGGCCGATGTCGCGGGCCATTTCCACGTGCTGGATCTGATCGCGGCCCACCGGCACCTTGTGCGCGTTGAACATCAGGATGTCCGCGGCCATCAGCACCGGGTAGCTGTACAGGCCCATGCTGATGCCCGCATCCGGGTCTTCGCCGTTCTCCACGTTCTTGTCCACCGAGGCCTTGTAGGCATGGGCGCGGTTGAGCAGGCCCTTGGCGGCAACGCAGGTCAGCAGCCAGGTCAGCTCGGGAATTTCCGGGATGTCCGACTGGCGGTAGAAGGTCACCCGGTTCACATCCAGGCCACCGGCCAGCCAGGTCGCGGCGATTTCCATACGCGAGCGCTGGATGCGCTGCGGGTCATCGCATTTGATCAGGGCGTGGTAGTCGGCCAGGAAGTAGAAGGAATCGGCATTCGCGTCTTCGCTGGCGAGGATCGCCGGGCGAATCGCACCGGCGTAGTTGCCCAGGTGCGGCGTGCCGGTGGTGGTGATGCCGGTGAGGATACGGGTACGGGTCGTCATGGGTGATCGCTTGTCATCAATTCGAAAGGCGTGGCAGCACCAGATCCTTGAGATCGGTCAGCTTGCCATGAAAAAAGTGTCCGCATTCTGCCACTTTCAGCAGCTCATGGGGGCGTTTCAGGGCGGCGGACCAGGCGTAGACCACTTGCGGGTCGACCACTTCGTCGCTTTCCGGCTGGATCAGGGTCAATGGGCAGCCTTGGGGCAGCACGTCCGACTCGCCCAGGCGCATCACCGCCGCAGCCACCATGAACAGGTGCGCGAGCTTTTCGCCCTTGGCCTCCAAACGCCCGCCGAGACTGGCAGCCACGTAACCGCCGAAGGAAAAACCGAGCAAGGTGATCGGCAGGTCCGGGTGCTTTTCACGCAGCCAGGTGGCGGCCGCTTCAGCATCGTCGACCTCACCGGTGGCCATATCGTGAGTACCGGCACTGGCACCCACACCACGGTAATTGAAACGCAAAGTAATCAAACCCGCATCGCGGGCAGTGCGTTGCAGGGTCGAGACGACTTTATTGAGCATGGTGCCACCCTGCACCGGGTTAGGGTGGCAAACCAGCGCCAGGCCACGTGGTTCGGGGTGATCCAGGTACAGGGCTTCCAATTGGCCCGCCGGGCCATCGATCAAAACGGGGGTTTCACGCATGAGCAAGGATGAACTCCGTGACCTCTCAAGGGGTCGACTCGTCTAGCTAAAAGTCTGTGCATGGCATCATTGCGAGCTTAATCGCGGTATACAGCGCAGGTTTGAGCCGTTAACGTAAAGCAAAGCCGTTTATAGAGGAAGGACTCGTGGAACACTCGCTCTTAGTTTGGTTGTTGCCGACTCTTGCCCTGGTTGCCGGTGTCGCCATTGGTTTCCTGGTTGCCCGCCTGCTGCCGAATGCCGCGCCTAACCGCACGCAGCGTCAGCTGGATGACATTCAGGAACGTTTTGACAGTTATCAGAACGAGGTTGTTACCCACTTCAACAGCACCGCGACCCTGGTCAAGAAGCTCACCCAGAGCTACCAGGAAGTACAGGATCACCTCGCCGATGGCGCTAACCGCCTGGCCCTCGACGACATCACCCGCCAGCGCCTGCTGGCCGCGCTGCATTCCGATGCACCGCAAACCCCACGGGAACGCCTGACCCCGCCTCGGGAAAACCAGGAGCCACCACGGGACTACGCGCCAAAGACGCCGAACGCTCCAGGCATGTTGGATGAGCATTACGGCTTGAAGAAGTAAGTCATCTTCGGGCAATAAAAAAGCCCGGCTGATCGATGATCAGCCGGGCTTTTTATTAGGTGCCTGAATCATCAGACAACACCGTCTCCTGTGGGAGCTGGATTGCCTGCGATAGCGGCGTGCCCGTTGACACACCTGCCTCAGACACTCCGCCATCGCGGGCAAGCCCGGCTCCCACATCGAGCGCGCACGCGTTCAGGTCGGTTGTTGTTCCTGCAACCGCCCACCGTCGATGCGCACATGCCGCCCATGGAAACGCTTGAGGCTGCTGCGGTGGCCGACGCTGACGATGCTCAACCCCGGCAACTCATCGATCAACGCCTGGTACAAGGTTGCTTCGTCTTCTTCATCCATGGCCGAGGTTGCCTCATCCATGTACAGCCATCGCGGTGCAAACAACAGCGCACGGGCAAAGGCCAGGCGCTGTTGCTCACCCGGCGAGAGCATGCGTTGCCAGTGGTTGGCTTCATCCAGGCGATTGACCAGGTGCGGCAGGCGGCAAGTCTCCAGGACCTGTGCATAACGTTCTGCCGGATAGACGCTGTCGTCCTGTGGATAACTCAACACGGCCTTGAGCGTACCAATCGGCAAGTAAGGCTTCTGTGGCAGGAACAGATAGCGCGTCGCCGGTAAGCGAATGCTGCCATGACCGGCGGGCCACAGATGCCCCATCGCCCGCAGCAAAGTGCTCTTGCCGCTGCCGGAACGCCCGCTGAGCATGACGCGCTCGCCAGGCTCCACGGTCATGTCGGCATCAGTGAGCAGGTGACGGCCGTCGGCCAGGTCCATGCCCAGGTCCTTGATCACCAGGCGCTCGCCTTCAGGGCGCACGTCGATCGCCGGCGTGCGTTGCTCGTTGTCGCTCATGGCCTGCTGGAAACTCAGCAGACGGTCGCTGGTGGCGCGCCAGGTTGCCAGCTCCGAATAGGCGTTGATAAACCAGCTGAAGTTCTCTTGCACGTTGCCGAACGCCGAGTTGATTTGCATCAGCTCGCCCAGCTCGATCTTGCCGGTGAAATAGCGCGGCGCGGCGACGATAAAGGGGAAGATGATTGCGATCTGGCTGTAGCCGGCGGTGAAAAAGGTCAGGCGCTTGGACACTTTCATGATGTCCCAGAAGTTCTGCCAGACTTTGCCGAAGCGGGTGCTCAGGCGCTGCCTTTCATTCGGCTCGCCGTTGTACAGGGCGATACTTTCGGCATTCTCACGCACCCGCACCATGGAAAAACGCAGGTCCGCTTCAAAGCGTTGTTGCTGGTTGCTCAGGCCAATCAAGCGCCGGCCGATCAGGTGCGTCAGCCAACTGCCCACGGCGGCGTACAGCAACGCACACCAGAACATGTAGCCGGGAATGGTGATGCCGAACACTTCGATGCTGCCCGAGACACCCCACAGGATGATCGAGAATGACACCAGGCTGACCACGTTACGCAGCAACCCAAGGCCCAGGCTCAAGGTGCCGGACGTAAAGTTGTTGAGGTCTTCGGAAATCCGCTGGTCCGGGTTATCGGTGTAGCCGCCCTGCTCCAGCTGGTAGTAATTCTTGTGGGCCAGCCAACGGCTGAAGTGTTTTTCGGTGAGCCAGGCGCGCCAGCGGATAGTCAGCATCTGGGTCAGGTAAAGGCGGTACACCGCGCCGAGTATCGCCACCGCCGCGATCCCGCCGAAATAGCCGATCAACTGCCAGAAGGCCGCGGTGTCCTTCTTCTCCAGGGCGTTGTAGAAGTCTTTGTACCAGTGGTTGATCCACACGGAGATCGCCACGCTGAACAGCGACAGGCCAATCACTGCGGCCAGCAGCAGCCAGGCCCTGCCCTTCTCTTCACTGCGCCAATAGGGTGTGATCATCGCCCAGGTTCGGCGGAAGAATTGCCCACGCACCGCGTCGTTGACCGCGCGATATTCAGCATTCTGATTCATCGTTCAGGCTCGGTAGGAAAAAGTCACAGGCGTTTGAACCGATCATAGGGGATCGGTTCGTGCGTCCGTGCAGCCTGAAGCGAGTTGTTCAGTCGCCGTTCAGCGTCGTACCGGGCGCTTCTGCAACTTGCGCTGCAAGGTACGCCGATGCATGCCCAAAGCGCGGGCGGTGGCGGAGATATTGCCTTCGTGCTCGGTCAGCACGCGCTGGATGTGTTCCCACTGCAGGCGGTCCACCGACATCGGGTTTTCCGGCACCAGGGTGTCGAGGTCGGCATGCTCGGACAGCAAGGCGGCCAGCACGTCGTCGGCATCCGCGGGTTTGCACAGGTAATTGCAAGCGCCGCGCTTGATCGCCTCGACGGCGGTGGCAATGCTGGAGTAACCGGTGAGGATCACCACGCGCATTTCCGGGTCGAGTTCCAGCAGCTTGGGCAGCAGTACCAGGCCCGAGTCGCCGTCCATTTTCAGGTCGAGGGCGGCGTAGTCCGGCAGGTCGGCCTGGGCGATGGTCAGGCCCTCTTCGGCAGAGCCTGCGGTGCTGACGCGAAAACCGCGCCGGCTCATGGCGCGCGCCATCACGCGGGTAAAGGTCGCGTCGTCATCTACCAGCAACAGGTGCGGCAGTTCTTCGCCTTCGACTTGGATCTCGTCACTCATCGATATCTCCTCGTGCGACACGGGGCAGGCGCAGCTCGGTGAGCGTGCCACCTTCCTCATGACTATAGAGCTTCACTGAGCCGCCCGCGCGGGTCACGCTGGCCTTGCTCAAAAACAGGCCCAGGCCGAAGCCTTTGCCCTTGGTGGTAAAGAAGGGTTTGCCGATCTGCTCGGCAATGGCCAACGGCACGCCCGCGCCGTGGTCACGAATGCTGATGGTGACGTTTTCCGCGTCCCAGTCCAACTGCACGCCGAGGCCTTCAGGGCAAGCGTCGGCTGCATTGTTCAGCAAGTTGAGCAGCGCCTGGGTCAGGTCCGGCGGTGGCGCCATGCGCGGCACGCTGCCTTGGCCCAGCAGGTTGAAACGGTAACTGGCTTCGGGACGCATCAGGTGCCAGCGGTTGAGCGCCTCATCGAGCCACTGGGTGACGTCCTGCATTTCGACCGCCAGACGGCGATTGGCTTCAGCGGCGCGCACCAGTTGCTGCAACGTCAGCTTGCACTGCTTGACCTGTTCCTGCAGCACGCTCAAATCGTCCTGCAGGGCCGGGTCGTGATGGTCCTGGGTCATTTCCTTGAGCAGCACGCTCATGGTCGCCAGCGGCGTGCCCAACTCATGGGCAGCGCCTGCGGCCTGGGTGGCGACAGCCAGCAACTGCTGGTCACGCAGGCCTTCTTCACGGCGAATGGCGCGCAGTTCTTCCTGGCGGCGCAGTTCTTCGGCCATGCGCGCGGCAAAGAAGGTGATGACTGCCGCAGACAGGGCGAAGCTCAACCACATTCCGTAGATCTGCAGGTTTTCCCGGGCGATGGGGAACGTCTGCAAGGGGTAGAACTGCGCCAACAGCAGGGTGTACAGCGTCAGCGCAATCCCCGACAGCACCACCGAATAGCGCCACGGCAGGGTGACGGCAGCGATGGTCAAAGGCACCAGGTAGTAGGAGACGAAGGGGTTGGTGGACCCACCGGAGAAGTACAGCAACACGCTGTGGATAAACAGGTCACAGGCCAGTTGCAGAGCATATTCCAACTCGGTCACCGGCCAAGTGGTACGCAATCGAATGGCGGTGAACACACACAATACGGTGGAAAAACCCAGGGTCACGGCCAGTTGCAGCCAGGGCAGCGGCAGCAGGTCGAACCAATAGGCAAGCCCGACGGAACCAGCCTGTGCGGCCAATACCAGGGTGCGAATGAACGTCAGGCGCCAAAGGTTCTGGCGAGTGGCGGAAGTCAGTTTTACGGCGGCGAGCATGAGCTCTCCCGTTGAGCGCTGCAGGCGGATCGGCACGAGTATAAACGAAGCAGACCTGCTGGCACGGCGTGTGTGGCTCTTTGACGCAGGCCGGGTAAATGACCGTTCGTCGGCGCCGGCATAACTTGTAGGTAATGTGTAAACCCGAAGAACCCAGTGCCAACGTCTACAGTCATACCGAGCACGACTATCTCAAGGAGCTTCCATGTCTCGTTTCATTCGCAGTGCAGCCATCATTACCCTCAGCGCCAGCGCCCTGGCCAGCCTGCCGGCCATGGCCGCCGATGCATTGCATTACAACCAGATCTCCCTGCGCGCCGAAGCCAGCCAGGAAGTGGCCCGCGACAAGATGATCGTCACCCTTTACACCGAATCGCAAAACGCCGACCCGGCCAAGCTCGCGGCCGAAATCACCACCACCCTGAACCAGGCCCTGGGCCAGGCCCGCGAAGTCAAAGGCGTGACCTTGCGCCAGGGCAGCCGCAACAGCTACCCGATCTACGACAGCAAGAACCAGAAGATCACCGGCTGGCGTGAACGCGCCGAGCTGCGCCTGGAAAGCGCGGACTTCCCGGCGCTGTCCAAGCTCACCGGTGAGCTGTTGAACACGTTGAAAATGGACAGCATGGACTTCGCCATCGCCGATGCCACGCGCAAGGCCAGCGAAGATGCGCTGCTCAAAGACGCCGTGGCTGCATTCAAGGCGCGCGCACAATTGGCGACCGATGCACTCGGTGGCAAGGGCTACAAGATCGTCAACCTGAACTTCAACACCAATGGCTACCCGATGCCCTACGCCCGCAATGGCGGCATGATGATGAAAGCCGCGATGGCCGATTCAGCACCGACGCCGGAAGTGGAAGCAGGTACCAGCCAGGTCAGCATGAGTGCCGATGGTGTGATCGAAGTTTTACAGTAACTTTTTAGACAGAACAAAGGCGCAGCCCCACGGGATTGCGCTTTTTTTGCGCGCACGCGCGCCGTCATATACGGCAGCACATCTCGTAGGAATCAAGTGTCCGGTTTTCACGACTCATTACTGCCATAGCTACCAGGGAGGGCTGTGCTGGCATTTATTCATACAATGAGAGCCGAATTCATGTCCCTATCACTCGATCCAACACCCTCGTTATCGCTGCCCCTCGCCGTCGCTACTGCGACATCCAACACTCAAGCTCAGGCGACGCCGGCATCGTCACCGCCCACGCCAAAGGCTGTCCAACCCGATGAAACAGCACTGCTCAAGGCCTACCTCGAGGCCGTACAACGCAAGGTGTTGCACGGCAATGCCGGGCTGATAACCGTGCCGCCCCAAAGCACTCTGGGCCAATGGCTCGGGCTGTATCGCATGCATGTGGAAAACGCCGTGGTACAGGGCTGGCTGCGCGAACAACACTTCGCCCCGGACACCTTGCTTTCAATCAACCCGTCTACAGGTACCTTGTCCGCCGAGATCGAGGGCAAAACGAAAACCTTCCATCTCTCGGATACATCAGGCTGGGGACAAATTTCAGGCCCCTTGCTGGAGACCGCAAAAGTTATCGCCCCTGGCAATAACGGTGATTTGCGTGTGAGGCTGGGTAAGGACTCCATACAGGTCAGTGCAAAAGTGGTGGCCAACTTTGAAGGCGTGTCCCTTCCCCAAACGCTGTCCCAGGCTCGAACACAAATAAGGTATCTGGAACATAAAGACAGCTTCGACCCTATCCCCGCCAATGACCGCCTGCGCCCTGCCAGCAGCCGCTCTTCACAAGCGCTGCAAGTGCAAAAACACAATGCCGCCAATTACTACAGCACCGCACCACAGGCGTTGGCTTACAAGCGTTTGGCGGTTGACGTCGCCAACAACCTGCCCAATACGCGGGCAGAGGCCAAAAAGTGGGCGGATGACCTGCTGCTCAAACTCACGGGCAAACCTATCGACTCCGACACCGTGTACCTGAACCGTTTCAAAGGTGGCGAAAGTGCAGACACGGCGACCGGCTGGGAACACACATTCCAAGAGCCCTGGTCTTCGCTGCGCCTGCCCGACGCCCTGCTGAAAAACTTCTCCGAGCACGATTGGGTGCCCGGCAACCTGGACCTGGAAGCGGGGCTGTATACCCAACCTGCTGGGCAAAGCGAAAAAGGCGGCTACGGCAAGCACAACCAGATCGACCTCAAACCGTCGCAAGTGATGCATGAAAGCTGGAAGACTGACTTCCAGAGCCAAATGACCCAGAAGATCGACAACTTCTGGAACTCTCATTCCGATAGCTACCAGACGGCGATCAAAGGCGAGTTCACCTTCCAGGCCCGCAAACAATTCAAGACAGCTCAAGCATGGCCTGCAGTTGAACGTGCGCTGCAAGCACCCGAACACCAATTCACTCGTGACGACTACAAGATGGTGATGGCAGCAGTACCCGACCTGCCCCTGGATGAAAATGCACCGATCAGCGTCGACCAACTCAAAGCCAAAACACCGATAAAAGCCCCTGTACAGGCGAATGCCTTGAGCATCCACGGTTTTACCTCCAGCGACATTGTGCGATTCAGCGCGGGCGACGGTGGCCGGCAAGTGCTTTACATCCCAGGCGCCGAGCCGGCGTTTCTCAGGTTCGACTCTGCGCAAAAGCTGGAACAATGGCTGATTGATCAGGCAAAAGATCCGAAAAAAAGTGAGGCCTTGGCGAGTCACTTCCCGATGATTTATCGCCAGGACCAAACCGCCGGTTTTGCCGCCAGAGCGGCGAAAGTACTTATGCCCCTCCTGTGGTTCACCCACGTAGGCGAAACGAAAGATGGCTTGGATACACACCTGAAGAAAATGGCCAGCGGCGAACTGAAGGGACCGGCAATCGATGCAAGCCACTCGAAAATTACCGGCGACTTATTTACTACCCTGGCGACCACCACCCAGGAGCGCATGAAAAGCGATGCTGACGTGGTCATCAAGTCAAACAGCGAAGAGACTCGAGACACCTGGCTCAACGACATTACCGTGGCGGCTGGCTTATTGGCCAAACTTGCGCCGATTGCCGCACCCGTGGCCGCGGTAGCCGTCGTGACAGGATTGACCGAATTGGCGCTGGGCGCAGAAAAAACCTCGTCTGGCGACACAGTGCAAGAGCGTGACGAGGGTGCCTCCAAGGCGTTCGATGGCTTACTGAACACACTCTTCTCGGTCGGAGCCAGCTCAGTCCCCGAAGACCCTTTTGCATTGCCTCCCGAAAAAGAATTACCACTGGGTGAACCGATTACCCCAACCCCCGCCAATGAAGTCGCGGAACCACAACCGGGACCGTCCGGGGGTACGCGCGCTGGCAAACCTGCTCCACAGCCCCTGCCTGACTCCCGGTCACTCATCCCGCTGGCCAAATATGCGGTCCCTGAGGGTGAGGCATTGATAAAAAATGCCACCCGAGATGCACTGGGGGTTTATCGAATGACTGACGACACCGGGGCGTTCCGCCAATTCGTACGCCTTACCGATGAAACAAGGACGAGCAAGGTCTTTGAAATATCCGGGCGCTACAGGACCGGCGACTCATTTGCCAAAATTATTGACCCGGATACTCGCGCAGGGCTGACGGTAATAACACCCGGGCGCGATGGCGAATGGGCTCGCGCGCCCGGCGACGGTGCTGGGTTGTTTGCATGGCTACGTCGTCCAGTTTCGCCAACGCCGAGTGATGACCTGAAGTCCCCACCCACTTTTGCCGATGAATTTGTCGATATCGATGGAAAAAAAATAGCCGGTGCCGAACAGTTCGATGAAATCTTGAAGAACAAAGCGGGAACCAACTACGAGTTCTCTTTCAGTCACATCGAGGAAGAAGGAATAATTAAAAAAAAGCTCATCACCTCGTGGACCCTTGAAGAACCGAATTTTACCTTGTTGCCGGAAGAGATAGCACACACCACGGAATACGGTGCCAGCGAGTATTCGCCCGCCTTCGTCAAGGATATCGATCGTAATCCTTACACTGTCACCACTACCGAAAACGCCTTGTCAGTGACTACTGAGCTGAACGCAACAGCAGACACGACGGCGGGTGCCAAGCAAGCAAGGATTGCGCAGTTCGAAGCGGCAATTCCCAATGCCGATCTGCGGGCTCGCATCTCCGAAGTGGCTCATCAAGGCTCTGCCGGGCCCGCTATCGTTGACCTACACGAACTTGACCTGAACAAAGAAGAGGTGACTCTGCAGAAGGGCTATTTTTTTAAGGCTGACAATACCCAGTTTCAGATTGAATACGATCCCTCGAACAACCTGGCCAAGGTCCATATGACTTCTGAAGGACACTTCTCTAACGCCGATAAAAATATCCAAAATGCTCCGGGTGTAAAGTTAACAATCAACAGGACCTTCACGATACGGGAGAGTAACGAGTTGGACGGTGCCTATGCGATCGATAAAGATGTTCCTACCAAGGTCGAGGTCACCTACATAGTAAATGCATAAACCGGCTAAGGCCCCTTACCTGAAACACCTGAACGGCGGTAACCTCGGTAACCGCCGTTTTTGTTTGGGCAGCCTAATATGCTTGCCATTTCAGGGGTCTCCATGGAAAGAATCGCCTTCAAACCACTATTGATCGCCGCAAGCCTGCTGGCCTGTATGCCCATGGCCCAGGCCGCCACCACCCTGGTCTATTGCTCCGAAGCCAGTCCCGCCGGCTTCGACCCCAGCCAATACACCAGCGGCACCGATTTTGATGCCTCCGCCGAAACCGTGTTCAACCGCCTGACCCAGTTCAAGCGTGGCGGCACCGAGGTAGAACCTGGTCTGGCGACAAGCTGGGATGTATCGAAGGACGGCCTGACGTACACCTTCCACCTGCGTGACGGGGTCAAGTTCCACACCACCGACCACTTCATCCCGACCCGCAATTTCAACGCCGATGACGTGCTGTTCACCTTCAATCGCTTGCTCGATGCCGACAGCCCGTTTCGCAAGGCCTACCCGTCCGAATCGCCCTACTTCACCGACATGGGTTTGAACACCACGATCAAAAGCGTCGAAAAACTCGACGAGCACACTGTGCGGTTCAACTTGAACACTGTCGATGCTTCGTTCGTGCAAAACCTGGCCATGAGCTTTGCCTCTGTTCAATCGGCCGAATACGCCGCCCAGTTGTTGAAACAAGGCAAGGCCGAGCAGATCAACCAGCAACCGGTCGGTACCGGGCCGTTTGTGTTCAAGCGTTATCAGAAGGACTCGCAGATCCGTTATGTGGCCAATAAACAGTATTGGAAACCCGAGGATGTGAAGCTCGACAACCTGATATTCGCCATCACCCCGGACGCCGCCGCGCGCCTGCAGAAACTCAAGGCAGGCGAATGCCAGGTCAGCGGTTACCCGCGCCCTGCCGATATCGAAATGATGAAGCAAGACCCCAACCTGCGCGTATTGCAACAAGCAGGCTTCAACCTGGGCTTCCTGGCCTATAACGTGACTCACCCGCCGCTGGATCAACTCAAGGTTCGTCAGGCCCTGGACATGGCCATCGACAAGCCCGCCATCATCAAGGCCGTTTACCAGGGCGCCGGACAATTGGCGCAGAACGCACTGCCTCCCGCGCAGTGGTCTTATGACCCCACGATACACGATGCGCCCTACGACCCGACCAAGGCCCGGTTGCTACTAAAAGAAGCAGGGGTTGCACCAGGTACCACCATTAACCTGTGGGCGATGACCGTACAACGCGCCTCGAATCCTAATGCACGGATGTCCGCGCAGATGATTCAACAGGATTGGGCCAAGGTCGGTATCAAGGCCAACATCGTCAGCTATGAGTGGGGCGAGTACATCAAGCGCACCAAAAACGGCGAGCACGATGCAATGATTTATGGCTGGACCGGCGACAACGGCGACCCCGATAACTGGCTAGGCGTGCTCTACAGTTGTGCCGCGGTCAAGGGCAGCAACTATGCCAAATGGTGTAACCCGGCCTACGACAAGTTGGTGCAACAAGCCAAGGTCAGCAGCGACCGCGAGCAGCGCATCAAGTGGTATCAACAGGCCCAGAAAATCCTTAAGGAACAAGTACCTATAACGCCCATTGCAAACTCGACGGTTTTCCAGCCTATGCGCAAGCAAGTGCAGGATTTCAAGATCAGTCCGTTTGGACTGACGCCCTTCTACGGCGTGGGTCTAGATAAGTAACATCAATGCTCCAACCGAGTGCGCTAGACGCCTCGGATGGGCATTTTTGGTGCGCCATTTGCACCGAAAAAACCCTCCAAATAAGCACTTTTGTGTCGAAACTTTCATAATTGCGACATTCCTGTACGTTCGTACCACAGTTTTCCCTTTGCAACCGCTCTGCATCTTGCATTGGGTATGGCGCCTGCATAAGTATCCGCAGGCCGACTCACGAGGTCGCCCTCACCACCAAAAATGACAACAAATCATGAGGCCAACATGCTTAAACACGCAGTCCTTCCGTTATTAGTGAGCGCTGGCCTTATGGCCGCAGCCCCCGTAGCCCTTGCGGCAACTAACCTGGTGTTCTGCTCCGAAGGGAGCCCGGCCGGTTTCGACCCAGGCCAGTACACCACCGGAACAGACTTCGATGCCTCGGCCGAAACCATGTTCAACCGCCTGAGCCAGTTCGAACGTGGCGGCACCGCCGTCGTTCCTGGCCTGGCCACCAGCTGGGACGTTTCCCCGGATGGCCTGACGTACACCTTCCACCTTCGCGAAGGCGTCAAGTTCCATACCACCCCGTACTTCAAGCCTACTCGTGAATTTTCGGCTGACGACGTACTGTTCACCTTCAACCGAATGATCAATAAAGATGATCCGTTCCGTAAGGCCTACCCTACCGAGTTCCCGTACTTCTCGGACATGGAGATGGACAAGAACATCAAGAACATCGAGAAAGTCGATGACCACACCGTCAAGTTCACCCTTGGCACCGTGGACGCGGCGTTTATCCAGAACCTCGCGATGAGCTTTGCATCGATCCAGTCGGCCGAATATGCCGCCCAACTGTTGAAGGAAGGCAAGGCCGCCGACATCAACCAGAAGCCGATCGGCACTGGCCCGTTCGTGTTCAAGAGCTACCAGAAAGACTCCAACATTCGCTTCACCGGCAACAAGGAATACTGGAAGCCTGAAGACGTCAAGATCGATAACCTGATCTTCGCAATCTCCACGGACCCTTCAGTACGCATCCAGAAACTGAAAAAGAACGAGTGCCAGATCACAGCCTATCCTCGCCCGGCCGATATCAAGCCGCTGGAAGCGGACAAGGACATGAAGATGCCGCACCAGGCCGGCTTCAACCTGGGCTACATCGCCTACAACGTGATGCCTGTGCTCAAGGGCCAGACGACGCCAAACCCGCTGGCTGACCTGCGGGTTCGCCAGGCTTTGGACATGTCGGTGAACAAGCAGCAGATCATCGACTCCGTGTACCAGGGCGCTGGGCAATTGGCCGTCAATGCCATGCCACCCACCCAATGGTCGTACGACACTACGATCAAGGACGCCAAGTACGACCCTGCCAAAGCCAAGGAACTGCTCAAGGAGGCTGGCATAAAGGAAGGCACCGAGATCACTCTTTGGGCCATGCCGGTTCAGCGTCCGTACAACCCGAACGCCAAGCTGATGGCCGAGATGCTGCAGAGCGACTGGAAACAGATCGGCCTGAAGGTCAACATCGTCAGCTACGAGTGGGGCGAGTACATCAAGCGTTCCAAAGGTGGCGAGAACCAGGCGATGATCATCGGCTGGAGCGGTGACAATGGTGACCCTGACAACTGGCTGGGCACCCTGTTTTCGTCCCCGGCGTTGAACGGTAACAACTTCTCCAAGTTCGTTAATAAACAGTATGACGACCTGATCAGCCAGGCCAAATCGACCACGGATGTCGCCAAGCGCACCGAACTGTACAAACAGGCGCAACAGCTGCTTAAACGCGAATTGCCTTACACACCTATCGCGCACTCGACGGTGTATCAACCCATGCGTAATACCGTGCAGGACTTCAAGATCAGCCCGTTTGGCTTGAATTCCTTCTACGGCGTTAGCGTCAGCGGCAAGTAAGGACCAATAACGGCGACGTTTCATAACGTCGCCGTTATTCCATCCGCCTGGACCTTAGGAAACAGACTACGTTTGCAAGCGTTGCCGTCTTACAGCAATGAACTGCGACCCGTGCCTCCGTTGCCTACAAGGTCAGTCAGAATTGACGCATTTACTGCAAGGTCAACGCCCCATAAGGTCGTAGGACAGCAGAGGCATCACTCTGGGAAGGGCACTTGCTGTGTGTGGGATCAGTGAGGTCTGCCTGGCTGCACGCCAGCAGGTAGGCTCGCTGTTGATAACTACAAACAAGGACCGGGATCGTCATGCGCCATACCACCGTTGTATCCGCTCTGTTTGCCACCAGCCTGCTGGCCATGGCCACCATGGGCCAAGCCGCCGAGAAAAAGAGCCTGGTGTTCTGCTCCGAAGGCAGCCCGGCAGGGTTTGACACTGCGCAATACACCACCGCTACCGACAACGATGCGGCGGAGCCTTTGTATAACCGTTTGGTGGAGTTCGAAAAAGGCGCGACCGACGTCGTCCCTGGGCTGGCAACCAAGTGGGATATTTCCCCTGATGGCCTGACCTACACCTTCCACCTGCGTGAAGGGGTGAAGTTCCACAGCAACAAAGAATTCAAGCCGACGCGAGACTTCAACGCCGACGACGTGCTGTTCACCTTCAACCGCATGCTTGACCCCGAGCACCCGTTCCGTAAGGCCTACCCCACCGAGTTTCCGTACTTCAACGGGATGAGCCTGAACAAGAACATCGCCAAGGTCGAGAAAACCAGCCCCTACACCGTAGTGATGACGCTGAACACGGTCGACGCAGCGTTCGTGCAGAACATCGCCATGAGCTTTGCCGCGATCCTTTCGGCGGAATACGCCGAGCAGTTGCTCACGCAAGGCCGGCCCAGCGACATCAACCAGAAGCCGATCGGCACTGGCCCCTTCGTGTTCCAGCGTTACCAGAAAGACTCGCAGATCCGCTACGTGGGCAACAAACAGTACTGGGACCCGAGCCGCGTCAAGCTGGACCAACTGATCTTCGCCATCAACACCGACGCCTCGGTGCGCGTGCAGAAGCTCAAGGCCGGCGAATGCCAGGTGACCCTGCATCCACGCCCCGCCGACGTCGAAGCCCTCAAGACCGACCCGAACCTGCAACTGCTGACCAAACCGGGCTTCAACCTGGGCTATATCTCCTACAACGTGCGCCACAAGCCGTTCGATCAGTTGGAAGTACGCCAGGCGCTGGACATGGCGGTGAACAAGCAGAGCATCCTCAATGCTGTGTACCAGGGCGCAGGGCAACTGGCGGTCAACGCCATGCCACCCACGCAGTGGTCCTACGACGACAGCATCAAGGACGCCGCCTACGACCCGGAAAAAGCCAAGCAGTTGCTCAAGGCCGCTGGCGTCAAGGAAGGCACCGAGATCACCCTGTGGGCCATGCCGGTGCAACGCCCGTACAACCCCAACGCCAAGCTGATGGCGGAAATGCTGCAGAACGACTGGGCCAAGATCGGTCTCAAGGTCAAGATCGTCAGCTATGAATGGGGCGAGTACATCAAACGCACCAAGAACGGTGAGCACGATGTCAGCCTGATCGGCTGGACCGGCGACAACGGTGACCCGGACAACTGGCTCGGCACCCTCTACAGCTGCGACGCCATCGGCGGGAACAACTACTCCATGTGGTGCGACCCGGCGTACGACAAGCTGATCAAGCAAGCCAAGGTCGTGACCGACCGTGAACAAAGGACTGTTCTGTACAAACAGGCGCAGCAACTGCTCAAGCAGCAGGTGCCGATCACGCCCATCGCCCACTCGACGGTCAACCAGCCGTTAAGCGCCAAAGTCGAAGGCTTCAAGGTAAGCCCCTTCGGCCGCAACGTGTTCTCGGGCGTCAGCATCAACCCATAAGAAAATAACCGGATGGCGGGGAGCGAAATCAGCTCCCCGGCAAACGTGCAGGCTTTTGTTGGGAATTTTCCTACGCCAAACGTTTGCAATAGCTTGAACAAGTTCCACACCCAATAGCCGGATCACCCAAAAAGACCGGCATTAAAAAAGAGAACCAAAGGAGCTTCACCCATGAAACTGAGCAGCAAAGCGCTTCTGGCCTTGGCCATCAGCAGCATCACGGCCACCGCCTACGCTGAAACGCAAAGCCAGGACTTCGTTCCTACCACCCTGGCCGGCACCAGCGCCCAAAGCGAGGCCAAAGGCTTTATCGAAGATTTCAGCCTGGGCGGCACCACGCGTAACTGGTACTCCCATGAAAGCAAATACCGCGGGGGCACCTTCTCGTACCAGAAACACGGCCAGACCCTGACCGATCGCAACCGTACCAACTGGGTGCAAGGCACCATCCTCAACGCCAGCTCGGGTTTCACCCAGGGCACCGTTGGGGTCAAGACTGAAGTGGCGGTGTACAACGCCCTGGTACTGGACCGCAGCAAGCGTGATATCAAAGGCGGCTCCAACCGTACCCTGGCCGACTCCAACGGTGACGCCGTAGACCAGTGGAGCAAACTGGGCCTGGCCAACGTGCAATTCCGTGTGTCCAACACCACACTGACCGCCGGTCGCCAGAACTTCAGCAGCGGCATCGTCGACACCATCGGCAACCGTGCTCTGCCTTCGAGCTTCCAGGGCGTGAGCTTCAACAGCGAAGAGTTCAGCAACCTGTCGTTCCAGGGCGGCGTGTTCGACCGCGTTTCCCCACGTAGCGAGCAGAGCCTGTCGAAATTCCGTACCGAATACGGCAATGGCGCAGAAACCGACAAAGTGTCGACCCTGGGTGTGAACTACCAGCCGCTGAAAAGCCTGAAGACCAGCTTCTTCGCCGCTAACGTGAAGGACTTCTGGAACCAGTACTACTTCGGCGCCACCCACGAGCTGGGCGACGCGCAGCAGTTGGGCCTGACCACCGGCTTCAACTACTACAAGACTGTCGATGAAGGCAAAAAAGAGATGGGGGAAATCGACAACGATACCTTCTCCCTCTCCCTGGGCCTGACTCACCAGGCACACAGCCTGACCTTTGGCTACCAGCAAGTGAACGGTAACGAGTACTTCGACTACCTGCACGAAACCAACGGTATCTACCTGGCCAACTCCCTGACGTCTGACTTCAACGGCCCGAACGAGAAATCCTTCCAGATCGCCTATGCCATCAACATGGCTGAATACGGCGTACCTGGCCTTAAGTTCAACGCCTACTCGGCACGCGGCTGGGGCATCGATGGTACCCACTACACCGGCAACAATGGCCGGGCCAAGTTTGCCTATGACGGCATCCAGTCCCAGGACGGCGAGAAGCACCAGGAATACGGTGTAGGCGCCTCTTACGCGCTGCAGAGCGGCCCGCTCAAAGCCACCACCGTGCGCGCAACCTATGTTGAGCACCGTGGCAGCGAGTTCCAGTCCGACGGCAGCATCAAAGAGTTCCGTCTGGTTACCACCATCCCGTTCAACATCCTTTAATTAATGCCAGGCAGGCGGCGAGCTCAGGACGAGCTTGCCGCCTACGCTTTTCTGGTTCCATCGATTGCAGAGGGCTCTGAATGAAAATGCTCCCACTACAAGCCGCCATGGCCGCTGCGCTGTTGAGCGTGGCGATCGGCGTTTCGGCCAAACCGCTGGTGGTCTGCACCGAAGCCAGCCCGGAAGGTTTCGACCCGGTCCTGTACACCACTGCCGTGACCGCTGACGCCGCCGCTGAAACCATGTTCAACCGCCTGGTGGACTTCAAGCCCGGCACCACAGAAGTGGTGCCTGCCCTGGCCAAAGACCTGCCGGAAATCAGCGCCGATGGCCTGACCTACACCTTCCACCTGCGTGACGACATCAAGTTCCACACCACCGACTATTTCAAACCCACGCGCAAACTGAATGCCGATGATGTGCTTTGGAGCTTCCAGCGCCAGCTGGACCCGAATCACCCTTGGCATAAAAAGTCCAACGTGGGCTATCCGTACTTCGAAAGCATGGGCTTTAAAGAACTGCTCAAGAGCGTAGAGAAAACCGACGATCACACCGTCGTCTTTACCCTGACCCGTCCTGAAGCCCCGTTCCTGGCCGACCTGGCCATGGCGTTTTCCTCGATTCACTCCGCCGAATATGCCGACCAGTTGCTCAAGTCCGGCAAGACCGATGACCTGAACGCCAAGCCCATCGGCACCGGGCCGTTCATCTTCAACCGCTACGCAAAAGATGCCCAGGTGCGTTTCAAGGCCAACCCGGAGTACTTCCGTGGCAAGCCGCCGGCCGACCCGCTTATTCTGGCAATCACCACCGATAGCAATGTGCGCCTGCAAAAGCTCAAGGCCAACGAATGCCAGATCGCGCTGTATCCCAAGCCCGATGATGTACCCAGCGCCAAGGCTGATCCCAACCTGAAAGTGGCGGAACTAGCGGCGATGACCACCAGCTACACCGCCATGAATACCACCCACAAGTACATGAGCGATGCGCGGGTACGTCACGCGATCAATATTGCCTTCGATAAAAAGGGCTACAACGAATCGCTGTACGGCAAAGGCAACGCCGTCGATGCCACCGGGCCGTACCCGCCGACCCTGCTGGGCTTCAGTGACAAGCTGAAAAACCCAGTTCGCGACTTGGACAAGGCGCGCGCCCTGCTCAAGGAAGCCGGCGTACCGGAAGGCACCGAGTTCACCCTGTTTACCCGTAACGGCGGCGGCCCGACCAACCCCAACCCGATGCTCGGCGCCCAGCGCATGCAGGCGGATCTGGCCCAGATTGGCCTGAAGGTCAATATCAAGGTCATGGAGTGGGGCGAAATGCTCAAGCGCGCTAAAGCCGGCGAACACGACATGGTTTCTGCAGGCTGGGCCGGGGATAACGGCGACCCGGATAACTTCCTCACCCCTAACCTGAGTTGCGACGCAGCGAAAAACGGCGAAAACTACGCCCGCTGGTGTAACAAAGAGTTTCAAGACTTGATCGACAAGGCCCGCGCCGACGCTGAACCCGCCGAACGCGCCGCACTCTATGAACAAGCTTTGGCCGTTTTCGAGAAGGACCAACCGTGGATCCCCATGGCCTACCCGAAAATGTTTACCGCCATGCGCAAGAACGTCGAGGGTTATACCCAAAGCCCTCTGACTACCAATAACTTCGCCACCACCCAGGTGAAGTAAATAAGAAAAACGCTCGGCACCGTCGACACTGACGGTGCCGGACCTGCCTAACCGGCTGATTGAGGTACACACCAAGATGTTTAGTTTTATTGCCCGCCGACTGGGGTTATTGATCCCCACGTTCTTCGGCATCACGTTGCTGACCTTTGCGTTGATTCGCATGATTCCAGGCGACCCCGTAGAAGTCATGATGGGCGAGCGACGGGTTGACCCCGAAATGCACGCCCAGGCAATGGAGCGCCTTGGCCTTAACAAGCCGCTGTATGCGCAATACCTGGATTACGTCGGCAAGCTCGCCCAGGGCGACCTTGGCGAATCGTTGCGCACTCGCACCAGCGTGTGGACCGAGTTCACCGCCCTCTTCCCCGCGACCCTGGAACTGTCCATGGCCGCGCTGTTGTTCGCCGGTATTCTGGGCCTGTTGGCCGGGGTGATCGCGGCACTCAAACGAGGATCCCTGTTCGACCACGGGGTGATGGGCATCTCCCTGGCGGGATATTCGATGCCGATCTTCTGGTGGGGCCTGATCCTGATCATGTTCTTCTCGGTGAGCCTGGGCTGGACCCCGGTGTCCGGGCGTATCGACCTGCTCTACGACATCGAGCCACGCACCGGCTTCATGCTGATCGACACCCTGCTGGCCGACGAGCCGGACGCGTTCTGGGATGCGTTGCACCACCTGATCCTGCCAGCCATCGTACTCGGCACCATCCCGCTGGCGGTGATCGCGCGCATGACCCGTTCGTCGATGCTCGAAGTGCTGCGTGAGGACTACATCCGTACCGCCAAGGCCAAGGGCCTGTCGCCGGCGCGCGTGGTGTTCGTGCACGGCCTGCGTAACGCGCTGATCCCGGTGCTCACTGTGGTCGGCCTGCAAGTCGGCACGCTGCTGGCCGGTGCGGTACTGACCGAAACCATCTTCTCGTGGCCCGGCATCGGCAAATGGCTGATCGAAGCCATTGGCGCGCGGGACTACCCGGTGGTGCAAAACGGCATTCTGCTGATCGCCTGCCTGGTGATCCTGGTGAACTTCGTGGTGGATATCCTCTACGGCTTCGCCAACCCACGCATCCGTCACCAGCGCTGAGATCATGACCATGACCACACCTACTCAAGTGTCAGCAGTCGATCAGAGCCTGCTGTACCCGTCCCCGTACAAAGAATTCTGGCAAGCCTTCTCCAAGAACAAAGGCGCGGTTGCCGGCCTGCTGTTCATGTTGCTGATCGTGTTCTGCGCGATCTTCGCCCCGTGGGTTGCGCCGCATAACCCCAGCGAGCAATACCGCGACTTCCTGCTCACGCCACCGGCCTGGCTGGAAGGCGGGCAGATGCAGTTCCTGCTGGGCACCGACGAACTGGGCCGTGACTTGCTCTCGCGCCTGATCCAGGGCTCGCGCCTGTCGTTGCTGATCGGTTTATCGTCGGTGGTGATGTCGCTGATCCCGGGCATCCTGCTGGGCCTGTTCGCTGGGTTCTTCCCGCGCTTGCTCGGCCCGACCATCATGCGCTTGATGGACATCATGCTGGCCCTGCCATCGCTGCTGCTGGCCGTGGCGATTGTGGCCATCCTCGGCCCTGGCCTGATCAACACCGTGATCGCCATCGCCATCGTGTCGTTGCCATCCTATGTGCGCCTGACCCGCGCCGCCGTGATGGGCGAACTGAACCGCGACTACGTGACTGCCGCCCGCCTCGCCGGCGCCGGCCTGCCACGCCTGATGTTCATCACCGTGCTGCCTAACTGCATGGCGCCGCTGATCGTACAAGCGACCTTGAGCTTTTCCTCGGCGATTCTCGATGCCGCGGCCCTGGGCTTCCTCGGCCTTGGCGTACAACCGCCAACCCCTGAGTGGGGCACCATGCTGGCTTCGGCCCGCGACTACATCGAACGCGCCTGGTGGGTGGTGAGCCTGCCTGGCTTGACCATTTTGCTCAGCGTGCTGGCAATCAACTTGATGGGTGACGGCCTGCGCGATGCGCTGGACCCGAAACTCAAGAACGCCGCCTGAGGAGATTCCCATGTCATTGTTAGAAATCAAGAATCTCAACGTGCGCTTCGGCGACAAGACCGCCGTGCCGGTGGTCGATGGCCTCGACATTTCCGTCGACAAGGGCGAAGTACTGGCGATCGTTGGCGAGTCGGGCTCGGGTAAATCCGTGACCATGATGGCGCTGATGGGCCTGATCGAACATCCCGGCATCGTCACCGCCGATGCCCTGAACTTCGACGGCAAGGACATGCTCAAGCTGAGCAACCGCCAGCGCCGTCAGATCGTCGGCAAAGACCTGGCGATGGTGTTCCAGGACCCGATGACCGCGTTGAACCCCAGCTACACCGTGGGTTTCCAGATCGAAGAAGTGCTGCGCCTGCATTTGAAAATGTCCGGCAAACAAGCACGCAAACGCGCCATTGAGCTGTTGGAAAAAGTCGAGATCCCGGGCGCCGCCAGCCGTATGGACGCTTACCCGCATCAACTGTCCGGCGGTATGAGCCAGCGCGTGGCAATCGCCATGGCCATTGCCGGCGAGCCCAAACTGCTGATCGCCGATGAACCGACCACTGCGCTGGACGTGACCATCCAGGCGCAGATCATGGAATTGCTGCTGGCCCTGCAAAAAGAGCAGAACATGGGCCTGGTGCTGATCACTCATGACCTCGCGGTAGTGGCTGAAACCGCCCAGCGCGTTTGCGTAATGTACGCAGGTCAGGCAGTGGAAGTCGGCCAGGTGCCGCAGCTGTTCGACATTCCGGCACACCCGTACAGCGAAGCGTTGCTCAAGGCGATTCCCGAGCACAGCCTGGGTGCCACGCGCCTGGCCACGCTGCCGGGCATCGTGCCGGGCCGCTATGACCGTCCGCAGGGTTGCCTGCTGTCGCCGCGCTGCCCGTATGTGCAGGACTCCTGCCGCGCCCAGCGGCCGGGCCTCGATCCGAAAAGCAACAGCCTTGCCCGCTGCTTCTACCCGTTGAACCAGGAGGTGGCGTAATGGCCGTCGTACTTACCGCCCGCGACCTCACCCGTCACTACGAAGTGTCCCGTGGCCTCTTCAAAGGCCACGCCACCGTGCGTGCTCTTAATGGTGTGTCTTTTGAGCTGGAAGCCGGCAAGACCCTCGCCGTGGTAGGCGAGTCGGGCTGTGGCAAATCCACCCTGGCCCGCGCCCTGACGCTGATTGAAGAGCCCTCGTCGGGCTCGTTGAAAATCGCCGGGCAAGAAGTGGCCGGCGCCAACAAGGCTCAGCGCAAGCAATTGCGCAAAGACGTGCAGATGGTGTTCCAGAGCCCCTATGCCTCGTTGAACCCTCGCCAGAAAGTCGGCGATCAACTGGCCGAACCGCTGCTGATCAACACCCACCTGTCCGCTGCCGAGCGCCGCGAAAAAGTGCAGGCGATGATGAAGCAAGTGGGCCTGCGCCCTGAGCATTATCAGCGCTACCCGCACATGTTCTCCGGTGGTCAGCGCCAGCGTATCGCCCTGGCTCGGGCAATGATGCTGCAACCCAAGGTGCTGGTGGCGGACGAACCGACCTCGGCGCTGGACGTGTCGATCCAGGCACAGGTGCTTAACCTGTTCATGGATTTGCAGCAGGAATTCAACACCGCCTACGTGTTCATTTCCCACAACCTGGCGGTGGTACAGCACGTAGCTGACGATGTGATGGTGATGTACCTCGGCCGCCCGGTTGAGGTGGGCCCCAAGGAAGACATCTACGCACGCCCGCTGCACCCTTACACCCAGGCGCTGCTGTCGGCCACGCCGACCATTCACCCGGACCCGAGCAAGCCAAAGATCAAGATCGTCGGCGAACTGCCCAACCCACTGAACCCGCCGCCGGGTTGCGCGTTCCACAAGCGCTGCCCGTATGCGACCGAGCGCTGCAGCAGTGAGGAGCCGCTGTTGCGGCCGTTGGATAACCGGCAGGTGGCTTGTCACTACGCGGAGCAATTCGTGGCCTGAAGCAACATTGTTTCCCTCTGTGGGAGCGGGCTTGCTCGCGAATGCGTGGGTTCAGCTACAGATGGGTTGCTGACACACCGTCTTCGCGAGCAAGCCCGCCCCACAGGGGTAATGCGTAATATCGAGTTCCATCGCCCTTCCCGCCAGATTGCGCATCAGTCTGGCTGGAGGGGCTTTTTTTTGCGCGGTTGTAACAAAAAACATACCGTTTGAACCCATGCCAAAAGCCCTGAAAACATTGAGCCAGAGCGTTTCGAAAAGTGTATAGATTGTAAATGCAATTTACTTCTGTTTGAGAATCAATACCATTACGACGCACGGAGAGCGCTGGATGCACGACAAAAATTCAGACGCCTCTCGTTCAATCGCCCCTCCTAAAGGACTTTGTGGACATGTCGTCTCAATTCAGGCTCAGCCATCTCTCGCTGGCGTTTATCGCTACCCTTTCGTCACCCGCGCTGCTGGCGCAGAGTGTGGAAAAAGAGCGCGATAAAGTGCCGATCCAAGCGACAGACCTGCCGGTGGATGGCACGCCCCAAGCCCTGGTGCTGGGCGAAACGCGTGTATTGGGCACCGCTGCCGAAGAACTCAAGCAGGCGCCCGGTGTGTCGATCATCACCGCCGAAGACATCAAGAAACGCCCGCCCACCAACGACCTGTCGGAGATCATCCGCCGCGAGCCGGGCGTGAACCTGACCGGCAACAGTTCCAGCGGCAGCCGTGGCAACAACCGCCAAATCGACCTGCGCGGCATGGGCCCGGAAAACACCCTGATCCTGATCGATGGCAAGCCGTCCACCTCCCGCAACGCCGTGCGTTATGGCTGGAGCGGCGACCGCGATACCCGTGGCGAAACCAATTGGGTGCCGGCCGAAGAAGTCGAACGCATTGAAATCCTGCGCGGCCCGGCCGCCGCCCGTTATGGCTCCGGTGCCATGGGCGGTGTCATCAACATCATCACCAAACGCCCCACCGACCAACTGCACGGCTCGCTGACCGCCTACACCGCCTTCCCCGAAAACGATGCCGAAGGCGCGAGCAAACGCACCAACTTCAACCTCAGCGGCCCGTTGACCGACACCCTGGCGTTCCGCGTCTATGGCGGCCTGAACAAGACCGACGCCGATGACGCCGACATCAACCGCGCAGCACAGGCGACCCCAGACTCGCTGGTGGCCGGCCGCGAAGGCGTGCGCAATAAAGACGTGAACGGCTTGCTGAGCTGGCAGTTCACCCCCGAGCAAACCCTCGACCTGGAAGCCAGCTACAGCCGCCAGGGCAATATTTTCGCCGGCGATACCATGCTCAACGGCGGTGGCGCGTTCGTGGAAAGCCTGGTGGGCAAGGAAACCAGTGTGATTCAGCGCAGCAGCTTTTCTGCCACGCACCGCGGCGAGTTCGACTGGGGCTCGACCCTGGCTTCGCTAACCCACGACCTGACCCGCAACGAACGCCTCAATGAAGGCCTGGCCGGTTCTGGCGAGGGTGCGCCGTCTGCCAGCGCAGGCCGTTTCGAGTCGCGCTTGCGCAACACTCGGGCCACCGCCGAGGTCAACCTGCCCCTGAGCGTCGGTGCCGAACAGGTGCTGACCCTGGGCAGCGAGTACCTCTACGAGTCGATGAACGACCCAGGCTCGTTGCGCCCGCAAAGCTATGACCCAGGCACCGGCGGCATCCCCGCCATCCCGGGCGTGAGCCGCAACAGCACCAAGACCACCGCCTCGAGCTACGCCTTGTTTGCCGAGGACAACATCGAGCTAGGCAGCAAGACTGTCATCACGCCTGGCTTGCGCTTCGACGACCATGAGGAATACGGCGGCAACTGGAGCCCCAGCTTCAACGCCTCGCACCAGTTGACCGATGAATTGAGCATCAAGGGTGGCATCGCCCGCGCCTATAAAACACCCAACCTGTACCAGTCCAACCCGAACTATTTGCTGTACAGCCGTGGCAATGGCTGCAACGCCAGCGAAGCCAACATGGGCGGTTGCTACCTGGTGGGTAATCGCGACCTGAAGCCGGAAATCAGCGTCAACAAGGAAATCGGCCTGGCTTTCGACAAGGGCACCTGGCGTACCAGTGCGACGTACTTCCGTAATGACTACAAGAACAAGATCAACGCCAGTAACGAGGCGGCCTTCCGCCTGGGCAACGGTCGCCGCGTGCTGGAGTGGGAAAACAGCGGGCCCGCCTTGGTGCAGGGCGTTGAAGGCAACCTGTTCATCAGCCTGCGCGATGATCTGGACTTGAATACCAACCTGACCTACATGATCGACTCCAAGGACAAGGACACCGGCGAGCCCTTGAGCATCATCCCCAAGTACACCGTCAACACCACGCTGGATTGGCAAGCCACTGACAAGCTGTCATTCCAGGTCAGCGGCACCTATTACGGCAAACAAGAAGCACCGACGCTCAACTCACGCAGCGCCAGCAGTTACGAGCGCAGCGCCCAGCAGGACGTCGACCCGTACGGGTTGATGGGCCTGAGCAGCGGCTACGAATTCAGCAAAAACCTGAGCGTACGCGTGGGCATCAACAACCTCCTGGACAAGCGCCTGTCTCGCAAAGGTAACGCCGACGACGCCGGTGCCCAGACCTACAATGAACCGGGCCGCGCTTACTTCGCGTCGGTGACTACATCGTTCTAAGGCATTGTTTGAGGTCTGAAAAGCGCCTCCCACCAGCTATAGGCTGGCGGGAGGCGCTTTCTTTCTAGCGAGCCTACGTTTGGCTATCGCCTTCGTCTGCGTCTGCGTCGTCGCTGTCGGGCTCGTCGGTAGTAGAGTCATCATCACCCTCGCTGCCGCCCTGGCCCTGATCGCCTGGTTCGGCTTCGGACTTGGCCAACTGCAAGTGCGATGCCTGACCACTGGTCACCACCGCTGCGCTCGGTACCGGGTTATGCGCCCAGGCCGTCGACATCCCCAACGACAACAGCACCAGCACTTTCATCAACAGCACTACGCGTTGAAAAATACTCATGGTCGATTCCGTCCAGTCAGTAAATGGGCTCCGCACGGCAGTCATTAACTGCCACCAGCGTTTACGCTAGTCGCGATGCCGGATTACCGCCAATCCCCAGCCTTTAGGAGGTCAAAATGTGGGAGGGGGCTTGCCCCCTCCCACATTCTCTGAACCGCTCAGACCTTAGTGGTGTTCGCGGGTCGCGCGGAACTTCACATCCGGCCAGCGCTCTTCCATCAACGCCAGGTTCACCCGCGTCGGCGCCAGGTAGGTCAGGTGACCACCGCCGTCGATTGCCAGGTTTTCCACGGCCTTGTTGGAGAACTCTTCCAACTTCTTCTTATCGCTGCAATCAATCCAGCGCGCCGAATACACGGTGATCGGCTCATACGAACACTCAACCTTGTATTCCTCTTTCAAGCGGCTGGCGACCACATCGAACTGCAGCACACCCACGGCGCCGAGGATGATGTCGTTGCTGCGCTCGGGGAAGAACACCTGGGTGGCGCCCTCTTCGGCCAATTGCTGCAAGCCTTGGCGCAGTTGCTTGGACTTGAGCGGGTCACGCAGGCGCACGCGGCGGAACAGTTCCGGGGCGAAATGCGGAATGCCGGTGAAGCCCAGGGCTTCGCCTTCGGTAAAGGTGTCGCCGATCTGGATGGTGCCGTGGTTGTGCAGGCCGATGATGTCGCCGGCAAACGCCTCTTCCAGCTGTTCACGCTCGGAGGAGAAGAACGTCAGGGCGTCGCCGATGCGTACGTCCTTGCCGGTGCGCACGTGGCGCATCTTCATGCCTTTTTCGTACTTGCCGGAGCAGATGCGCATAAAGGCGATACGGTCGCGGTGTTTCGGGTCCATGTTCGCCTGGATCTTGAACACGAAGCCGGTGAATTTCTCTTCCACCGGTTCCACGGTGCGCTCGTTGGCAACGCGGGCCAGGGGCTTTGGCGCCCAGTCCACGACGGCGTCGAGCACGTGGTCGACGCCGAAGTTGCCCAGGGCGGTACCGAAGAACACCGGGGTCAACTGGCCGTCGAGGAACTCCTGCTGGTTGAACTCATGGCAGGCGCCCTGCACCAGTTCCAGTTGGTCGACGAAACGGTCGTACTCGTCACCCAAGTGGGCGCGGGCTTCGTCGGAGTCTAACTTTTCAATGATCTTGGTTTCGGTGCGTTCATGGCCGTGGCCGGCGGTGTAGACAATGATGTAGTCGTCGGCCAGGTGGTACACGCCCTTGAAGTCGCGGTAGCAACCAATCGGCCAGGTGATCGGCGCGGCCTTGATCTTCAGGACGGCTTCGATTTCATCCAGCAGCTCGATGGGGTCGCGGATATCGCGGTCGAGTTTGTTGATGAAACTGACAATCGGCGTATCACGCAGACGGCACACGTCCATCAGCGCGATGGTACGTGGCTCGACGCCTTTACCGCCGTCGAGGACCATCAGCGCCGAGTCCACCGCGGTGAGGGTGCGGTAGGTATCTTCGGAGAAGTCTTCGTGCCCCGGGGTGTCGAGCAGGTTGATCATATGCTCGCGATACGGGAACTGCATGACCGACGTGGTAATGGAAATACCCCGTTGTTTTTCCATTTCCATCCAGTCGGAGGTGGCATGGCGGTCGGATTTGCGCGATTTCACCGTGCCGGCCACCGCGATCGCCTTGCCCATCAGCAACAGCTTTTCGGTGATGGTGGTCTTACCGGCATCGGGGTGGGAAATAATGGCGAAAGTGCGGCGTTTCGCGACTTCGGCGGCCTGGTGGGTCATGGGAAATCGCCTGGCAGGTGAGTCAAAAAAGGGCGGCGAGTATAGCGCAAACGCGAGGGTACGGACCACCGTTGAGCCCATTGGGGGTGGCTAAATGCGCCCAAGTGTGGAACCTTTTAAAAGGTCGAGACGTCCACTCCCCTGCTATCGCACTCGGAACAGGGGCTGAAATATCAGCAAGTTAGCCTGACGAGGCTGCGCTCATGGCTCGATCGCATACTGCATTGCCAGTATCGGCGAGTTGCTTTTCGCGAACTCATTCAGAGGCAGCCAGGAATGGCAGTGCCGCCGGAAAATGTGTTCGCCGACAAAAGAAAAAAAGGAGTCCGCCTGTGGCTATTCGCTATGGCAAAGGGCTGATAGGAGGCGCGGTTGTCGTCGCGCTCCTGGCCCTGCTGGTCCACTGGATCGGCATCAACACGATCGAACTGTACCGCGACGATTTGTTGTTTTACCTGCAAGCTCACCTGATTCTCGTCCTAGTCTCCATGCTGGCAGCCCTGATTGTGGGCATCCCCGCCGGTATCCTGCTCAGCCGACCCAACATGGTCGGGCGCGCAGAACGTTTCATGCAGATCTTCAACATCGGCAACACCGTCCCTCCCCTGGCCGTACTGGCCATCGCCCTCGGCGTCCTCGGCATCGGCAGCGGCCCGGCCATCTTCGCGCTGTTCCTTGCCTCGCTCCTGCCCATCGTACGCAACACCTACGAAGGCCTGAAAAACGTTCAGGGCTCCCTCAAGGAAGCCGCCACCGGCATCGGCATGACGCCGCGCCAGGTGCTGTTTCGCGTGGAGCTGCCCAACGCCGTGCCGATCATCATCGGCGGTGTGCGCGTGGCCCTGGCGATCAACGTCGGTACCGCACCGCTGGCGTTCCTGATTGGCGCCAACAGCCTCGGCAGCCTGATCTTCCCCGGCATCGCCCTGAACAACCAGCCGCAACTGTTGCTCGGCGCCGCCTGCACCGCGCTGCTGGCATTGCTGCTTGATGGCCTGGTGACCATGGCCAGCCGCCTCTGGCTGGAACGCGGGTTACGCCCGTCTTAAGCCCGGTAAAGGAATTCACATGAAAAAACTGAGCTTGATATTAGGCTGCGTCCTGCTGCTTGCAGGTATTGCGCAAGCCGCCGAAAAACCCGTGATCCGCATCGGCGCCCGGGTGTTCACCGAGCAGACCCTGCTCGCCGAAATCACTTCCCAATACCTGCGCACCAAGGGCTACGACGCCCGCGTGACCGGCGGCCTGGGCAGCAACCTGGCGCGCAGTGCCCAGGAAAGCGGGCAACTGGACCTGATATGGGAATACACCGGCGTGTCGCTGGTGGCCTACAACCATATCGACGAGAAACTCGACAGCGAGCAGTCCTACGCTCGGGTCAAAGAACTCGATGGGAAAAAAGGCCTGGTCTGGCTATCGCCGTCGCGCTTTAGCAACACCTATGCCCTGGCGCTGCCGGAGAAAGTCGCCCAGGAACATCCCGAAATCAACAGCATCAACGACCTCACCAACGCCATGGCCGAGAACACCAAAGAGCACCGTCTGGTCGCCCTGGACACCGAGTTCGCCAACCGCTCCGATGGCCTGGCCGGCATGGTCAAGCTGTACGACATGAACCTGACACGCGAGAACACCCGGCAAATGGACGCGGGCCTGGTCTACACCGCCCTGCGTAATGGCCAGGTGTTTGCCGGACTGGTCTACACCACCGACGGGCGCCTCAACGCCTTTAAGTTGAAGCTGCTCGAAGACGACAAGCACTACTTCCCGGATTACACCGCAGCCCCGGTGATCCGCAAGGAGTACCTCGACAAACACCCGCAACTGGCCGCCGAACTCAAGCCTTTGGCCCACCTGTTCGACGACGAAACCATGCGCCAGCTCAATGCACGGGTCGACGTCGACCATGAAAGCCCGTCCGCCGTTGCCGCCGATTTCCTGCGCCAACATCCAATCAACTAAAAAGGAGAAGACATGGAATTTTTGAACGCCTTTTCCCATCTTGATTGGGCCCAGGTCCTGCACCTGACCTGGCAGCACATCACCCTGGTCGGCATCGCAGTGATCCTCGCGATCTTCATCGGCGTGCCCCTGGGCATTCTGATGACGCGCTTCCCGACCCTGGCCGGCCCGTTGCAAGCCAGCGCCACAGTGTTGCTGACCGTGCCATCCATCGCGCTGTTCGGCCTGCTGCTGCCGTTCTACTCCAAGTTCGGCCAGGGCCTGGGGCCAATGCCGGCGATCACCGCCGTGTTCCTTTACTCCCTGCTGCCAATCATGCGTAACACCTACCTGGCCCTCACCGGCGTTGAGCCAGGCATTCGCGAAGCCGCACGCGGCATCGGCATGACCTTCGGCCAGCGCCTGCGCATGGTCGAACTGCCGATTGCGGTGCCGGTGATTCTCGCTGGCGTGCGTACCGCCGTGGTGATGAATATCGGTGTGATGACCATCGCCGCCACCATCGGTGCCGGTGGCCTGGGTGTACTTATTCTGGCTTCCATCAGCCGCAGCGATATGTCGATGCTGATCGTCGGCGCCGTGCTGGTCAGTCTCCTGGCCATCTTCGCCGACCTGCTTCTGCAATGGCTGCAACGCTCGCTGACTCCAAAAGGATTGCTCAAATGATCGAACTTCAAAACCTGTCCAAGACTTTTCAAAGCAACGGCAAGACCGTCACCGCCGTCAACGATGTAAGCCTGACCGTCAACGAAGGCGAAATTTGCGTATTCCTGGGGCCCTCGGGCTGCGGCAAGAGCACCACGCTGAAGATGATCAACCGCCTGATCAAGCCCTCCTCGGGCAAGATCCTGATCAACGGCGAAGACACCACCGACCTCGACGAGGTGACCCTGCGTCGCAACATCGGCTACGTGATCCAGCAGATCGGCCTGTTCCCCAACATGACCATCGAAGAGAACATCGTGGTGGTGCCCAAGCTGCTCGGCTGGGACAAGCAAAAATGCCACGACCGCGCCCGCGAATTGATGAGCATGATCAAGCTGGAGCCCAAGCAGTACCTGCATCGCTACCCGCGTGAATTGTCGGGTGGGCAGCAACAGCGCATCGGAGTGATCCGCGCCCTGGCGGCGGATGCGCCGCTGCTACTGATGGACGAGCCGTTCGGCGCGGTCGACCCGATCAACCGCGAGATGATCCAGAACGAATTCTTCGAGATGCAGCGCGCGCTGAACAAGACCGTGATCATGGTCAGCCATGACATCGACGAAGCCATCAAGCTGGGTGACAAGATCGCCATCTTCCGCGCCGGCAAGCTGCTGCAGATCGACCACCCGGACACGCTGCTGGCGCACCCGGCCGACGAGTTCGTCAGCAATTTCGTGGGCCAGGACAGCACCCTCAAGCGCCTGCTGCTGGTAAAAGCCGAAGACGCGGCGGACAACGCCCCGTCGGTGAGCCCGGAAACACCCGTGGCCGATGCGCTGGAATTGATGGACGAGCACGACCGCCGCTATGTGGTGGTCACCTGTTCGGAGAACAAGGCGCTGGGCTACGTACGCCGCCGCGACCTGCACCGCCAGGCCGGCACCTGCGGCCAGTACCTGCGCGAGTTCAACGCCACGGCGGCGTACGACGAGCATTTGCGCATCCTGCTGTCGCGCATGTACGAGTTCAACCGCTCGTGGTTGCCGGTGATGGATGCCGAGCGCGTGTTCCTGGGTGAAGTGACCCAGGAGTCGATTGCCGAGTACCTGAGTTCCGGTAAATCCCGTGGCGGCAAGACCAGCATTGTCTCGCCTGCCGAAACTGCTTTGGCTTGATAGATCGCTATCGCAGGCAAGCCAGCTCCCACAGGGGAATGCATTCCAGCATAAGAATGCAGTTCAAATGTGGGAGCTGGCTTGCCTGCGATGAATACACCGCAAATCCATCTGATTGGCCCCATCCGGGGAACATCAATCCGTCACACCGGTCGGTTACATAAGTAGCTGCACGCGGCCGCGCGACGAACGCGTGCAAAAACGCGACATTTTTAGTTGATCCCACGCCCGCCAAGCCCTAAAGTTCGCGCCGAACGTCCATGCTGGAAACGATCCATCCGGCTCAAGTACTGACGACGAGACAGCAAGGCCAAGGGCAGCTTACCCCATGGCCTTTTTGCTTTCGGCGACATGCCTTGGGAAGTAGGCGAACCAAAGTGGGGATACGGAGGACGTTCATTTGCACCCATTGATCAAATTAGTTTGCCCTTAGGAGTTCCCAGCATGTCGATCAACGTCGAAGATTATTTCGCGCGCGCCACTTTTGACAAAATGAAGGCGTTCGCCGACAAGCAAGAAACCCCGTTCGTGGTGATCGACACCGCGATGATCAGCCAGGCCTACGACGACCTGCGCGCCGGTTTCGAATTCGCCAAGGTGTATTACGCCGTCAAGGCCAACCCGGCCGTTGAGATCATCGACCTGTTGAAAGACAAGGGTTCGAGCTTCGACATCGCCTCGATCTATGAGCTGGACAAGGTCATGGACCGCGGCGTCAGCGCCGACCGTATCAGCTACGGCAACACCATCAAGAAATCCAAGGACATCCGCTACTTCTATGAGAAGGGCGTGCGTCTGTTCTCCACCGACTCCGAAGCCGACCTTCGCAACATCGCCAAGGCCGCGCCGGGTTCGAAAGTGTATGTGCGTATCCTCACCGAAGGCTCGACCACTGCTGACTGGCCGTTGTCGCGTAAATTCGGCTGCCAGACCGACATGGCCATGGACCTGCTGATCCTCGCCCGCGACCTGGGCCTGGTGCCTTACGGCATCTCGTTCCACGTCGGCTCGCAACAGCGCGACATCAGCGTGTGGGACGCAGCCATCGCCAAGGTCAAGGTGATCTTCGAACGCCTCAAAGAAGAAGACGGCATCCACCTGAAGCTGATCAACATGGGCGGTGGCTTCCCGGCCAACTACATCACCCGCACCAACAGCCTGGAAACCTACGCTGAAGAAATCATCCGCTTCCTCAAGGAAGACTTCGGGGACGACCTGCCGGAAATCATTCTGGAACCAGGCCGTTCATTGATCGCCAACGCCGGCATCCTGGTCAGCGAAGTGGTGCTGGTGGCGCGCAAGTCCCGTACCGCCGTCGAGCGCTGGGTGTACACGGATGTGGGCAAGTTCTCCGGCCTGATCGAAACCATGGACGAAGCCATCAAGTTCCCGATCTGGACCGAGAAGAAAGGCGAGATGGAAGAAGTGGTCATCGCCGGCCCGACCTGCGACAGCGCCGATATCATGTACGAAAACTACAAGTACGGCCTGCCGTTGAACCTGGCCATTGGTGATCGTCTGTACTGGTTGTCGACCGGTGCCTACACCACCAGCTACAGCGCGGTTGAGTTCAATGGGTTCCCGCCGCTGAAATCCTTCTACGTTTAACCCCACCCCCGATCGTTCCCACGCTCTGCGTGGGAACGCCTCCTGTGACGCTCTGCGTTACGCGCTCAAGTGCGGACGCGGAGCGTCCAGGGCGGCATCCCACGCGGAGCGTGGGAACGATCAGCTCGTAGCTCGTTGCTGGTACAACTCGGCCATGGCGCGAATTCGCGGGTCATCCGCCCGTGCCAGCGCCTTGTGTGCCGTTTGCAGAAACTTGAGATTCCCGCCTGCCAGCGCCTTGTGCAACCACTCCAGCGCCGCGTCGACCTGGCCGCTGCCTGCCAGCACCGCCGCATGGCTGAACTGCCCACGAAAATCACCTGCCTCGGCTGAGCGGCGGTACCACTCAACGGCCGCCTCAACATCCTTGGGGCAATGCTGCCCGTCTTCCAGGTAACGCCCGAGCAGGTTCATCGACTTGGCATGGCCCTGTTCGGCAGCCTGGCGATACAGCGCCAGTGCTTGCGCCTGGTCTTCAACAACGCCACGGCCGGTAGCCAAGAGGTTGGCGTAGTTGTACTGCCCCCAATCCAACCCGGCGTGTGCCGCCAGACGATATTCCCGTGCTGCGGCGGCTTCATCGACAGCGCAGCCCCAGCCATGCTCCCGGCAACGCCCGATCATATTGCGCGCCATCAGGTGCCCGCCCTGCGCGGCAATCTGGAACCAGCGCAGCGCCAGGGCCTCATCGCGGGCAATGCCGCGCCCTTCCAGCAAGATTTGCCCGAGCAGGGCCTGGGCATCGACCACGCCTGCCTTGGCCGCGATCAGAATGGCCTGGGCGGCGCGCACCGGGGAGTCATCGAGCATGCTCTGCAATTGTTCGACATTGAGCACTTCTTCGCGGCGCAATAAAAAGCCCATGCTCAGACCTCGACCCAGCGGCGCAACAGGTTGTGGTAGGTGCCGGTGAGCTGGATCAGCGCAGGGTGGTCGGGCACGTCGCGGGTCAGTTGCTGGATCGCGCCGTCCATTTCAAACAGCAAGGTGCGCTGGCTGTCTTCGCGCACCAGGCTTTGGGTCCAGAAGAACGAGGCATAACGCGCGCCACGGGTCACCGCGTTGACTTTGTGCAGGCTGGAGCCGGGGTACAGCACCATGTCGCCGGCGGGTAGCTTGACCCGTTGCAGGCCGAACGTGTCCTGGATCTCAAGTTCCCCACCGTCGTAGTCGTCGGGGTCGCTGAAGAACAACGTGGACGAAAGGTCGGTGCGCACGCGCTCATGGCTGCCTTTGGGTTGGCGCACCGCGTTGTCGATATGAAAGTCGAAACTGCCGCCAGCGGTGTAGCAGTTGAGCAGTGGCGGGAAGACTTTATGCGGCAGCGCGGCCGACATGAACAGCGGGTTGCTCCACAACCGTTCCAGCATCGCCGCGCCGATTTCCTTGGCCAGGGGGTGGCCTTCGGGTAATTGCAGGTTGTGCTTGGCCTTGGCCGACTGGTGCCCGGCGGTGATTTTGCCGTCAGCCCATTCGGTCTCTTCCAGGGCTTGGCGAATGCGCAGCACCTCCTCGCGAGAGAACAGGCCGGGAATGTGCAGCAACATGAGGCAATACCTGCGATCAGAGAGGCGCCAATGGTATTGATTCTTATCCTCCCTGTAAAACACGGGGACGAACGAGAGCGCAAAATCCGTAACAAAAAAGTGTAAAGAATGTAAATTCGATGCGAATAGCAATATCTCGCAATTGATACAAAGTCTTGTTGGCCCTATATTCCGCGGCCTCACATCCTTGGGGAAGGGACACGTCATGTCGCGCACTACACTAATAACAACCGCCAGTTCACCGCGTATGCTGGCCTCGGCCATCGGCGTTGCACTCAGCGCCAGCTCTGCCGCCCACATGGCGCAGGCAGCGGAAAACACCGAGCAAAAAGGCGAGCGCACCCCTATCTCCCTCGGCGCCACCAACATCACCGGCCAGGAGCAGGACAACACCTCCTACCAGGTGGAAAAAGCCTCGTCGCAGAAGTACACCGCGCCGCTGGTGGACACGCCGCGTTCGGTCACTGTGGTGCCGCAACAAGTCCTCAAGGACACCGCCGCCACCTCGTTGCAGGACGCCTTGCGCACCGTACCGGGTATCACCTTCGGTGCCGGTGAAGGTGGCAATCCTCAGGGCGACCGTCCGTTCATCCGTGGTTTTGATGCCCAGGGCGATACCTACCTCGATGGCGTACGCGATACCGGCGGCCAGAGCCGCGAGATCTTCGACATCGAGTCCATCGAAGTCAGCAAAGGCCCGAACTCTTCGTTCGGTGGTCGTGGTTCGGCCGGTGGCAGCCTCAACCTGGTGAGCAAGACCCCACAAGCGCGGGACTTCACCAACGGCGGCTTTACCTATGGCTCCGACCAGACCCGCCGCTACGTGCTCGACGTGAACCGCCAGTTCCTGGACGACAGCGCGGCATTCCGCCTGAACCTGATGAGCCATGAACAAAACGTGGCTGGCCGCGATGCGGTGAACTACGACCGTTGGGGCGTGGCACCGTCGCTGACGTTTGGCCTGGGCACGCCGACCCGCGTCAACCTCAGCTACTACCACATGGAAAGTGACGACCTGCCGGATTCGGGGATTCCGTATGGCTATGGCTCAGCGACCGCCACGGCCCACGCGCATGACAAACCCAACGACGGCGGCGACAGCAACAACTTCTACGGTTTGAAAAGCCGTGACTTCCGCAAGACCCGCGCCGACATCAGCACGGTCTCCATCGAGCACGACCTGAACGACAACATGACGCTCAAGAACACCCTGCGTCACGGCAGCACCGGCCAGGACTATGTGCTCACCCAGCCGGATGACAGCAAGTTCAACGTCAACCGCTACGGCACCGTCTGGCGTCGCGCCAACAGCCGTGTCTCCACCACGACCACAACCACCAACCAGACTGACCTGTTTGGCAGCTTCCAGGCCCTGGGCTTCAAGCACACTTACTCTACTGGCCTGGAGTTCACCGGTGAAGAAACCCGTGTCAGCGGCTACACCGTCAGCCCTAACGCCAACCCAGTGTGCACAACGGCCAAGGGCAGCCTGGGCGGCCAGTGCACGTCGCTGAGCAACCCGAACCCGGACGACGCCTGGAACGGCAGCATTGCGCGCAACTATATGGGCACCAACACCAAAGCCACCAGCCGCGCCGCGTACGTGTTCGATACCATCGAGCTCGATCCGAAATGGCTGCTGAACGTGGGCCTGCGCTACGACACCTTTGACACCGAAGCCAACACCAACACAGTGCCGAGCGCGACGGTAAAAGCCCGCAGCAAGATCAAGGACGACAGTCAGTTCTTTAACTGGCAGGCCGGCCTTGTCTGGAAGCCGGTGGAGAACGGCAGCATCTACGCCTCGTACGCCACATCGGCCACGCCAGCCGGTGGCCTGATAGGCGAAGGTTCCGACGGCAACCCGCTGTCTGCCGGTGCTGCCACCAGCGACTTGCAGCCAGAAGAAACCGTCAACTACGAACTGGGCACCAAATGGGACCTGTTCCACGACCGCCTGTCCCTGACCGCAGCCGTGTTCCGCACCGAGAAGAAAAACACCCGCATCCTGGTGGATGCACTCACCTACCAGAACGCCGGTGAATCTCAGGTCGACGGCATCGAGTTGTCCGCCAGCGGCAAAATCACCGAACAATGGCAGGTGTTTGCGGGCTACAGCTATCTGGACAGCGAACTGGTCAAATCCGGCCTCAACGGGCGTAACGGTGTCGTGAGTGCGGGCTCCAACAAAGGCAATCAGATGCCCAACACGCCGAAGAACTCCTTCAGCCTGTGGACCACCTACGAGATCACGCCCAAGCTGACCGTCGGCGGCGGCGCCTTCTACGTCGATGAGGTTTACGGCGATGTCGGCAACACAGTGTATGTACCCTCCTACACCCGCTACGACGCCATGGCCAGCTACAAGCTGACCAAGAACGTCGACCTGCAACTGAACGTGCAGAACCTGACCGACAAAACCTACTACGACAAGGCCTTCTCCACGCATTTCGCCAACCAGGCGGCGGGGCGTACGGCGTTGTTGACCACCAGCTTCCACTTCTAAAAGCGGTAAAGTTCCAGCCAGAAGCCCCACACATCGGATGCGTGGGGCTTTTGCGTGTTCCCAGGCAACTCACGGCATAATGCGCGCCGTGATCAGATATCCAGCTAAGCGAGGCGCTCCGACGTGTTGAAGAAAACCCTGTTCCAGTTGCATTGGTTCTTCGGCATCACGGCCGGGCTGGTGCTGGCCTTGATGGGGGTCACCGGGGCCGCGTACTCGTTTCAGGACGAGATCCTGCGGGCGCTCAACCCCACCGTGTTGAGCGTGCAGAAACGCGAGGCCGGTGTACTGCCGCCCGCCGAGTTGGTACGCAAGCTGGAAGCGGCCGAAGGCAAGACCGTGGCCATGCTGTGGGTAGAAAGTGAAAGCGGCAACGCCGGCCGCGTGTCCTTCACCCCGCCACCGGGCGAGCGCCGTGGCCAGATGCGCTACTTTGACCCGTACACCGGCGACTACATGGGTGACGCGGTCGGCCAGGACCTGTTCGGTTTTATCCTGCAATTGCACCGCTTCCTCGCCATCGGTGACACCGGGCGCAACATCACCGGCGCCTGCACCCTGATCCTGCTGTTTTTCTGCCTCTCCGGCCTGTACCTGCGCTGGCCGCGCCAGGTGAAAAGCTGGCGCGTCTGGCTGACCCTGGACTGGCGCAAAAAGGGCCGCAGCTTCAATTGGGACCTGCACTCGGTATTCGGCACCTGGTGCCTGTTGTTTTATCTTTTGGCGGCGTTGACCGGGCTGTATTGGTCCTACGACTGGTACAACCGTGGCGTGACCAAACTGCTGTCCGACGCGCCGCAGAACGAGCGCATGCGCAAGCGCGGTCCCCCGCCCTCAGGCCCGGCTCCGGTGGCCAACTATGACGCGATCTGGAGCAGCATCTACAGCAACGCCGGCCCCGACTTGAGCGCCTACAACATTCGGATGCCCGCGGTCGCCGGGCAACCGGCCACCGTGTATTACCTGCTCACTTCATCGCCCCATGACCGTGCCCTGAACCAGATCAACCTGGACCCGGCCACCGGCGAGGTCAAATCCCACGAGCGCTACGCCAGCAAAAGCCTCAAGGCGCAGTTGCTGACCAGTGTGTATGCGCTGCACACCGGCAGCTATTTCGGCCTGGTCGGGCGCATCGTCCTCACCGTCAGCTCACTGCTTATGCCGCTGTTTTTCATCACGGGCTGGCTGCTGTACCTGGACCGACGCCGCAAAAAGCGCCAGGTCCGCGATGCCCGCAAAGGTTTGACAGATAACCACAGCAATGCCCCGGCCTGGCTGATCGGCTTCGCCAGCCAGAGCGGCTTTGCCGAACAACTGGCCTGGCAAACGGCCGGGCAACTGCAGGCTGCGGGCCTGGCGGTGAAGGTGCAGCCTTTGGGCAGTGTCAGCCGCGACGACCTCAGCCAATCACAGAACGCGCTGTTTGTGGTCAGTACCTTTGGCGACGGCGAAGCCCCCGACAGCGCCCGAGGTTTCGAGCGCAGCGTGCTCGGCCATTCGCTGCCCCTCACAGGCTTGAACTACTCGGTGCTGGCCCTGGGTGACCGGCAGTACGAACATTTTTGCGGCTTTGCCCGGCGCCTGCATTTCTGGCTGACCAACCAGGGCGGCACCCCGCTGTTTGCCCCGGTGGAAGTCGACAGCGGCGACGCAGTGGCCCTGCACACCTGGCAACAGCAACTGGGCCAGCTCACCGGGCATGCGCCGGCAGCGGCCTGGCCGACGGCCCAGTACGAAAACTGGACCCTGAGCCAACGCACCCTGCTCAACCCCGACAGTGTCGGCTCGCCCGTCTACCTGCTGGGCCTCACATCCACGTCTGCGCACAGCTGGCTGGCCGGCGACCTGGTGGAAGTCCTGCCGCGCAATTGCCCCTGGGCCATCGAACACTTCCTGGCCGGCCTGGGCTTGGTCGGCAGCGACGGTGTGGTGATCGACGGCGTGGCCCACACCCTTGATCAAGCCCTGGCCACGCGCCAACTGCCGGACAACCGCACGCACCTGGTCGGCCTGCACGCCCAGGCATTGGTGGACGCGCTGATACCCCTGGGCATGCGCGAATACTCCATCGCCTCGATTGCCAGCGACGGCGTGCTGGAGCTGATTGTGCGCCAGGAGCGCCACCCCGACGGCAGCCTGGGGCTTGGCTCCGGCTGGCTGACTGAACACGCCGCCCTCGGCTCGGCCATCAGCCTGCGTCTGCGGCGCAACAGCGGCTTCCATTTGCCCGACGCGCCTGTGCCGCTGATTCTGCTGGGCAACGGCACCGGGCTTGCGGGCCTGCGCAGCTTGCTCAAAGCACGCATTGCTGACGGCCAGCAGCGAAACTGGCTGCTGTTCGGCGAGCGCAATATCGCCCACGACTACCTGTGCCAGGACGAACTGCAAGGCTGGCTCGCCAGTGGAGACCTGGCCCTGCTGGACCTGGCATTTTCCCGCGATCAAGAGGAGAAGATCTACGTACAGGATCGCCTGCGCGAGTCAGCGGATGTGCTGCGCAAATGGCTGGCGGATGGCGCGGCGATTTATGTGTGTGGCAGCTTGCAGGGGATGGCGACGGGGGTGGATCAGGCACTGGCAGACATCTTGGGCAAGGAGGCGCTGGAGCGCCTGATCGAACAGGGCCGCTATCGTCGGGATGTCTACTGACCCCGCTAATTGATCGTTCCCACGCTCCGCGTGGGAATGCCGCCCTGGACGCTCCGCGTCAGCTCTTAGCGGCGTGACGCGGAGCGTCACAGGATGCGTTCCCACGCAGAGCGTGGGAACGATCAGGCCGGTTGCAGTTTTTGCTCGAACACTGAAACCCCGTCCAAGTCCCGTAGCATCACCGTCAACTCCGCCGTCTGCCCATCTATCTGCACTTCACCAAAAAACTGAAAGCCCGCAAACGGCGAGGTATTCTGCGCCGGTGGCGCCTTCTGGAACACCACGTGCGGGCCAAAGGTTTTATCCAGTGGGTTGGGCCCGAAACTCCCAGCATTCAACGGCCCTGCCACAAACTCCCAGAACGGCTCGAAATCCTGGAACGTCGCACGGTCAGGGTGATAGTGATGCGCTGCACAGTAATGCACGTCGGCCGTCAGCCACACGTGGTTGCGCACCTTGTGCTCATGCAGGAACCCCAGCAGTTCGGCGATCTCCAGCTCACGCCCTTGCGCCGGGCCAGGGTCGCCATTGGCGATCGCTTCCCAACGCGCCACGCCGGGGCTGACTTCACCGTCGGGCACGCCCAGACCGATGGGCATGTCGGCGGCGACCACCTTCCACTGCGCTTGCGAGGCCTTGAGCCCGCGTTTGAGCCAGTCCAACTGTTCCCGCCCGAGGAAGGGTTTTTCCGCGCCCAGGTTGTCATCATTCGGCCCACGATAGCTGCGCATATCCAACACAAACACATCCAGCAGCGGCCCATAACTGAGCTTGCGATAAATGCGCCCGCCACCGTCGGCGCTCTGTCGGCGCATGGGTGAATATTCCAGCCAGGCCTGGCGGGCACGGCCCACCAAGGTATTGATGTCGCGGGTCTGGTAACGCTCATCCAACTGCTTGCTCGATGACCAGTTGTTGATCACCTCGTGATCGTCCCACTGCCAGATCTGCGGTACCTCGGCATTGAAGCGGCGCACGTTTTCATCCAGCAGGTTGTAGCGGTAATTACCGCGATATTCATCGAGGGTTTCCGCGACTTTGCTTTTGGCTTCAGTGGTAATGTTGCGCCAGATGCGCCCGCCTTCAGTGGTGAGCTGCGCGGGGACCGGGCCGTCGGCATAGATGGTGTCGCCGCTGTGGATAAAAAAGTCCGGCAGGCGCAGGCGCATGGCTTCATAGATGCGCATGCCACCGATGTCGGGGTTGATGCCGAAGCCTTGGCCGACAGTGTCGCCGCTCCACACAAAACGGATGTCACGCCGCTGTTGCGGCACGCTACGCAAGTGGCCGAACCAGGGTTCACTGGCAATGCCGGTCTGGGCGTCTTCGAAATGCACGCGGTAGAAAATCGCCTGGTCGACCGGCAGCCCGGTGAGCTCGACACGGGCGGTAAAGTCGGTGCGGCTGTCGGCCAGGGGCGAGACGAATCGGCGCGGGTTGCTGAACACGCTGCGGGTATCCCACTCCACCACCATCTTCGCCGGGCGGTCACTGCGGCTCCAGATCATTGCGCGATCGCCCTGCAGGTCGCCCGATTGCACGCCGTCAGTGAGTTGCGGTCGGTCCTTCACCGAAGCGATCACCGCCGGCGCCAGGCCCGGCAACAACAGGCCAGCGCCCACGGCTTGCATCACACGGCGGCGACCGAGATCGAAGTGGCTCATGCAGGTGCCCTCTTGAGTATCAAAAGGGCCACTAAAGCATGATGGGATGAAGCGGATGTGACACCGATTAGCAGAACGGTCGAGTTCACCTGTGGGAGCTGGCTTGCCTGCGATGCAAGCACCTCGGTGTATCAGGCAAACCCCGTCGAGGCTATCGCAGGCAAGCCAGCTCCCACATTTTCTGCCAGTGTCAGGCAGTCACGGCCAGTTCGGCCGCTTCCGGTCGCTTGAGCACGGCATACACCAAACCGGTCAACACACTGCCCGCCACAATCGCCAACAAGTACAACAACGCATGGTTCATCGCATTCGGAATCACCAGCACAAACAACCCGCCATGGGGCGCGGCGAGTTTGCAGCCGAAGTACATCGACAGCGCACCGGTCAACGCGCCACCGGCGATGCTGGCCGGAATGACGCGCAGCGGGTCTTTGGCGGCGAAGGGAATCGCGCCTTCAGAGATAAAGCACAGCCCCAGGATCATCGCCGCCTTGCCGGCCTCGCGCTCGGTCTGGGCGAACTTGCGCCGGGCCAGCAACGTGGCGATGCCCATGCCAATCGGCGGCACCATGCCGGCGGCCATGGTCGCGGCCATCGGCGCGCCGCTCGACGCGGCCAGCAGGCCAACCGAAAACGCATACGCCGCCTTGTTGATCGGCCCGCCCAAATCCACACACATCATGCCGCCGAGCAGAATGCCCAGCAGCACCGCGTTGGTGGTGCCCATGGTGCTGAGGAAATCCGTCAGGCCCGTGAGCAAGCGGGCGACCGGTGGGCCCACCAGGTAGATCATCACCAAGCCGGTAAACAGGCTCGCCAATAACGGGATGATCAGGATCGGCTTGAGCGCTTCCAGGCTCTGAGGCAGTTGCACCGTGCGGCTGATCAGCTTGACGCAATATCCGGCGACGAAACCGGCCAGGATGCCGCCGATAAACCCAGCCCCCAGCGTCCCCGCCAACAGCCCGCCGATCATGCCGGGCGCAAGGCCAGGACGGTCGGCAATCGAGTAGGCGATGTAGCCCGCCAGCAGCGGCACCATCAACAGGAACGCCTGGTCACCCACGGATTTGAGCGCCGCCGCCAAGGTGCCGGGCTGCTCGAAAGCATGGATGCCGAAGACAAACGACAAGGCGATCAGCAAGCCCCCCGCCACCACCATCGGCAACATATACGACACGCCGGTGAGCAGGTGTTTGTAGACGCCGGTTTTCTCCGCCTTGGCCGGTGCACCGCCGGCCGCGTTTTCCACCGCGCCTTCGGCCAGGGCTTTGTTGAGGATGGCTTCGGATTGCTTGAGGGCAATGCCGGTGCCACAGCGGTAAATCTTCTTGCCGGCGAAACGCTCGGTGGCCACCTCGATATCGGCCGCGAGCAACACCACATCGGCATCGGCAATCGCTTGCGGGCTTAACGGCGTGCGAGCGCCCACCGAGCCCTGGGTTTCGACCTGCAGGTCATAACCCAGGCGCTGAGCAGTCTGCTGCAAGGCTTCGGCGGCCATGAACGTGTGGGCCACACCGGTGGGGCACGCGGTAATTGCGACGATACGCGGCGCAGCCTTGGCCGCCACCGGGGCGGCGTCGGCGACATACACCTGGGCTTCTTCGGCGCCCCGGCGCAGTACGCCTTCGACATCCGCCAACGCCTGGGCCGGCGTGCTCTGGAACACACGCTTGCCGACAAACCGCTGCATATCCACCGGGGTACTGCTGACCAACAGCACCCACTCGGCATCATCAATCGTCGCCTGGGACAACTGGCGCTCCGGACGCTGCACATCGACGACTTCAACACTGGTGTGCAAGCCCATGCGCTGGGCGGCGGCGTCCAACAAGCGGGCGCACAGCACACTGGTGACCATGCCGTTCGGGCAGGCGGTAACAATGGCTAACTTCATCACAAACCCTCTTATTGTTCTGTCAGCGTGCGTACTTCGACGCCGCTTTCGAGATGCGCCAACTGGGCGTCATCGCTGATGCCAAAACCGATCTGTGTCACCGCCATCGCGGCAATCGCCGTGGCCCGGCGCAGGGTGTGCTCCGGCGTGTCGCCACTGAGCAAACCGTGGAGCATCCCGGCTAGCAGCGAGTCGCCGGCACCCACGGTACTGGCCACTGCCACCTTGGGCGGCGTGGCATGCAGCGCCGCACCCGGGCGGTACCAGGTCACACCGGCGGCCCCGTCGGAGACCACCACATGTTCGACGCCTTGCTGATGCAGGCGGCTGATGGCATCGGTGGCGTTACCCAAGGCCTCGGCCAACTCTTCGGTATTGGGTTTGACCAGCCACGGGCCAACCTCCAACCCCAGGCGCAGCGCTTCGCCGCTGGTGTCCAGGGCGATTTTCAACCCGAGGTCTTTCAACGCCTCCAGCAAACCTTTAAACCACTGCGGGCTGACGCCGCGCGGCAAGCTACCGGCCACCACGACCGCATCGAACTCCGGGCCAATGATCGCGACCATCTTGAGCAGCGCTTTTAGCGCCTCTTCAGTCACCAGCGGCCCCGGTGCATTGATGTCGGTGACACGCCCATCCTGTTCGGCAATCTTGATATTGCTCCGGGTTTCGCCGGGAACCCGGATGAAGGCATCGCCAAACCCACGGCGCTTGATCAGCGCATTGAAAGCCTGGGGGTTGGCACTGCCGAGGAACCCGCCCACGCTGACGTAATGGCCCAGGTCCGCCAGCACTTGCGCCACATTCACGCCTTTGCCGGCCGCGTGGGTGAGCATCGCTTCACTGCGATTGACCTCACCGGGTTGCAGGTGCGCCAGACGTACCGTGAGGTCCAACGCCGGGTTCAGCGTCAGGGTCAGAATATTTGCCATCTACACGGCCTCCACTAGGGCACGCACTTCGGCGGGCGAACCCACTGCCAGTGCTTGTTGCGCCAGGCCCTGGGCCTCGCTCAGACTGAATTCACGCACTCGCGCCTTCACTTCAGGAATGCTGCGGGCCGACACGCTCAACTCATCCACGCCCAGGCCGACCAGCACCGGCACCGCCAGCGGGTCCGCCGCCAACTCGCCGCACACACCTACCCATTTGCCGTGGGCATGGGCGGCGCGCACGGTGATGTCGATCAGTTGCAGGACTGCCGGATGCAAGCCATCGGCCTGGGCCGACAGGGTCGGGTGGCCGCGGTCGATGGCCAGGGTGTATTGGGTCAGGTCGTTGGTGCCGACGCTGAAGAAGTCGACTTCCTTGGCGAGGACCGGCGCCAACAACGCGGCTGAGGGCACTTCGATCATGATCCCCAGTTGCAGGTCCGCCACCGGGATCTCCAGGCGCAGGCGTTCGGTCATGTCCCGGGCGGCGCGCCACTCATCCACGCTGCCGACCATGGGGAACATGATGCGCAGCGGGCGGTTATCCGCAGCACGCAGCAGCGCCCGCAGTTGCGCTTCCATGATCTGCGGGCGTTGCAACGTCAGGCGAATGCCGCGCACACCCAGGAAGGGGTTTTCCTCTTCGGCGATCGGCCAATAGGGCAAAGGCTTGTCGCCGCCCACATCCAGGGTGCGCACCACCAACGGGCGACCATTGAGGCCGTCGAGTACGCGACGGTATTCGGCCTCCTGGGTGGCCTCGTCCGGCGCCTGGGGGTGGGCCATGAAAATCAGTTCGGTGCGCAGCAGGCCAATGCCTTCGGCGCCCTGCTCCACGGCACTGGCCACCCCGGCGCTTTCGCCAATGTTGGCGAACACTTCCACGGCGTGTCCGTCGCGGGTCAGCGCCGGTTCATGGCGTTGGGCCGAAGCGGCTTGCAAGCGCTGCTCGCGGCTGTCGCGCTCCACGGTGGCCCGTTGCAGGGTGGCGGCGTCGGGGTCCACATGCAGGCGGCCGCGCTGGCCATCGAGCAACAGCGGCGTGCCCGCGTTGAGCAATAACACCGCAGCGCCAGCGCCGACCAAGGCCGGAATGCCCAAAGCGCGGGCGACAATGGCGCTGTGAGCGGTGGCGCCGCCCCGGGCGGTGAGAATGCCGGCAACGCGGGCCGGGTCCAGGCGCGCCACGTCCGAAGGGCCGACTTCTTCCATCACCAGGATGTAGGGCTCGCTCGGTTCCTGCACGCTTTGGACGCCGCACAACTGGGCCAGCACGCGGCGGCCGATGTCGCGCAAGTCGGCAGCACGCTCGGCCAGCAAGGCATCCTGCAAGGCTTCCTGCTGTTTGGCGGCGGCTTCGATCACGCTCATCCAGGCGGCTTCGGCGCTTTCGCCTTGCTTGAGGCGGGTGTCGACTTCGTCGGTGAGTTCCGGGTCGTCGAGCATTTCCTGGTGCGTGATGAAAATCTCGCGGATGGCCTTGGCCTGGCTACGCTCGATCAAGCCCTGGATATCCGTGCGCACCTCGCTCAAGGCCGCGTGCAGACGCTGGCGTTCGGCGGCGGCGGACTCACCGCGCAACGGGTAATCGAACACTTGCGGCACCTGGATATGGGCCGGGCCGATGGCGATACCCGGTGCGGCGGCAATGGCCTGGAGTTGGCTACCGCTCAGTGGCGCGCTGAGCACCGGTTCGATATCGACCTGTGCTGGCTGTGCGCTCACGGCGGGCAAGGGCTCGACCTCTTCGCCAAGGCCCTCTTGCACGGCGGCCAAGAGGGCGGGCAGTGCATCGCCGGCCACCGTCGGCTCGGCCACGAACTCCAGCACCTGACCACGACGTGCGCCGAGGCTGAGCAACTTGCTCAGGCTTTTGACCGACACGGCGCCCACCGCGCCATCGACGATGCGCACGCGGATATCGCCATCAAAACTTTTCGCCAATTGCGCCAGGATCTTGGCCGGGCGCGCGTGCAGGCCGTGGGCGTTGGCCAGGGTAATACGGGCGCTGGGCCAGTCCGACGGCAGTTCACCGCCCAGCACTTCCAGCACCGCGCGGCTGCTGGTGGCGCGCCCCAACTCCTGGCCGCGCCCTTCAATGAGCAAGGCACACAGGCGTTCAAGCAGGGTCTGGTGCGCTTCACCGAGGCTCGCCAGGCAGAACAGGCCGTGCAGGGGCTGGCCGAGGTAACGCATGGGTTTGTCCGGCGTCACAAAGGCCAGGCCCGGACGCTTGACCGTCTGCTCGCTGTGCAACCACCACAGGCCATCGCCCAGGGGCAGCGCGTCGACCTGCTGCAATACGGCTGCAAAGCCATTGCTCACGCAGTCGGCCTGGCGCAGCAGGCGCGCACCGCGCCACACCAACTCTTCAAAATCATCGGCCGACACGCCCAGGCTGATCATCTGCGCATCCAGCGCCAGTTCCTGGGGCGCGCCTTGCAACAGTTTCAACAGCGCTTCGGCGCTGCCGGCACGGCGCAACGCCTGGCCCAGGTCGGTTTCGCCGAGGGCACGGGTGAGCAGTTGCAACAGGCGCAGGTGTTCATCGGATTTAGCCGCGATGCCAATCGCCAGGTAGACGATCTGGCCATCGCCCCAGTCCACCCCTTCCGGGAACTGCAGCAGGCGCACACCAGTGGAAAACACCTGCTCGCGGGTTTCTGGCGTGCCGTGGGGAATAGCGATGCCTTGGCCTAGAAAGGTCGAGCCTTGGGCTTCACGGGCTTGCAGGCCACTGAGATAACCTTCGGCAACCAGGCCATCGGCCACCAGTTTGTCAGCGAGCAGGTGCAAGGCAGCAGATTTATCCACAGCCACCTGGCCCATGGATATCTGCTCTACAGTGAGCTCAAGCATGCCGTTCTCCTAGTTAGTGCGACGGGCGCACTAGGTATTGTTGTAGGTAAATAGGTTCAAAATTAACTGACTGAGCGGTCAATTGGCAGTGGTCACTCAGTGGCGAACATCGTAAAAATACGCTTGCTGAAACGTTTAATCTAGAATTTATGGCAGATTACGCGTTAATTGCGCAAGCTTGAAGGGCCACTCGGCGCTTGCTGTGGGACATTGGTCGAATGCTGGAATCGGTTACGATTGGACAAAATGTCGGGGCGAGCGCCAAAAAACAAGGAAATCCCGGTTTGAAACTCAGTGATATCGCACGTCTGGCCGGTGTGTCCGTTACCACCGCCAGCTATGTCATCAACGGCAAGGCCGAACAACAGCGCATCAGCAACGCAACCGTTGAGCGTGTGCGTGCCGTGGTCCAAGCCCATGGCTTTACCCCCAACCCTCAAGCCGCCGGGCTGCGCAGCCGGCATACGCGAACCTTGGGGTTCATCCTGCCAGACCTGGAAAACCCCAGCTACGCACGCATCGCCAAACTGCTGGAACAAGGGGCACGGGCGCGGGGCTATCAGTTGCTGATCGCCAGCTCCGATGATGAAGCGGAAAGCGAACGCCAACTGCTGCAACTGTTCCGGGCGCGGCGTTGCGATGCGTTGTTCGTCGCCAGTTGCCTGCCAGCCAGCGATGACAGCTATCGCGAGCTGCAGGCCAAGGGGCTGCCGGTGATTGCCATCGACCGGGAGATGGAGCCGAACCAGTTCTGCTCCGTGGTCAGCGACGACCACCAGGCATGCAGGCAACTCACCAGCAGCCTGCTGCAACCGTTGCCCAAGCAGATCGCACTGATTGGCGCGCGGCCCGAGCTGAGCATCAGCCAGGCACGTACCGCCGGTTTCCGTGATGCGCTGCAAGGCTTTACGGGCGAAGTGATTATCGAACAGGGCGAAGCCTTCAGTCGTGACTGCGGCCGAGAGCTGATGGAGCAACTGCTGCAACGCTTGGGGCATTTGCCGGACGCGCTGGTAACCACCTCCTACGTACTGCTGCAAGGCGTGTTTGATGCGCTGCATGACTTCCCCCTCAAGTCACGTCCCCTGCGCCTGGGCACCTTCGGCGATACCCAGTTGCTGGATTTCCTCCCGCTGCCGGTCAACGCCATGGCCCAGCAACATCAATTGATTGCCGAGACCGCCCTGCGCCTGGCCCTGGCCGCCATTGAAGAAGAACAGTACCAACCCGGCGTGCATGCGATTGGCCGGACCTTCAAGCAGCGTATCCACGAGGCCTGAGCGTGGAGCTGATCGACACCCACACGCACCTGGACTTCGAGGACTTCGACCAGGATCGCTCGCACGTCCTTGCCCACAGCCGTGAACTCGGCGTGCGGCGCCTGGTGGTGCTGGGGGTGTACCAGAAAAATTGGCAGCGGCTGTGGGACTTGGTGCAACAGGACGAAGGCTTGTTCGCCGCCTTCGGCTTGCACCCGGTGTATCTCGATGAGCATCGCCCCGCCGACCTGCTGGAGCTCGGCGACTGGTTGACGCGCCTGCATGGCCACCGGCAACTGTGCGCCGTGGGCGAAATTGGCCTGGATTACTTTCTCGAACAGTTGGACCACCAGCGCCAGCAACAGTTATTTGAAGCCCAACTGAAACTCGCGGTGGATTTCCAACTGCCGGCCTTGCTCCACGTTCGCCGCAGCCACGCCGCCGTGATTGCCACCCTCAAGCGCATCCGCGTGCCCAGAGGCGGCATCATCCACGCGTTCGCTGGCAGCGCTGAAGAGGCGCGCGAGTACATCAAGCTGGGGTTCAAACTAGGCCTGGGCGGCGCTGCCACCTGGCCCCAGGCGCTGCGCATGCACCGGGTACTGGCGCAGTTGCCACTCGACGCCGTGGTGCTGGAAACCGATGCGCCGGATATGGCTCCGGCCATGTACCCCAACCAGCGCAATAGCCCGCAGCATCTGCCAGATATCTGCACGGCCCTGGCCGAACGCATGGGTATCAGCCCTCTATTGCTCGCTGAGACGAGCACACGCAATGCGTGCGAGCTGTTCAACTGGTAGCGGACTGATCACCTGCAACTTCAAGATCATTGTCTGTCGATGCCGGGCATAGCGCACCACCAGCAAATGGATCAGCACGGCGACCAGCGAAACGTTCAATTGCCCGATCACACTGAGCAGCCCCAACCATTCAGCGAACAAGGCCACCAGCAAGGTCGCGCATGTCAGCATGATCATGCTCGGCCGCACCAGCGCCCATTGGTCCAGGGCCCTGAACTGCCGCAACTGCTTGGCGCACCCCAACTGCAACCCCGAGTGGCAATACGTACAGTCAAAAGGCACATCAATGGCAATGGCATTCAGTTGCCAAGGCTTGAGTTCAAACGTCATGTCGCACTGGGCGCAATGCCCTTTGATACCGATTGCAGCGGCCATCGTCGTGTCTCCTCGTGACCGTGACGGATGAAATAAATTTTCACCTATTCACGCCGCGATAAAACACGCCCAGGCAAATCAAGACATCGGCCACAGGGTCGGTAGCTACATCCTTCAGAACCTCCCTACACCCGAAACGCACCAATCAATTGCTTCAACTCAACCACCTGGATTGCCAACTGCCGACTGGCCGCTTCCGTGTGCTGGGCGCCTTGCGCTGCATGCTCGCCAGCACGGTTGATTTCGACAATGTTCTGGTCGATGTCGTGGGCGACCGCCGTTTGCTGTTCCACGGCGGCGGCGATCTGCTGGTTCTGGTCGACGATCATCCCTACCGCTCCCAGGATATTTTCCAGGGCTTGCTGGACTTTTTCCGACTGCCCCACCGTGCCATTCGCCATCTCATGGCTGCTGCCCATAGCCTTCACCGCCGCGCCGACGCCGCTGTGCAAGCGGCTGATCATCTGCTCGATTTCCTCGGTAGAGTGCTGGGTGCGCCGAGCCAGAGTGCGCACTTCGTCGGCCACCACCGCAAACCCGCGCCCTTGGTCACCGGCACGCGCGGCTTCGATGGCCGCGTTGAGCGCCAGCAGGTTGGTCTGCTCGGCAATGCTCTTGATCACTTCCAAAACGCTGCTGATGGACTGGCTGTCGGCTGCCAGCTGGTTGATCACCCGCACCGAATCGTCGATCTCCGCCGCCAGGCGTGCGATGCCGCCTTGCTGGGATTGCACCAGCGCACGCCCGCTGACCGTTTCATCATTGACGCTCTGGGCACTGCTGACCGCCGCCGCCGCGCTGCGCGCCACCTCTTGGGCGGTGGCGGACATCTGGTTCATCGCCGTCGCTACTTGTTCGATCTGGCTGCGCTGGCCGGACACCGCCTGGTTACTCTGTGCCGACACCGCCTGCACCTGGCCGGCCTGCAACTCCACCTGGCTGACCGTATGCCCAACGCGCTCGATCAGGTCATGAATCTTGGCCACGGTGCCATTGAACACCTGGCCCAGGTCGCCCAATTCGTCACGGCTTTGCGCAACGAAAGTGACGGTCATATCGCCCGCCGCCACTTTGTCCATCATCGCCCCCAGGCGGCGCAAGGTGGTGCGAGTGGAAACAAAGAAACCGGCATAGAGATAGAAAATCAGCGCAAACACCGTCGCCAGGGCCGTGACCAGCAACACCATGTGCAGACGGTTCTGCGCCAGGCGCTGCTGCAACTGCTGCCCGAGGAACGCCAGGGTGGCGTCATCCAATTGATAGGTCTTGGCCATTAGTTGGCTGACGCCGTCATAAAACCCCTGCCAAGGCGCGTCGAGGGTTTCGGCCATCACCACCTGCTCTTCGAAAAACTCACTGCCTTGCTTGAGGCTCGCCTGGCTGGCTTGCGCCGACACCTCGAGGGCGGCGTGCGCGGCCTTGCTGGCGCCCAGCGCGTCCTGCAGCTTCAGGCCATATTCACCATGGAGTTTTTCCAACTGCTGCAGCAGTTCGTCAAAACGGGTACTGGAGGACGAATTGATAAAGCCCTGCCCCAGGGAGTACGCGCCCATCGCTCGGCCTTCACCCAAGGCCTGGGTGACCTGAGGGGTGACGGTGGTGACCAGGTCGCTGAGCTGGCGCAGATCACTTTGCGGATCACGGTTCAAGCCGGCCTGGCTGGCAATAATCTGGCTGAACATCTGGGCCTGGTTGAGTAACTTGCCGATCAACGCTGCTTTGTTGAGCAACGAGGTTTCCTGTTGCTGAGCCTTGAACGCAGCGATCAACTCATCGCGCTTACTGTCGAAGACGACAACGTGCTCGGGCTGGGTCGCGATCGCGTGCAAGCCCTGCAAGCGCTCCACTACACTGGCTTCCAAGGCGCTGATCCTGGCCTCCAGGTCTGCCGCTTTGCCTGACTGGCCGAGGGTGGCGTTGATCTGTACCTGGTTGTTGAGGGTTTCCAACTCCCGACGCAACGCCAGACTGCTGCCGAGCAGGTCAAGGCTTTGCAGTTCGACGCGGGTGCCCTGGTATTCGCGCCACGAGTCGCGCACCAGGTAATAGTTGGTCGCCAGCATCGGCAGCAGGAACAGCACGCTGATCAGGCTGAACTTCATGCCGAAGCTCAGGCGGTTCATCAGCGCGACGGCGGGATAAAGCAAGCTCTTCACAGGTGACCTCCCCTTCTTTTATTTTTATTGAGGCGCAGGGCGACGGCAGATAGCCACTATTTGGCGCTCTATCTGTATAGCTCAATTCGAAAGGGAGTTTTGTAACGTAAGGTTAACGGCGGGAGTGATGGATGCACCCCGCCGCTATTACTCAGGGCAACACCGTCCAGATGGCAAACCCGGCATACCACAGCACTGCCGCACGTAGCAGCAGCTCCCACAGGCGATCCAGGCTGTTGATGCCATCGGCCCCCACCACGGGGGGAGGAATTTCCGCGGCGGCCAGGCCGACTTTTTCCATCAGTTGGGCAGCGCTGATGTCCCAGCTCAGCAGTTCGTGGAGCATCACCCGGCTGACCCCGACGAAATTGCCCACCAAGGCAAAGCTGGCCGCCAGCAGGCGTACCGGCAACCAGTCAAACGCGTGGCGCAATTGCGTGGCGCGCTCGGCCACCAAGGGGTTCTGGCTGTTTTCGCTGGCCAGCGCCAACAGGCGGTACGCCAGGGCGGCCACCGGGCCCAGCAGGAAATACCAGAAAATCACCGCGAAAAAGCTTTGATACGCCTGCCACAGCAGGTAGCCCTGAACACGCTCCAGCAGTTGCTCGCCACTGTCGGCGCCAAGCTTGAGGTCGCGTTCGGCCACATGCTCGGCCGCTTGCAGGTCACCGCGCCGCCAGGCATCGCGAAACGGCCCCAGCCCGGCCAATAGATCGCCACGGCCCAGGCTGTAGATCACCACCAGCAAGTGCACCGGCAATGCCAACAGGCCATAGGCCACTGGCTCCAGGACCAGCAACAACAACGCCAGCAACGCCACCGGCAGCAGCACCAATACCAGCAGGACCAACCAGGGCCGCTTGCCCATGCGCGGGCTCGATTCCAGCTTGGCCAGCTCACGCAGCCATCCACCGTCGCGCTGCAACCGCAGGCGCAAGGCCGAGAACTTCTCGATCCATACCGCCAGCACCAACACCAGGAAACTCATCGTTCGTGTCCTCCATCCTGCAGGGCGCTGCGAAAGCGCATCCAATCAAAAGCGGGGCCCGGGTCGGTCTTGCGACCCGGAGCGATGTCGCTGTGACCACAAATACGTTGATGGGTGATCGCGGGGTAAGCGGCCAACAGTTGGCGTGCCAGGTCGATCAACGCCGCATACTGGGCATCGGTGAACGGTAGGTCATCCGTACCTTCCAGCTCGATTCCCAGAGAAAAATCGTTGCAGATCTCGCGCCCCTCAAAGACGGAAATACCGGCATGCCAGGCCCGGTCACGGCACGAAACAAATTGCGTCACAGTGCCGTCACGTTCAATCAGAAAATGCGCAGACACCCGTAGGCTGGCAATCCCTTCAAAGTAGGGATGTTCTGAGATATCCAGGCGGTTCTGGAAAAACTCCTGCACCTTACCGGTGTTGAACTGCGCCGGAGGCAAACTGATGTTATGCACCACCAACAGCGAGATTTCGCCTTCAGGGCGCTCGTTGAAGTTGGGCGAAGGGCAATGACGAATGCCCTGGCACCAACCGCTGGCGGGGTCCAACTGCATACAGGCTCCTTGAGTGAGACGAGGTGTGACCAGTATGCCGCGTTCCACCCTGCGGTTGCGATCACTTGCCGCGATTGAGTTGCCGCAGGTCGCCCACTACGGCGGCCAGTGCACGCTCGAACAGCGGGCCATCATTCAAGGTATGCAGGGCGCCCTGCTTGAACGCCAAGGCTAACTGGCCCGCGCTTTTCTCCAGCACCTTGAGACCCGCTCGGCTGACAAAAATATAGGTATCGGCGGGCGGCATGATTGCGGTCAATTTGCAGCGCAGGTTACCGGCTTCATTTTGCAGCAACGCTACCCAGTCACCGACTCGCAACTGCTGGGCCTTGAGCAGGTCGGGGTCATCAGGGGGCAGTGGTTCGTCGGCAGCCGGCGGGCCAGCCCACAGGGCAAAAGGCTCACGGACTTCAACCAGCGCCTCACTGTCGAGCGGCTCAACATGCATGGCCTGCAACCGCAGGAAGAACCCGCGGGTACTGAAAGGATCGAACGCCGCATCGGCCAACCCACTACGCAATGCCTTGAGCAGCCCGGGTAATTGCTCGAGCAAACGCCGGCCCGCTTCGGTGTCTTCACGCAGGCCGACGCTCCAGACCAATTCATCCAGGGTGCGCAGCGCCGTCTGCCACTGCAGCGAGTGTTCACCGTGCTTGAGAACGGCCACTAACAGCACCTGGCTCCAGGCCTGCTGTACAAATTGCAGCACCGATTGCGGCAAGGTTTCGCCCACGAGCCGTCGATTGAGCACGTGCGCCACACGCTGGCGCGCCACCTTGATATGCAGATGCTCTTGCTCGACGTCACGGGTATATCGCTCAAGGCGTTCGCTGCGCTTGCGCTCTTGGGCTATGAATTCGCTGAAGGTGGTGAGTAAATGGGAGAAAATCGTCGGGTCTTCGACGAACTCATTCAGCAAGCGCTGTACGAGTTGCTCGATACACAGGTAGAGGTTGTCCCGTGTGTGGTCATGGGGCGAACTCCAGCCGATGACGGCGCTCGCGATATCATTGAGCAAGCGCCGCGCGGGATGCTCCGCGCAACTGAACAGACTTTTGTCCAGCACCGCCACTTTCAGCAGCGGGATCTGCAAGCGAGCGATCAGCGCCTTGAAAGCGTCCGGCACACTGCTGTCATCGAGCATGAACTCGAACAGCATGGCGACCAGATTGATCACATCTTCGTCTGCTTCTTCTAACACCCGCGACTTGCCACTTTTGACACTGACCCGGGTGAGCAGCTGTTCCAGCTGGTTGCGCAGGTCGAAATCGTCCTCGCACTCCGGCTCCGGTACATATTGCTGCAGATGCGACAGCAGACGCAGCAGATCGCGGCTGACAACAGGTTGCGGTTCGGCGCTGGCTTCAAGGGTCGGGGCCACGCTGCCACGCACGGCTACCAGCAACTTCTGCAAGGCACTGAACGCTTGCTGGCCGCTTTTATCCAGCGGCGGGTCGGCCATCGCCTGGCCGGTGCAATGCTGGTGCTCCCGGGCCGCACGTCCGCCGGCTCGACGGGATGGGAGCGCCTTGAGTTCCGGCAATACGCCAGTGGCGATCAGTAATTGGTTGGCCTCGCCATACAACAAGTCTGCGTCACTGAGCACGTATTTCTCAAATAGCTTGAGCATGACCAGCTTGACGCGGATTTCCACCCCCAGGCTGCGCCCTGCTTGCAGGAAAAACTCGCACAACCGCGCCGGGCCCAATGGGTTTTCAGGATCGTCCAGGCGCCTGCCGAGCAATGCACTTACGCGCGCGTTCAACTGCCCCAGCGCCAAACCATCACGGTGATGCACCCGACCGAGCATCGCCTCCAGGGCCACGGCTTTTTCCACGTCATCGGCGCCGGTGCCGTGGACCTCCTCATAAGACACCACCGGCACCAGGTGTGCCCCGCTGCACCGGGCCTGGCCAAGGTTGGCGAACGCCACGAACAGCTGCTCCATGAACACGCGCTCGAAGTTCTTGCGCTTGAGGCGCAGGTCGCGCATGGCCTCGAAAAAAATATGATGGTCGACGGTGCTACGGGCCTTTTCGGCCATTTCGAACAGGGTGTCGTCGGCGTTATCGAACAGTTCCTGCAAGCCTTGCTGCAGCTGTTGCGCAGCCTTGTCACGCACCTGCAGCAACACCACCGGCAGGCGCGCGAGCGGCGATGGCGTGGCCTGCGCCCTGTTGATAGGCACCACCTTCCCGTCATTGTGCATCCTGGCCTCCTGAAACGGCGGTTTTGAGAGGTGGAGAGACGGAGCGCAGGCCCGGCAGGCACTGCAAATACCCGATCACCACCAAGACGTCAAAGCTATGACGCCAATTGCAAGGCGCGAGATTATCTTGCAAACGAGGGCAGTTGCGCCAGCACACTCTGACTTTGTGCGGTAAATGAGTGGCGAGCCTGGGTTAGAACGCACGCTGGCCCTATAATCGAGGCACTTTGTTTGTGGAGCCTGTTATGCCGAACCTCCGTCTTGCCGACCTCACCGCCGAAATCGAAGCCAACGTGCGCCGCGCACTGCTGGAAGACATCGGCAGTGGTGATATCACCGCGCAGTTGATCCCGGCCGAACGGCTGGCCAAGGCCACGATCATTACCCGTGAGGCGGCTGTTATCGCCGGCACGGCGTGGGTGGACGCAGTGTTTCGTCAACTGGACCCTCGGGTTGCCGTGCACTGGCAGGTGGCTGACGGTGAACGGGTGAGCCCCAACCAGGCGTTGTTCCACCTTGAGGGCCCTGCCCGCTCGCTGCTCAGTGGTGAACGTTGCGCGTTGAATTTTCTGCAATTGCTGTCAGGGGTTGCCACCCGTGCGCAATTTTTGGCGGACTTTGTCGCCAGCACCCAGGTCAAGCTGCTGGATACCCGCAAGACATTGCCCGGCCTGCGTTTGGCGCAGAAGTATGCGGTGACCTGCGGCGGTTGCCACAACCACCGCATCGGGCTGTATGACGCATTCCTGATCAAGGAAAACCACATCGCCGCCTGCGGTGGTATTGCCCAAGCAATCACCGCCGCCCACAAGATCGCGCCGGGCAAGCCCGTGGAAATCGAAGTGGAAAACCTGGAGGAGTTGCGTGAAGCCCTGTCGGCGGGTGCCGACATCATCATGCTGGATGAACTGAGCCTGGACGACATGCGCGAAGCCGTGCGCCTGAACGCCGGCAAGGCCAAACTGGAAGCCAGCGGCGGGATCAATGAAACCACCTTGCTGCCTATCGCTGAAACCGGCGTGGACTACATCTCCATCGGTGCGATGACCAAGGATGTGAAGGCGGTGGACCTGTCGATGCGCCTCAGTATCTGAAAGATGCCGTAACTGTAGGAGCGAGCAAGCTCGCTCCTACAGGCTGCTTTTAAACTACAAGATTATTCATCTCGCAGTACTCTTCCCAATCGACACCCAGCACCTCGGCCGCCTCTTTGTGCAAGGCCAACCGCGCAGCTTCGAACTCTTGTGGTGTCGAGGTGTACTTGAGGGTCAGCTCCCAAGGCTGGTAGCCCTGACTCTCGGCCTCATCTTCGAATGCCCACTGAATCTGGTCGCGCTGATCGTCGGCACTCAGGTCCTTGATCTCTTCTTTAAGCTGCGGCGTGTCCTCAAGGTAGTGCTTGAGTGCTTGTTCGTGCCGAGCGGCCTGGGTCATTTCGGTCGTGGTCATATTGTTCTCTTAGATCGAGGAATGGGAATGCATCTGGGTCTTCAAGGTTGCGCAGTTACAAAAGAGCGGGCGCAAATGCCCGGCTCACCTGGCCTTCAGAACCATTCTGGGATCATCTGAAAACATTGCCGTTGAAACAGTGGTGCCTGTGGTGCCCGAGACAGGAATCGAACCTGCGACCTTCGCGTTACGAGTGCGCTGCTCTACCGGCTGAGCTACACGGGCGGTGGGCTAAAGCTAGCACTGCATTGGGCATGCAGCAACTTGCTCGCTCACCGCCCGGCGACTGTCACGCGCCGTTGGCGCCGCAGCCCTTGGCAGCGTACTGCGGCTCTACCGTGGTGGCACAGCTCCAGCCGGTGGTGGCGCTGCGGGTCAAGGTGATGGTCTTGCCGAGCACGGGCGCGGGTGCATCGAGGATTTCACAACGCAGGGTGCCTGCGCCCGAGGCCACATCGCCTGTCACCTCGATCGCGCAGTTGGCGGTAGGGCTGGTGCCCCCGATGAGGGAAAGGGTCGGCGTGGTGCCCTGGTTGATGACGTCCTCATAGCCGACCTTTAACGCGCTGATTTCAGCCAACCCCGCGGTGAACTTGGCCTTGGCCTGGTGCTTGGTGTACATGGGCAGGCCAATGGTGGCCAAAATGCCGATGATTGCCACGACGATCAATAACTCGATCAAGGTAAAACCTTTTTGACGCATCTCTTTCACTCTCCAGAATAGAACCATGACAAGGCACGTCCTGCGCCCCGTAGTGTGCAACGGCGCCAGTGTACTCATCCCCACGCAGTCCATCGCCTGCGAGACGCACAATCTGACATTTTATCGCCTAGCGCCAGCCTGTCCGAATCCGCCGCCTGACTAAGCTATAAATTCTTCACGACCTGGGTGCGTCAACCTCACATGAACGACACGTCGACAATTTATGCCTGGGAAGGCATCAACCGCAAAGGGCGCCGGGTGTCCGGGCAAATCGCCGGCCATAACCTTGCACTGATCAAGCTACAACTGCGCCAGCAAGGGATCTGCCCTGAGCGTGTGCGCAAGAAATCTTATGGTTTACACATCTTCAAGACGCGAATAACGCCTGCAGATATCGCCCTGTTCACTCGCCAGTTGGCCACCTTGCTCAAAGCCGGCATCCCGCTGCTGCACGCCTTCGACATCATCAGCGAAGGCGTCGAAAACCCACAACTGCGCGAACTGGTCAAGGCGTTGAAACAGCATATTGCCAGCGGCCACCCGTTGGCCGCTGCCCTGCGTCAATATCCCCGCCACTTCGATGAGCTGTACTGCAATCTGGTGGCGGCTGGCGAAATGGCCGGCGCCCTGGAAACCCTGCTGGAGCGTGTGGCGATTCATTTGGAAAAAAGCCAACGGCTCAAAACCAGGATCAAGAAAGCCATGACCTACCCTTTCGCGGTACTGGTAATTGCCACAGGGGTGAGCACAGTGCTGTTGATCCATGTGGTGCCGCAATTCCAGAACTTGTTCGCCGGGGTCAACGGCCAATTGCCGGGGTTTACCCTGGGGGTCATCGCGCTGTCGGAACTGCTGCAACAGGCGTGGTGGATGCTGGGGCTGGGTGTGGGCGCGGCGCTGGTTGTGGGGCGCCACGCCTACCGTACTTACCCGGGGTTTCGCCATTGGTGGGCAGCAGGTTTGTTGAAAGTGCCCATGGCAGGCAAACTGCTGCACAAATCTGCGGTCGCCCGCTACGCTCGTACACTTTCCACCACCTTTGCGGCGGGCGTCCCTCTGGTACAGGCATTGGATTCGGTGGCCGGCGCCGTCGGCAATGGCCCCTTCAAACAGGCAATCGAACGTATGCGCCACGATGTATCCACAGGCATGCAGTTGAATCAATCGATGCATAACAGCGGCCTGTTCCCAGGCATGGCGATCCAGATGACCGCAATCGGGGAAGAGTCCGGCACCCTGGACCGCATGCTGGAAAAAGTCGCGAACCACTACGAGTCAGACGTGGATACCTTGGTCGACAACCTCACCAGCCTGATGGAGCCGCTGATCATGGTCGTATTGGGGGGGATTGTCGGCGCGCTGGTAGTGGCCATGTACCTGCCGGTGTTCCAATTGGGGACGGCATTTTGAGCCTGCTGCTGAGCGAACATCCCTGGGCGTTTGTTGGCCTGGCGCTGGTGTTGGGCCTGATCGTCGGTAGCTTCCTCAATGTGCTGGCGTGGCGCCTGCCCAAAATGCTCGAGCGGGAATGGCGTGCCCAGGCCCATGAGATTCTCGACTTGCCAGCCGAGCCCGGTGGGCCGGCCTATAACCTGATGCGTCCGAACTCCTGCTGCCCGCGCTGCAATCAACCGATTCGGCCTTGGGAAAATATCCCGGTGCTCAGCTACCTGTTGCTCCGGGGGCATTGTGCCCACTGCCGTGAGCCCATCGGCCTGCGTTACCCCCTCACCGAACTCGCGTGCGCGCTGATCTCAACCGCTGTCGCCTGGCACTTCGGCTTCGGCTGGCAAGCCGGCGCGGTGATGCTGTTGAGTTGGGGCTTGCTGGGCATGAGCCTGATTGATCTGGACCACCAACTGCTGCCGGATGTGCTGGTGCTGCCGCTGCTATGGCTGGGGCTGATCCTCAACAGTGCTGACCTGTTGACGCCACTGCCCGATGCAGTGTGGGGCGCGGTTATCGGCTACATGAGCTTGTGGTGCCTGTTCTGGCTGTTCAAGCTGGCCACCGGCAAAGACGGCATGGGCCATGGCGACTTCAAGTTATTGGCCTTGCTGGGAGCCTGGGGCGGCTGGCAGATTCTGCCGATGACCCTGCTGATGGCCTCGCTGCTGGGCGTGCTTGCCGGGCTGATCCTGCTGCGTTTGCGTAAGGCCCAGGTGTCAGCGCCGATGCCGTTTGGCCCCTGCCTGGCAATTGCCGGCTGGATTGCATTGCTCTGGGGTGGTCAAATAACCGACTTCTATTTGCAGTCTGTCGGTTTCAGATGACCACTTCTGTTGCAACACCCTGGATTCTTGGGCTCACGGGCGGCATTGGCAGCGGCAAAAGTGCTGCGGCCGAGCACTTTATCAAGCTGGGCATCGACCTGGTGGATGCCGATCACGCCGCGCGCTGGGTGGTCGAGCCTGGCCGCCCGGCCCTGGCACGCATCGCCGAACACTTCGGCAGCGACGTGCTGCAAGCCGACGGCCAACTGGACCGTGCCGCGCTGCGCAAACTGATCTTTGAGGTCCCGCAAGAGCGCCTGTGGCTGGAAGCCTTGCTGCACCCGCTGATCGCCGAGGAAATTCGCAGCCACCTGGCACGCGCCCAATCGCCCTACGCGATCCTGGTGTCGCCGCTGCTGATCGAGTCCGGGCAGTACAGCATGACCCAGCGCATCCTGGTGATCGACGTGCCGCAATCACTGCAGATTCAGCGTACCCTGCAGCGCGACGGCATCAGCGAACAACAGGTGCAGGCGATTCTCAAGGCCCAGTCCAGCCGCGAAGACCGCCTGAACCATGCCGATGACGTGCTGGTCAACGATAAGGACCTCGCCTGGCTGCACGGCGAGGTCGAGCGACTGCACCACTTTTACCTTACTTTGCGTGGAGGCCGATCATGAGCCAACCCCTGACCGTCGACTGCCCAACCTGCGGTGCACCCGTGGAATGGAAAGCGACCAACCTCAACCGACCGTTCTGCTCGGACCGTTGCAAGCTTATAGACCTGGGCGCCTGGGCCGCTGAAGAACACAAGATTCCCGTGGCCCCTGACGCCGAAGATGAACTGTTTTCCGAAGACCTGCCGCCACGCCACTAAGGGCGCATAAAGGCATATTCCTGCTGGTCGTCGAGGTTCTCTGCAAGGTATTGCAACTCGTCGGCCAGGTCTTCAAAACTGCGTACACCCTTGCTTTGCTGCACGACCGCACTGAGCATGGCCCGCAAGGTCAAGCCGGGGTCAAAACCGATTTCCTGCGCTGCATCCTGGCTTCTGCGCAACTCCTGCCGTGCCCACTCGTACACACTCATTGTCCGTGCTCCTGAAAATTTTGCAGAGCATGGACCTGCGCCGCGGCCTGGCATTTGACCTGGATCAACGCCGCGAATCGTCGTCCTTCCACGGCGCCGAGAGGTAGCGAGTGCGGTTGAACGTCTCCAGCCATTCCGGGCAAAACACCACCAGCGCGCTGATGACCATGCCGTTGATAAAGGCTTCGGGAAAGATGATCAGCCACAGGTAACCGACAAAATCTTCCAACCACTCAGGCATCGCAAAAAGACCGTCGAACCACAACAAGCCCAAGCCGGCCAACAGGCATAGCAATGCCGAGAGGGCGGCAGCAAAAAAGCCCGAACAGAAGATATACACAAAGGGGTTTCGCGGCTGCGCCCGCTCTACAAATAGCGCGCACCCTTCGGTGACCAGCACCGGCAGCACGATCAGCAGCAGGCCATTGACGCCAAGCGCGGCCAGATCCTGGCGCCCCAACAGCATCAAGCCAAGCTGGGCGGCAAAGCCACCGACGATTGCCAGCGGCCAATCCAGCAGCAAGGTCACGGCGGTCATGCCGATAAAGTGGTAGGACACGCCGGTATCGAAATCCCGTCGCACCAGCCACAGCATGAACAGCGCGAACACCGTGCCGAACAGCAAATGCTGGCGCCGACGGTCGGCAAACAGCTCCACCCATGGCGAGCGCAGCATCGCCCACATCAACACGGGCGCATACACCAGCCAGCCGAGGCCGAGCGTCTGGGGTGCCAGAACCGCTGCACTGATCACGGATGCTCTGCCTTTACCAAAAACCTCATCACACACCTCGTCCCTGGGCCTGCTCCACATCAGCATTCTACACCCGCGTTTTTAAGGCAAGACTTCCTGTGGTCATCATTTGAACGCTAAGCTGCGACTATGGATGACTCAGATTATTTGCGCCTGCTCACCGTAGCAGCCGAACAAGCCAATGCGTTTCTGTCCAATGCCCGCAAGTGGGAGCGTGAGCGTTGGGTCTGCCAGCGCCTGCTGCAAGGCTTGAACGTGCCCTACCGCGTCGAAGAGTTTCACGCTGCGGGCCAGGAGCCGCCCGACGTGTTGTTTCGCGACGCCAGCTTCGAGGTCTTTTTTGTGCTGGACGAGGGCCGTCGCCTGAACGACGAGTGGCGCGATGAGTTGCTGCGCAGGCGCAGTGCTTTCTCCTTGAGCCAACTGGTACGGCGCGAAGCCAAGCCACGGCGCATTCCCGCCCATGAATTCCTGCTGCGCCTGGCCCCCACACTGCGTAAAAAAGCCCACAACTACAAAGAACGCGGCATGGACCTGGGGGAGTTGGACCTCATTGCGTTCACCAGCCTCAAACGCGAAGTGCTGGACCTCAACAGCCATTTTCCGCCGCCGACCGAATACCTGCGCCAAGGCTGGCGCTCGCTGTCACTGGTGGGGCCAACCTTTGCCAGGGTGCTGTTTGCACATCCCGACGCGCCGGACTTCTTGCGCAACAACCTGGGCCGCAGCATAGTGTTTGATGTCGGCATCAGCCTTTGATGCCCCTGGCTGTAACGTGGCGCCCCTTTGCAACGTCTACCTGACGAGGCCTTTATGACCAGCCGCCTGAAACCCGATGACCAAGAGCGTGTCGAAGAGTACCTGCGACTTACCCAGCACAGAGTCGAGCGCAAGCCTTTCCGGCCGTGGCTGCTCCTCTGCGTGGTGCTGGTCGTGGTAATCGGGCTCGGTGCGCTGAGCCGCCTATTGAGTTACCTGACGCTATGAGCCGCCTGGCGCTCGCGAGGGTAACTGCTCCGATTTCTTTTAGCCTTGCGAGATATCCCCATGACCCATCGTATTATTATCGTCGGCGGCGGTGCCGGCGGCCTGGAGTTGGCTACCCGCCTGGGTAAGACTCTGGGCAAGCGTGGCAAGGCCAGCATCACGCTGGTCGACACCAACCTGACCCACATCTGGAAGCCGTTACTGCACGAAGTGGCGGCCGGCTCGCTGAATTCCTCGGAAGACGAACTCAACTATGTCGCCCAAGCCAAATGGAACCACTTCGAGTTCCAGCTGGGCCGTATGAGCGGGCTTGATCGTGAGCAGAAGAAAATCCAGCTGGCCGCCACCCTCGACGAAGAAGGCCGCGAACTGGTGCCTGCCCGCGTGCTGGGCTATGACAGCCTGGTGATTGCGGTAGGCAGTACTACCAACGACTTCGGCACTGAGGGCGCAGCGCAACATTGCCTGTTCCTCGATACCCGCAAGCAGGCCGAGCGCTTCCATCAGCAACTGCTCAACCACTACCTGCGCGCCCATGCCGGGCAGACCGACGCCGTTGAACAGATCAGCGTCGCCATCGTGGGCGCCGGTGCCACCGGGGTCGAGCTGGCCGCCGAGCTGCATAACGCCGCCCATGAACTGGCTGCCTATGGCCTTGACCGTATCAAGCCAGAAAACATGCACATCACCCTGATCGAAGCCGGCCCGCGGGTATTACCTGCACTGCCGGAGCGGATCGGTGGGCCAGTGCACAAGACCCTGGAAAAACTAGGGGTGACGGTACTGACCAACTCGGCGGTCAGTGAAGTAACTGCCGACGCCTTGATCACCAGCAGCGGCCAGGTGATTCCGGCCAGCCTCAAGGTCTGGGCGGCCGGTATCCGCGCCCCCGGTTTCCTCAAGGACATCGACGGCCTGGAAACCAACCGCATCAACCAGCTGCAAGTCCTGCAAACCCTGCAAACAACCCGCGACGAAAATATCTTCGCCTTTGGTGATTGCGCCGCCTGCCCGCAGCCGGGCACCGACCGCAATGTACCGCCACGGGCCCAAGCGGCTCACCAACAGGCCTCATTGCTCGCCAAGTCGCTGAAGCTACGAATCGAAGGCAAGGAGCTGCCGACCTACAAGTACACCGACTACGGCTCGCTGATCTCGCTGTCGCGCTTTTCCGCGGTGGGTAACCTGATGGGCAATCTGACGGGCAGTGTGATGCTGGAAGGCTGGCTGGCGCGGATGTTCTACGTGTCGCTGTACCGCATGCACCAGATGGCGCTATATGGGTTCTTCCGCACGGCGATGCTGATGCTGGGCAGCAAGATCGGCCGCGGCACCGAGCCACGCCTTAAATTGCATTAACAACCTGGTCTCGACGGAGGCCTGGTAAATGTGGGAGCGGGCTTGCTCGCGAATGCGTTCAGTCACAGATGTACTGACTGACACAGCGCATTCGCGAGCAAGCCCGCTCCCACTTTATTTTGCGGTGAATTCAGAATTTGCGAGCACAAAAAAAATCCCCGTATCTTTCGATACGGGGATTTTTAATATGGTCGGGGTAGGGGGATTCGAACTCCCGACATCCTGCTCCCAAAGCAGGCGCGCTACCGGACTGCGCTATACCCCGGTAATAAAAAGGCGACCTTTCAGTCGCCTTCTCCGATCAGCGCTTTTGGCCTCTGATCTTAAGATTCGATTCCAGCGTTAACTGGTCTCAAAAATGGTGGGTCGTGTGGGATTCGAACCTACGACCAATTGGTTAAAAGCCAACTGGTTTTCAGGTCTCGAAACCAATTGGTTATGGGTCAGAATCTACCCGATTTTCGATGCAGCCTCTAATGAATTCACATTAGAGGCTCTAAACCATGAAAATCACTGCGGTCGTTTCGACCAAAGGCGGCGTTGGTAAAACCACCATTGAGGCCAACCTCGGCGCATTCTGCGCGGACGCGGGCCTTCGCACCCTCCTAATCGATCTGGATCCCGCCCAGCCTTCGCTTTCCTCGTATTACCAATTGGTCGAGGAAGCTCAGGGCGGCATCTATGACCTGCTCGCGTTCAATATCACCGACTCCCTCAAGATCATCTCCAGCACGACGATTCCTAATCTGTCCCTGGTGATCTCGAACGACGTAAATAACCAATTGAACAGCTTGCTCCTGCAGGCACCGGACGGCAGATTGCGACTGGCCAATCTGATGCCGGCATTCGAAGGCCATTTTGACCTGGTACTGATTGACACCCAAGGTGCCAGATCGGCCATGTTGGAAATGGTAGTTCTCGCGTCTGACTTGGTCATATCCCCTCTTCCACCCAACATGCTCGCCGCACGCGAATTCAGCCGTGGAACCATGCAGATGTTGGATGGCCTCCGTGCATATGGGCGCCTGGGTATGAAAATTCCTCCCGTGCGGATCGCAATTAACAACCTTGATCAAACCACCGACGCGCAGGTGATCGAGCAGTCAGTCCGCGAAATATTCCAAGACAATGAAGAAATCAGCGTTTTGGACAGCATTATTCCCACTGCAGTGGTGTTTCGTAGCGCTGCGTCCCAAGGCGTTCCAGCACACCGCCTGGAATATCGCCAGCCTTCCAACCGCAAATCCCCAGCAGCCCTAGTAGTCATCCGGCAATTGGCCATTGAGCTCTTTCCAGAATGGCGCGACCGCTTCGAGGCCATGACCGAAGAGAAGGTGGCAAAATTGCTGAGGGAGGATCGTTGAGATGGCAAAGCCCTCTATCACCGATGCTCGCAGCATTTCTGCAGACGTCATCCTTGAGATTGGCAAGTACTACAGCGCTCAACAATTACGCAGCTTGCAAGCCAAACTTAGTGGTACCGCTCGTGACATCCATTCCCTGACAAGTGGTACGCATCTACCCGGCCGTATAGGCGCTCACTTGAGCTTTGAACAGCGTCAGCTTTTGCAGGACGCCGCGAAGCTTATTGAGTCAGTAAACTCGAACATACGGCACGCAAAGGAGAAGCGCGGCCGCGACGAAAACGTGGCCAAGCGGCGTCAACAAGCACGAGATGCAGAAGCGAAGCGCCTTGTAGCTGAAACATATCTGGAACCTTTCGTCCCTGACCCAGCAGCTCTGGAACCTCTCCTCGATATTCTTAAAACAGCGCTGACGCTCAATCGCGCAGACGTTTTCAGGAATGGTTATTCCCCTGGTGAGTTCAATCTCAGGCTCCGTGATTACCTGTCGCCTGCCCGAACACGAAAGCTCATTGGCTGGACCAGCCCAAATGCGTTCTGGATAAGCACGGTGCTCTCCCTGCGCAATGACGTTGTGCAAGCTATCGAGCAGGAGATTGCTTACGACGATGGTTCCAGCGTCCAGGACCGTCTCAATGTGTTGAAACAGAAGGTTTCGGACTGTCGCGCCCAGGTTTATCTCTCAGCGGATGAAGAGGAAACACTGCGACTTTGGTCAGAGGCGCTCTCTCCTCGTGCCCAGCAGGAAGGGGGTGAGTGATGGATAAGCAAAGAGTTCTTGAAAAAGTTGCTAAATGCTTTGCACTGGCCAACTCCAACGGTGCATCGCCGAATGAAGTAGAAACAGCGCTTCGTCAAGCCCGAAACCTGATGAAGCAGTACAACCTCGAAGCCATCGAGGTTGCGGCTCATACGGTTGATGAAGCGAGCGTTGCCACACATACCCGCCGGGCTCCACAAGATTGGCTTCACCTGCTCGCTCAGACGTGTGCGCGAGCGTTCGATTGCCAACACATTGCCTACTACAACCCTTTACAGGGCTGGTCCTTCAAGTTCCTGGGCAAAGGTATTTCGCCAGAGCTCACTGCACACGCGTATTCCGCACTGCTTCACCAATTGGTGGCAGCACGCCGTGAGCATGTAGCCCAACAAAAGCGATGCCAACTGAAAACCAAGCGTCGTCGCGGCGCTCTGTTTGCCGAAGGTTGGATAAACGCCGTGAGTTACAAAGTGGCTCAATTCGCCGGCTCTATGGACAGTGAAGCAAGCGAAGCTATCAGCGCCTACTTGGAACACCACCATCCAATGCTGAAAACCTTCGAGATCCAGTCCCGTGAAGCCAAAGGCCACGATACCGGGTCGCTAACCGCAGGTTGGAATCAAGGGCAAAACGTTCGGCTCCACCACGGTGTAGTGAAAACAGGCTACACCGCTCTCATTTCCGGAGGTGGGCAATGACACGTCAATGTCTGTCCCCTCTGGCTAAGGCTACCTTGGAGCATGCGCGCTCCCGATTGGGTTTTGTGCCGGTTCAAAAGCATCATATTTGGAGTGAGGCTGAGGAGCGCATGCTCATTGCCCGCTATCCCAACGAAACGACCCAGGCTCTGGCCGATGAAATCGGACTCAGCGTCTATCAGGTCTATGCCAAGGCCAAACGCCTTGGCATATCCAAGAGCGCTGAATTCCTAAGCAGCAATCTCTGTGGCCGATTTGATGGTAGCTCAGGCACGGACCACCGCTTTGCCAAGGGCATGACCCCTTGGAACAAAGGCGTCAAGGGACTCCCCTCAGTCGGCCGCATGGCAACAACACAGTTCAAGGCAGGAAACCGGCCCGAGAACTGGCTCCCGATTGGCAGCCTGCGCACAACACCAGACGGGTATCAACAGCGAAAAATCACTGACACCGGCTACCCACCAGTTGATTGGCAAGGTGTGCACATCCTGCTGTGGGAAGAGCACTACGGTCCCGTGCCCATCAACCAATGCGTGTGCTTCAAGGACGGTAATAAGGCCCATATCGCTCTCGACAATCTAGAGCTGCTCACACGAGCGGAGCGTATGCGCCGCAACACCATCCATCGCTATCCGGAAGAGCTGAAGTCCGCCATTCGCGCCATCGGCAAACTCAAGCGCACCATTCGTGAGGCTGAACATGAAAAACAAGATTGAGGATCTCCGTAACCACCTGTTCGCCACTATTGAAGGCCTGCTGGATCCAGACAAGCCAATGGAGCTAGATCGCGCCAAAGCCGTGGCCGAAGTTGCGCAGGTGATGATCAATTCGGCCAAGGTCGAAGTGGCGATGGTGAAGGCTCTGGACGCGGTTAGTGGAAGCGGCTTTATGCAGATTGGTCAGGAGCCCTTGAAATGAACCACCTCGACCTCTCCCCCCCCCACTCCGTCGAGGCAGAACAAGGCGTATTAGGCGGGCTGCTGCTCGACAATAACGCCTGGGATCTCGTCGCAGACAAGCTGGAATACTCGGATTTTTTTCGGCACGACCATCGGTTGCTGTTCGGGACTATTGCCAGCCTGGCCGACAAAGCCATTCCATTCGATATCGTGACCGTACATGACGCATTGGAGAATCCCGACGAAGCGGGTGGCCTCGCTTACCTCGGCGAATTAGCCAAAAACACACCGTCAGTGGCCAACATAGAGCACTACGCATTCATCGTACGTAACCGCTCTCAGCTCAGGCAGCTCATGACCCTGGGCTACCAGTGCTCTCGCGAAGCTACAGATCCGCAGGCCGACGCCACGGAAGTTCAGGAGTCCATCGAGCAGCAACTCTTCGCCTTGGGGGAAGGTAAAAGCGCGTCGGAGTTCGTCAACATCAACAAGTGCCTGACGGCGGTCGTCGAGCAAATCGATGAGCACTTCAATGGTGATGTAGTGGTGACCGGCGTGCCTTCAGGTCTGGACGATCTGGACGAGATGACGTCTGGTTTCCAGGAAGCCGACTTGATCATCCTCGGCGCACGTCCGTCGATGGGTAAAACATCTCTGGCCTTGAACTTTGTGGATACAGCGCTGCAGGCAAAGCCTGATCGTACGGTCCAGGTTTTCAGCATGGAGATGCCCGCTAAAGCGCTGCTCTATCGATTGATGGCCATCCTTGGCCATCTCGACCTTGGCAAGCTATTGAAGGGCAAGCTCGATAACGAAGACTGGCCAAAACTGACCGCCGCAGTTTCGCGCATCAATAGCTACGGTGAGCGCTTGGTCATAGACGACTCATCAGGTCTTACACCTGGTGCGATCAGGGCCAAATCCCGCCGTGCGGCTCGCCGGTTCGGCCACCCGAGCCTGATCCTTATCGATTATCTGCAGCTCATGCGCTGCCCAGGTCAAGAAAACCGGGCGAATGAAATCAGCGCTATCTCCCAAGCACTTAAAGCGCTGGCCAAGGAGATGAACTGCCCTGTAGTCGCTCTTTCTCAGCTCAATCGTGAACTGGAACGCCGCCCGAACAAGCGCCCTATCAACGCCGATTTGCGTGATAGCGGCGCCATCGAACAGGACGCGGACCTGATCATGTTCGTGTACCGCGACGAGAAATATCACCCGGAGACCGAACACAAAGGCATTGCAGAAATCATCATCGGCAAGGCTCGTAACGGCCCGACCGGAACGGTGCGCACCGCCTTTATTCCACACCAAACCCGCTTTGCAAATCTCAGTGCCAGCAGTGGCTGGCAAGGGGTTCAGCCATGAAAAATACTCCCGCTATCTCTCATTGGTGCCGTCATTGTGACGGTCACCATCCGATACATCAGGTGAGTGGAGTTGTACCGGCCTCCCCTGACGGTGAAGTGGACGTGCTGATTTGCCCAACCTGCAATAGCTATGACATCGAGGAGCTTCTGGAGGTGTCAGATGCACAGTAACGTCTCCCTTTTCCCAAGCATTCATGCCGGTGCCGGGTTCGAAGCCTCGGCCGTGGTTCACGCTCATAAAACGGGGATCAACCCCGTTGAACTGGACGCTCTTGCTCAATCGATTGGTCGCCTTGCTCGTGACCACAGCACAGTAGTCCCGTTGAGTATGCGAGGCGATCTTCTGGAGTTTCAGGAACTCGGCTACATCGAGGTATCCGAAACAGCAAGCTCAACGCTTACCGTCGAACTGCTCTGCGCAGGTGCGTTGCTCTCAAGCTACTTCTGGTCGGTTTGGGTTCCCCGTCATCTCCAAAGCTGCTCGTTGAAAGTGGCTGTGATGTCCCACCTGCAACATCCAGAGCCAGTTCAACACTGCAGCGTTGTATTCCGCGTGCCAGGCGCACGTGAAGCAACACGTCAATTTCTACATGAGTTGGGTACCAAGTTTCCTGGTGATCAGGCTGAAATCATTGCGATTCAGGCCGGCAACGTTCTGGCAGACAAGGATGTTGACCAATGACCGTCAGCCGTTTACGTGGACAGCACGAGAACCTTCGCTATTTGGTGGAGTTTGCTGAGGCTAACGGCTGGACCGTCTCTCGAACTCACGGTGGCCACATCAAATTCACCAAAGCTGGGCTTGGGTCCATTTACACCTCATCGACCTCAAGCGATCACCGCTCAGGCCTCAACGCTAAGGCCCGACTTCGTCGCGCTGATCGGACTCAACCTCAACGTACTCAGGAAGCCATCTAATGCCTATTCGTCATTGCATCGTTCACTGGATCGACAAGAAGCCCGACGGCACACCTGCGGTCCTGGATGCCAGCCAACACGAATTGGCGAAGTCGCAAGCCCTAGAAAATATGCTGTCCGACTTCAACGAAGCCTACAACGCAAAACAAGGTAAAGCGTGGGGCTTCTTCCATGCAGAGTCCGGCGCATACCCTTTCAGTGGCTGGCTAAAGATGTACTTCGACGGTAACCAGGACTTCACGCAGTTTAGCCTGGAGGCAGTCGAGCACCTGCAACGATTGATGGAAGAGTCAAATCTGTCCACGGGTGGCCACGTTCTATTCGCGCACTATCAACAAGGCATGACCGATTATGTGGCGATCGCCATGCTGCAACACAGAGAAGGCGTCATGGTGACGGACGATTTGGACGTATCCCCATCGCGTCACCTAGACCTTGGCCAACTGCACCTGGCAGCGCGGATCAACGTGTCCCAGTGGCAGAACAACAAGCAATCCAAGCAATACATCTCATTTATCAAGGGCAAGAGCGGCAAGAAGTTTTCGGAGTACTTTCGCGAGTTCATCGGCTGCCAGGAAGGCGTCGACGGCCCGGGCGAGACCCGCACCCTGCTCAAGGCTTTCAGCGACTTCGTTGAAAGCGAAGACCTGCCGGACGAATCCGCACGCGAGAAAACCAAGACCCTGGTGGACTATGCCAGCAGCCAGGCCAAGCTTGGCGAGCCCATTGGCTTGGAAGAACTGTCGAGCTTGATTGATGAAGATCGGCCAAAAGCGTTTTACGACCATATCCGCAACAAGGATTACGGCCTGTCGCCGGAAATCCCGGCGGATAAGCGCACCCTCAACCAGTTCCGCCGTTTCACCGGCCGCGCCGAAGGCTTATCCATCAGCTTCGAAGCGCACCTCCTGGGCGACAAGATCGAGTACGACGAGGCTTCAAGCACGCTCACCATCAAAGGTTTGCCTACCCAACTCAGTGATCAGTTGAAACGTCGCTGAACATACCCCTGCCCGATAAGTAATGGAGAACGCTATGAGCAATGAAACCAAACGTCAGCTCGAAGAAAAATTCGTAGTCCGCCTTCCGGACGGAATGCGCGAGCGAATCGCACTGCAGGCACGTGAAAACACCCGGTCAATGAACTCGGAAATCGTTCACCGCCTGGAAGCGACCGCGGGGCTTGAAGCCGCTTTGGATCGAGCCCACAAGATCATTGACCAACTGATGGCTGCAGCTCCGGCCAATGAGCAAGCTGGGGCAAGAGTATGAAACCGTCATTGGCACAGACTATGAAAGAAAAGCTGCAGCTTCCTGGATTTGAATCCAAGTCGCCAGCTGCTGCTCGCTTGAGCGACCCCATCGTCGACACACCGATGTTGCTGACATTGGACGATACGCTGCCGTATGACGAAAACCCACGGACCACGCGCAACCCTAAATACGACGACATTAAGGAGTCGATCCGTCAGCGTGGCTTGGATACGCCACCGCCAGTGACCCGTAAGCCTGGTGAGGAGAAGTTCCGAATCCGGAACGGAGGCAACACTCGCTTGGCGATTCTCAACGAATTGTATCGTGAGACTGGGGACGAGAAATTCTTCAGGTTCCACTGCCTGTTTCGTCCATGGGATGCAGTCCGGGGGGAGATTATTTCTCTCACCGGGCACTTGGCCGAAAACGATCTGCAGGGGCAACTGCTGTTCATCGAGCGGGCAATTGGTGTCGATAAGGCAAGAGCGCTATATGAGGAGGAAGCAGGCGGATCGATATCTCAAAGTGAACTCTCTCGACGTTTGAAAGCTGACGGGTATCCGATCTCTCAGCCCCACATCAGCAGAATGCAAGATGCTATTCGCTACTTGCTTCCTGTAATTCCTGCAATGTTGTACTCCGGCCTCGGATTTGATCGAGTTATAAAACTGTTAGGTTTGAGAAAAACCGCCCTTCAGTGCTGGGAGCGTAATTATCAGCAGCATGGAAACGAGCTGCCTCTTGAATTCGAAACAGTCTTCCAAGATGTTCTGTCTCAGTTTGAGGGAGATGCCGAAGAGTTTCTGTTTCAGCGCTTCCAGGACGAGTTGATAGCTCAACTGCAAAAGCCACTGAATCTCGGGTACGAGAAAATCCTGCTGGAGATTACCCAGAATCAGGACCAATTGCGCAGATCCACACCGATACTCGAACTGCCTCAACCCAGCTTAACCTTGGGTGGTATTCCGCAGGGTGTTAGCTCGACCGAGATCGGTAACCCTCCCTCTCAAAATCCGGCACAACAGTCGCCCGCCCCCCAAACCGGGGGAGCGATTCAAACCAACACAGCACAACAAAAAAGCAAAGATCCAATCAAACCGCAGGTTACGCCACCTCCATTGGCGCACATGAGTCTCGAAGAGCAAAAGAGTCGGCTGGACGGGCACATTGCGAGTCCAGTGACGACTTCGGCAAGGGTCGAAAAGATGAAGCGCGAAGTCGCGGCGCTTGATGGGGAGATTCTGCCTGACTTCGCGGCCAATGCTTTGGTGGCCATCCCGGTTCAAGCCGGTGGACTGAATCCCATTTCTGACCTCTGGTACATCGAACGCGAGATCGATAATCCCGTCACCCTGCGTCAGCATATCGCTCAGTTGGCACGGGAAGTTGCGACCACAGTCAATGCACCTGGTGAATTCCTGGACCTCGACGGAGGGGTGGGCTTTAGCTATCGACATCCAACTGAAGACGTCGAAGTCACCGCTACAGCCCAGCACACTTTGACGCTGCTCCAATCATTGAGCGGCTCAATCGCCATCGCGCTGAAGATGATTCAGCAACAGCCTGAACAGGCTGGTTCACTTGCCGATTTCGAATTTGCTGCAGGTCTCGGCCAGATCCTATTGGGTCAGCCCTATGCCAAGGATCAATCTCCAGAGAACACGAATCGTCTGAGCGATGGCGCGCTGGTGAAGCTCTTTCGAATTATTCGTCTCGCAAGACGTTTGATCGACTTAGAAATCAAGTCAATGGCCAACAACAATCCGAGTTCACCTAGCTGATTGGGTCGATGGCAGGGAGAGAGTCGTATGTCCAAAACACCTATCAATGAAGCCATCCTGTCTCAGGTGCTGCACCACATGCGCAACGGCCAACTCCGTCGCTGCATAGAGATGGGATTGGAGCCCGAAATCTTGGCCCAGCTTCAACAACCTTCGGTGCTGAGCTTGCTGCTTAACACTCCCGTTTCCTGGTGCAGTGTCACGATAGATGGAGACATGGTGAAAAAGCTTCTGACCGGGGCTCAACGATCAGACGAGGAAGTGCGCATGATTGAACGTGCTCTTCGACTCGGGGCAACGACACAGATGCTGCAACAGTTCTTTGGCTTATCCCCCCAGGATGTTGCCCTTCAACGCCTGGTGATTGGCGTAACAGCACGCCGTGGCCGGTGGCGAGAGTTTAGCGAAGAGATGGATGCTCAGCTTTGGTACCGCTGGACCCATCTGATGAAAGAGCATCAGGTTGAGCTGGATGACAGCCTGGCGTTGCTGGACGTGGCCATGCTGGTGGCAGAAGAACTCAATGCTCCACAGGGCGCCGACTCAATTGAAGGCACGGAAAACCTCAGTTTAGCGATAATCTGGCACCGCGTTCAGTCATGGATCAGAGACGGCCTTTATCCGCCTTCGCATCCAAGCGCTGGATTTACAAAAGGTTTGAAGCTGGTGTCATCGGCCAACCATCAGTTGGCCCTACCAGTAGTTACACTGGGGCAAGGTGACAACGACCTATGAAGTTGTCCCGGCTCCCCTTCTCGACACTTCTGGACTCTGCATCAGGGCATCTTGAGGCTCATCTGCGTCAGAAAAAAGAGTCGATGCCCCCGGGGATTGAGGGCTCAGCGCCCTACTCCGGCATTATTTTCAGCGGTAACCCTCATGAGACAGTTCCTCGTCGATTGCTTCTGGATGATCGACTGTCTCCGCTTGAACGAAACGCCTGGCAGGTATTTCGCCTACTGATCAATGACGACGGCCTGACGGCGTTCCCCACCTATGAGCAGCTACGGCCATACCTGGGCATGCTACCCGGCAGACCGGCGTCCCGTGAAACGGTATCAAAAGCCTTGGTCACCCTTCGCCTGACTCGCTGGCTCAGCCTCGGTCGTCGCGTGCGTAATGACCTCAGTGGTCAGGTTCAAGGCAACGTCTACCTTCTTCACGATGAACCTGTAACGCCTGGTGAAGCGCTGGAGTTCGACAAAGACTATCTGCAGTTACTCGCTCAATCGATGGAGCATCAGACCAAGGCGATTCGTGAAGTTGCTGAAATAGCCTGGAAGGAGTTCGCCGCAGATCCGGAGGTTGGTCAGCGATTACCGACTCGGTTGAACATCATCGAAGCTCGCTTGAACAGTCAGCCATGGGTTCAGGCAACAGCCCTTCAGCCTTTGACTGCTCCCGAGTTCGGAATCCGAACTCAGCAAAATATAGCTGCCTCCACACTGAGTTCGGAATCCGAACTCAGTGAATCCAGCGGTAAGCGAATCGCTTTTGAGCTGAGTTCGGAATCCGAACTCAGCCGTAAATCACTGAGTTCGGACTCAGTTCGGAATCCGAACTCATATAGTACGTATACAGATACAAACAAAGATGTTTGTAAAAGCTCTGTACATGTACCGCCCACGTCAGATGACACGGCTGCAGACCTCCTGGATGCCCTGCACCGGCTGCCCACGGATCAGAAACAGAGTGCCCTTGTGGCGTTGCAGAAAGTCCCACCAGAGGTGAAGCCTGCGCTCATCAAGCAATGGGTGCACCGTTGTGACACGGGAGGCGTTCGAAACCCTTTTGGGTATCTGATGACGCTTGTCGCCACGGCGGTACGAGGTGACTTCAACAGCAATTGGAAGCCAGACGACAAACCACGTCTCAACCACATGAACACGGGTAGCCCGTCGACGGGCTCAAGCACCGTTGAAGTTGCTCAACCGGTGAAAGCGATGGTGACTCCACGCAATCCGGAATCGATACAAACCGCCAATCAAACACTGAGCGAGATGCTGCACCTGCTAAAGCCCAATCGGAGCACACATTCATGACTCCGGACGGAAATGTCAGTCAGCCAAGCTATGCCGCCCGCATGGCGCTGACCAGACTTGATACCGGTTATGGCAGAGAGCTGAGTGATTCGGGCCGAATCATTCAACCAGGATCCCAGGTCAGCGGCATAGCCGAGCTGAGTGTTGCTGCCCGCAACACCCAGCCAGGATTCGATATCGGTGGAGGCATTCAGCCAAGTGATGCGGCCCGCATCACCCTGACAGAATCCGTAATCTGTGGTGGCCGTCGGCTGAGTGCTGTGGCCCACACCACTCACCAGGGATCAGATACTCCAGGTGGCAACTCAAAGCTATGTGGGCCACATAACTACCGGCTGGATGATGTGTCCCGCATCACCCTGACAGGAACCGTGATCTGTGGTGGCCGTCGGCTCAGTGCTGTGGCCCACAACACTCAACAGGGATTCGATACTCCAGGTGGCAACTCGAAGCTATGTGGGCCACATAACTACCGACTGGATGATGCGCACCGCATCACCCTGACAGGATCCGTAATCTGTGGTGGCCGTCGGCTCAGTGCTGTGGCCCACAACACTTACCAGGGATCCCGGATCGCTGACGGCAGTCAGACAGACAATGTTGCTTCTCTCCTTCTATATATAGACGCCTCAACAAATCCCCTTCCGTCTGACTATGGATTTAATGCTGCGTCCGTAGCAGCCCAATTGCAGCATGGCCATGTCAATCCTCTTTCCAAGGAATAACTGCACCATGGCTGACAATTACCGGCTCAATATTGGCTCACTACGCAGCGATGTGAAGCTCACCCTTCACACCCATCATGCTGCACGGATCTGGATGGGACGCCCAAAAAACGATCTCAAGGTCGGCATCATCGGATTGTCGGGCTTCTGCACTGTAGTCAACCGCATGTCACGTGGCGCCCAGCAGGATGATCCGTATTCAGACTGGTGGATGATCCAGCTTGAAGAGAAGATCCACGATTCAAAGGAGGCACTCAAAACCATCGAAGATCGTCTCGATACAGCCATGGCTTCCCTCCCCCCGGCCATCAGTATCAGCGAGAACCTGTCCATCCAGCCTGTCAGCCTCCCTCTATACATCGCCAATCCACTCGGCTTCCAAGCCGTGTACCTACTGACCAACTACGACGAAATTGTCAGGCGCATTTTGCTGGCCCAGCACGTCGGTCTGGTCGGTCGTCACGACATGGAAACTTGGATCGATGAAGGCGCTGCCGTGCTGCGCAGACTTTTTGGTCTGGCCCAGATCTATAAATACTCCGGCGCTGCACGCGATGACTTCGCCGCCAACAATGCCAAGGCTGAAGCAGCCCGCAAAATGTATGAGCGTTACGGAGAACTGCCGCAGGACATCCTGGAAGGCACCCGCCGCTCCAACTTTGCTCCCCCCATCATTCGCGGCCAACAGCAATCCGAGGCGAGTGATCACTTTGATGATGCCGAGGAAGGCTGATGGTCATGGGCCAGACGTCCTCAGAAGACGGCGTGCTGCAACAGACCGCCTTCCGACCACTGCAACAGGATGCCTTCCAACGACTGCAACAGGCTGCCTCACTAAAAGGCCTTTTAAAGCCTTTTAAAGGTAAGGGGGAGTTGAGCCAATTTGCCGATCTATGCCGGGTTCAAGAATCGGAATTGAAAGCACTTGCCCAGGAAGTGCTGAGCCAGGCTCGCCGGTATCCATTCACCCTTGTGCCAGTTCGACTGACAGAACAGAACACCCAGGCCGGAACCCAATTTCTGAGATGGCAGCAGGTGACGGACCGCCGAATGGGCGTCGGTGTTTGGGCAGACATGATGGGTTCATCCAGAACACCAGAAATCATGCTGCAGGACTTGTACGCAATGGAACTGCAGCGCATCACGCTGAACATGCAAATGAGCCTGATGCACTCAATTGCCAAACAGGCCGCCGATTGCGCCGAAAAAATGGGCCAGGCAGAGGCCGTGTACACCGCTCGACTGCAGAAGCTCACCAATCAAACGCAACATCCATAACCTCGGAGAATACTCATGTCCACACCCGTACAAGGCTGGGAAGGCAATATCGGCTCCACCCCGGAATTCAAAGAGTTCGCCAACGGCAACAAGGACCCACGGAGGCTCATGCGGGTCAACGTCTACTTCGACAACTCGATTCCGGACGGTAAAGGCGGGTATGAAGATCGTGGGGGGTTCTGGGCGAACGTCGAGTGGTGGCACAAAGATGCTGAACACTACTCGCACCTGTTTCAGAAGGGCATGCGCGTGATCGTTTCCGGCCGAGCCGTAATGGATCGCTGGGAAAAAGATGGGGAGGAAAATGCGGCTCTGAAGGTTCAAGCCTCGCGGGTCGCCATCTTGCCGCACAGGATTGCGAGCGTGACCCTGTCACCGTCGCAGGGCCAAGGCAGCCCGTCACGTGATCAGTCCAGTCCGCAACCTGCCCCTGATTTCGACGACTACCCGGACCCCGACCGTCCGTTCTGATTGCAGGGGCTTAATTTTGGCCCCCCAATCGTGAAGCTCGTGGTGGAGGGAAAAACATCAACGTCTTTCCCTCCCCAATCGTGAAGCCTTAAGGTGTATGACAATGCGGGACGATGATGAGGTGAGGTGTCCAGATGGATGGCTTCTGGTAGCAGCGGATCACCCCACGTTGGGACGGCTGTACTGGCGGTACTGTGATGAGAGCGACGTCAACGCAGCAGACTTCTACGGTATCACCGACAACATTCGACTCGCCTCCTGGATAAAAGCTGGTTGGCGTGATAAAGACGTCTGGGCTGATGACTACAGTGACATGAGCTCATTCGTTGCACGAAGATTCATACAAGAGCTTTTGAACCCTGATCGCTACGACACCAACTATTTCGAACTTTTCAACTGGGATGATGAGTCTGAGGATCTTGAGCTTCATGGCGATTTACACGATTTTCAACGACGAAGTGGTCAGTCCGTTGAGTTCTTCGTGCATTGGCTAAGGGCCACCAACTGGTTCGACATCCCGGCACCTGGCTGCAACACCCTCCCGTAAAAAATCGCGCCAAGCGCGGATCTGCTGGAAGATGAATTTGAGCATCGTGGAGCAACCGCCATGGGTGATAACGCTTTCTTGCCTAAAGCCACTGACAGGCGACGTTGCAACAATCCTCACCTGACGGTTTTTGCCACTGGTGCGGCCGCTGCGCGGAAAGGGCTACGGGTGTATGACTGCCCTTACCAACACCCCGCTATGCGTGCGTCATGGCTAAAGGGCTTTGCCCAGGCACAGCAGCTTTCGCTGGACCTATAGCCGCATAATGCCCTCCCCCACGCACTGACCATTTCCTATTGAAGCCCTACCCGCCTGACGCAACAGTCCCGCTCTGATTATCTGAGAGGGACACACCGTGAAGCTATTGATCATCGAGGCACCTGGTAAGCTGAAAAAGCTCCAGCCAATGATGAAGAAGCTACGCCCAGGGGAAGACTGGCAGGTGGTTGCCAGTGGTGGGCACATCCGCGACCTGCCGGCCAAAGGTCAGGACGACAGCATGATCACCACCGGAGTACGTAAAAACTACACGCCGGTGTACGAGATCCTGGATAAGAGCGCCAGGGCCGTCAAAACGATCAAGGCCGCAGCGAAACAGGCCAGTGAAATTTACCTCGCAACCGACCCTGATCGTGAAGGTGAAAGCATCAGCTGGCACATCCAGCAGGTACTGGCGGTCAAATCCTACAAACGCATCACCTTCAATGAAATCACCCTCAAGCGTGTCGCAGAGGCTCTAGCCAACCCTCGTCAAATCGATTTGAACAGGGTTGCCTCACAGGAGTGCCGGCGTGTTTTGGATCGCTTGGTGGGCTACCTGGTGACCCAAGAGTTGCGGCGCCTGATGGGCAAACCTACTTCCGCTGGCCGCGTTCAATCACCCGCCGTGTTTCTCGTGGTCTTGCGCGAACGCGAGATCCGCAACTTTCAGGTGATCAATCACTTTGGCGTGCGTCTGTTCTTTGCCGATGTAAGTCGGGGCACCACTTGGTATGCCGAGTGGCAACCGGTACCGGATTTCGCAAGCAAGGACTTCCCCTATGTTCAGGATAGCAACCTGGCTCAACACGTCGCCGGCACTCGAAATGTGGTCGTGGAGTCCTGCGAGGATCGCAAGGCCGAGCGTCATCCTCCCGCACCATTCATCTCGTCGACCCTTCAACAAGCTGCCAGCAACGCCTTGAAATGGGATCCGGACAAGACCATGCAGGTGGCCCAGCGCTTGTACGAGCAAGGCGTGATCACTTATCACCGAACTGACAACCCAAACGTCCCAGATGAAGCCATGGTGGATATTCGAACGGTGGCCAACGCTCTTGGATTGAAAGCCGTAGATGACCGGCGCACGTTCAAAGCGGCCGAAGGCGCCCAGGAAGGCCACCCTGCCATCACACCCACCTATTGGTCCGAAAGATCCGCCGGCGAAAACGATGACGAACTGGCCCTGTACAAGCTTATCTGGGTTCGGGCATTGGCCAGCCAGCTCGAGGCGGCTGTCTTTGATGTTCGCACGGTGAAAATGCTCGCAGTTGGACCTAATGGTAAGGCGCTGAGATTTGGTGCGACAGGTGAAACGCTTTTTCATCCAGGTTGGCGGAAACTGCTCGGGGGCGATGACACTGACGATGATGAGGACACGAAGACTGACAACCCTGTTCCAGCACTAACCCCAAAACAGATTCTTTCGGTCCACAGCGGCGAACTGCTGAAGAAGAAAACACAACCACCGTCACGCTACACCAAGGCCAGCCTGATCAAAGAAATGGAACGTCGAGGGATCGGTCGACCCGGTACGTTTGCCTCGATCTTGAAGAACATCACCAGCAAAGGACTGATCGAGGAAAAGAGCCGCAAACTGGTACCGGCGCCTCTGGGGGAGGAAACGATCGCGAAGCTCGAAGGGTTCTTCAGTTTCGTGGAGCTGGATTTTACGCGGGAATTGGAGCGCGACCTGGACAAAATCGCCCAGGGCCAAGACACCTACGGCGCCGTCGTTGCACGTCTGCATAAGCGCCTGGAAGAGGAACTGTCTCAGCAACGTGGTATGCCAAGTGTGCCAATGGCGTCAGCTCCACGCCCAGCCACAGCCGGTGGCGCTTTCAACTGTCCCAAATGCAATCAGCCTCTCGCAAGGCGTCAGAAAAAAGGGGACGGCGGCTATGACTTCTGGGGCTGCACCGGGTACAGGTCCAACGGCTGCAAAGTCAGCTTTCCCTCACTGAATGGCAAACCAGACTTCGATAAACCCAGAGGGGTTTAACTCTTACTACCGAGAGCATAATTCACTACTAACGGTGTTATGCATTAACGCTGGAACCTACCTCTTCCGTACCTGACATTCCTCTGCGAATAGCGGAGGAGGTCACGGGTGAGCGAACAGAAAAGACAATCGGTGTTGGGACTGCGCATCTTAGCGCCGAAGCTGGAAAAGTTCTCAGATCGCCAGATTGAAGTGGCCCAGACTTGGGCTTTGCATTTTCAGATCTCACCTTCCCTCCTGACCTCGTTCATCGAGCACTACCTCAACTCTAATGTCCACTCCCGCTGCTGGTGTGTGGCATGGGGCAGTACCAATGCTCAAACGCGCCAGGTTCTGGCCAGGATCGGCAACCAGCTTCAGTACTTCGACGGCCAGCAATTAATGGCCTGCAAGATCGTAACTAAAGATCGCGTACATAAAAAAAAGCCGTCCGTCCAGGTAGCCCAGCAGCTGCTGCTGAGATTTAAGGGGCGTTGGTTTGCTGATGTGCTTCTGACGTCGTTTTGCAAGTCTGCACGAGCGGCAGCAGTTGCGCTCGCGGTTGAGGATCTGGGTAGTTTTATTCGCAAAGGCTCGGATGCGTCGGTAAGCAACAATCGTTACTTCAACCCGCGCACGCAGTTTTACTTGAAACAGATCGGCAGCACGCTGAAGCAGTATTGCCAGTGCCTGGACCAGGAACTTCTATTCGCTATTCGTTCAGCGCAGTGCCCTTCCCCAAAGCTCTATAACTGGCTGGCTCAAGGGGACCGCGTACGTCGACTACAAGCCCTCAAGGTTCAACCGGTGCTAATCCCTCTCTTAGTTTTGGCCAACCAATGGCCTTGGCCATGGGACGAAGAGCAAAAGATTTTCCTGGAAAGCCCATGGGATGAACTTCAAGAGTTTCGACCTATCTTGCGCGACGACGACTACTGCGTGGAATCCAGGGAATGCCTAGTGGGCCGTATCACGGACGCTGGCCTCCCCCTGAACGACATCTTGGCATGGCTCTTACAAGCTCCAAGAACATCAGTTCGGTACTTGGGCCAACAACGCGTTTTTGATACCGGCAGCGCATTGACGCGAATAAGCCGTGAAGGTCCGGATACTCCGTGGCATCGATTGCTGCTTGGAGCAGCAATGGTCAACCGCCGCCCTTCGACTAAGACGCACTGGAAAACCTTTTTTGCATTGCTGGATAAGATTCCCTATCAACTTTTGGAGCAGACAAAAGACTGGAGCAGGTTGTTCTCAGGATGTCCGACAGAGTGGTCCAACCCTGATTGGCTTCAAATTGCTGATAGGCTGCAAGATCTGAATGATGTTTTTAATAGCGTTGATGAAAGCGACGGACCCGACGCCCGTGACGCACTGCAAAAACTCAAAAGCTTCATAGGTACTGCTACCTATCACCAGATCGCCAACTTAGTGGATGGCTTTCACCTGGCACTGATAGACATACGTGAAGCTCTTGATGCCGCAGATCCCCAAACAAAAGCGGACTCTTCAACGCCCTGGAGGACGCTGCTTAATTCGAACGACACACTTCTCGTAAGCCCGAATGGGCTGCAAATTGTCGAGCTGAAATGCCCAGCGGACCTTGATGCAGAACATCGAGCGCTAGGCCATTGCATTGATGGTTACGACTACAGCGCTTATCGAGGCAACTGCCGTCTTTTTTCAGTACGCGAAAACGGACAATCATTGGCCTCTGCCGAAATCCAAATGGATGAGAGTGCCTGGGGCAAGACACCGGCAAAATTGACTTCTAAACACTTGGTCACGATACAGCTGAGAGGGCTCCGCAATCGCACACCTAGGTCGGGCTCAAGGGTTGACCGGGCTTACCAATGGTTTTGGGCAAAGATCAAATCAGGTGAGCTCGAGGTCAACCTGGAATGGCCCGACCACACACTATCCATGCCCCGCTATACAAATCGAAACCGGAAAAAGCTGCACGCTCAAGCGTGCACAGAATGGATCAACCAGCGTTTGAGTAAAACATGAGCCGTCCGCGCCTTTTGAATAGTCGGCCCCATCTGGTCGAGAAGGTTATTTTCGACGGTTATGACTTCGGGATTCTGCTGCAGTACGTCGAGGGGGCCAACCGCCTGTTTCTTGAGCGTGATGGGTTCTACATACGCCGTGCGGAGCATCCTCAACATCGCTACTGGCGAATGCCCAAGGGTAAATTGCTGGATGACCTGGATCTGCTCTTCCATCGTCTGATGGAGTTGACGGAAGGCCGTTTCAACGAGAGCTGGCAGACCTTCTCTGCAAAGCTTGCAGCAGCACAACAATCACCAGACCGGCAAGCATTCACCTGGGGTCTAACGTTTCGAATTGCTCCACTGGCTCAGGGCGGCATTCTGCTGTCGGGCGACTATCACCCTGGAGCCGTCGCGGTATCTCGACGTATGCACGGCGTGTTCCTTGGCCAGTCGAAGTCTTGGCGCATTGATTCGACCGCCGAACTGGTGCGTTCCAACCTCATTCTTGAGTTGGGGCTTTCTGAAGATCAGTTTGAGATCCTGGACACCGTGCAGGAGCTGCTGACCGACGGATCCATTGTTCCGGCCGATGAAGTCACCCGCATCAGCCTCGGAGGTCCGCCGCAAGAGCGCGCAGCCCCAATCGGAAATGAAGAGGTCTCAACAGACGTTTACCTTGCCGCTGTGCCATCCATCGAGCGGACCGAGTTCACTAGCGAGCAAATCGACCAGGCGTTGACGGGGCATTCATTGCTGGACCATCAACCGGCAGGCATCCGGCATCTGCTGCAACGGACTAGCGCTTTACTTGCAGATGATATGGGCCTTGGGAAAACGCGCCAGGCCATCATCGCTGCCGCAATTCGAGCGGGAGACAGCCCCATCCTCGTCATCACCTTGTCGACTCTGATCATCAACTGGCAACGTGAAATCCAGATGGTGTATCCCGAAGCCAGAATAGGCCAGCAGGTCTTCGATCCCTCGTTGCAGTGGACCATCATTAACTACGAGCGCTTGGGCGACTATGTCCTGCAGGCCGGCCATTTTGAAGTGATGATCATCGATGAGGCTCACCGCCTGAAAGAGCCCACCGCAGCGTGGACACGCCATGGCTTCGACATTGCCGCCAAGGTGCCCAATCGCTATTTGTTGACTGGTACACCCGTCCTGAATCGAGAGTCAGAACTTCACACGCTATTGCGGCTTTCCGGCCATCCCGTTGGGAAGCTGTCACTCAAAGAGTTCTGCGAACAGTTCGCCGGCAGCCCAGAGTTTCGCAAGAACCTTCGAGAGGCGATTGGCGACTGGATGCTTAGGCGCCGCAAAGACGTGCTCACGGAGCTCAAGGGTAAGCAACGGCAGACTTTGCCGGTGGAGCTTTCAGTCGAGGAACGTCGTGAATACGACCGTATACGCCTTGAAGACAGACCAAGTCTTGCCAGGCTAGGATCGCTGCGCCAGTTGCTGGAGCAGGTGAAGGTTCGGGTCGTTATGGAGCTGCTGTGCGAACTGGATGTGGAAGACAAAGTCATCTTGTTCTGTGAGTTCAAGGACACAGTCAGCACGCTGCGTGCTCAGTGCGAGCAAGCCGGATACAGTTGCGTCACGGTGGTAGGGAGTGACTCCGTCGGCAAACGCCAAAAAGCGATCGATCGTTTTCAAAGCGATACTGACACCCGAGTGTTCGCAGCAACCACCTCTGCCGCCGGTACCGGAAATAACTTGACTGCTGCCAATTATGTGATGTTTCTGGGGTTGCCCTGGACGCCTGGATTACTGGATCAGGCTGAGGATAGAGCCTACCGGAATGGGCAGCTACGCATGGTTGTGGTGAAAATCCCGCTGGTGGAGAACACCATTGATCAGATGCTCTGGCAAATGCTGCTTGATAAACGCCAACTGGCGAGTGACCTAATCGAGCCCGATGCAGCGGCCAAAACTAGATCCGAACTGCTGACTTACTTGTAAGCAATTCAGTAGGCTTTCTCCAAGACTGAATATCACAATGTTATTGGCAGACAGCTTGGTTTAGCGCTCGCATAAAAACCCTAAGACTCAGTTCTCTATTTCCTGCTGCGTCGTCAATGACTGGCTGTCACTGTGCCTCCATCATCAAAGGGGGCCTTTCGGCACATGATCAGGCACTTCACCACACTCTCCCTGCTCGCACTCGTTGCCAGCTGCGCAACCCATACGCCACAGACGCCTAAACCGGCGTTTGATAGCAGCCGTAACCCGGACATGTTGACGCCGGACCTCTACCCCAGCGGCGCCGTGCCTGAAAAAGAGCCCGTCGTGCGCTACGGCCGTTACACCCTGGTCAGTACCTTGCCTGACTCGGGTCAGCGTGACCTGATGGCTCAGATCATTGACATCAGCATTCCTGCCAACATGCACCCCAATGTACGCGATGCTATGCAGTACGTCGTGGACCGTTCCGGATACACGCTGTGCTCGCCCGACACCGGTCACGTCAACATCCTTTACACGCGTCCACTCCCCGCGGCCCAGTACAAGCTTGGACCCATGACACTGCGCAATACGCTGCAAGTACTCGCTGGTCCGGCCTGGCAGGTGAAGGTGGACGAAGTGAATCGCCAGGTTTGCTACGTGCTGCGACCTGGTTACCAGCTCCCGGAAACATCGCGCACTGCTCCAACCCAAGTGGCAGCCATCTCCGTACCTTCCACTCCATCGACTGCAGCTACTCCGAAAAACACTACCATCGGCGAAACGCCCAGCACCGTTGTGGTCGCCACCGTACCCTCACCGGCGCCGATCAAAACTGCTACTGCAGCACCTGCAACTGCAACCCCAGTATCTACCCCAGCAGTGCCCGCCAAGGATGGCCCTATTACGACCTTATCCGGGAAAACCACATCGAGCCCGGCAGTCGCCTCGCCGCTTAACGCTTCCACCACTCAGCCTGCAAGCATTGAGAAGTTTGGAAACGTTGCCCCAAGTACCTCAGTCGCGTCAAAGCCTGCTCTCGCGGTGGTAACCGCTCCAAAGCCGCTGGCCCAGATATGGACGGCGACCACTGGCTCAACACTTCGGCAAACCGTGGAAGCCTGGGCAGCAAGGGCTAAGTGGACGCTTATCTGGAAGGTCGACGACTTGGATTACCCGATTGATGCACCGCTTCGATTCGAAGGCAGCTTTGAGGATGCTATCAAAGAGATCTTTCCGCTGTACGACTCAGCCCCACGGTCATTCATCGTAGACGGCAGCCCGGCACCACAGCAGGTGGTTTACATCGCAGAGAGGAAAAAATGATGACTGTACGCCTCTGGATTCGAGGCACAGCCTCATTACTGGTCATGGCTCTGATCAGCGCCTGCTCGCTGCAGCGCGTGAATGAGTCGGCCAGCCGTGCCGAAAACGACGCAGCGACCGCCTCCCAATACAGCCGTTTCTTGCGCAATCAGCAACAAGAGCCGGCACGCGAAACCGTCGTTTTCAGCGACAAGCCATGGGTCTCAAAACAACCCCTGGTCGCCAAGCGCGGTTTGCCGCTGGCCATGGATTGCGACATTACTTATCGCCCTTCTTACAACGTTGGGATCGCAGAGGTCGCGAACTACATCACCAGCGAGTGTGGCGTTCCAGTCATCGTGGCTCCAGATGCGATCGATCCAAGCGTCCTGTCCATTCGCAATCAAGGTAACGCAGGATCTAATTCGCCACCGGTAATTGCTCCGCCGGATAACCTGTCCAGTTTCATGCCAGCCGGTGTCATCGGCACCATGCCGAGCAACGCCCGATCTTCGGGTATGGATGGGTTCTATGCACCGCGTACATTCCCAATTAAGTACAGCGGCAAGCTTTCTGGTTTGTTGAATCAGGTGACCGCTCAACAGGGCCTGGCATGGAACTATTTATCCGATGATCGCAGCGTGCACGTCACCTACTTCGATACCAAAACGTTCGATGTCTGGGCCTTTGGTGATGACCAGGTGATTGAAAGCACTGTCAAATCCGGTTTGCTGACATCCACGGGCAGCGGGAGCTCCGGAGGGGGTGGCGGATCTTCATCATCAGGTGCGTCGGGGGAGTCTGGCAGCAACCAGAGCACCACCGTCTCAATCAAAACATCACTGATCGGGGACATTGAAAAAAACGTCCAAGCGATGCTAAGCCAGCAGCCCCAGGGTCGTATGTTCCTTTCTCGGTCCACTGGGACCTTGACGGTAAGCGATCGCCCAGAGGTACTTTCCAACGTCTCGAAGTACTTGACCTCCCTCAACCGCAGTATTACCCGCCAGGTGCTGTTCAATGTCAAAGTCTTTGAAGTAACCCTCACCGACAAGGATCAAACAGGCCTAGATTGGTCTGCGGTTTACACTAATCTGAGCAGCAAGTGGGGCTTTTCCCTAAAAAATGCCACAACTGGAATTACCACTAATGCGGTCTCCAGCTCGTTCAATGTTTTAGATACCTCCAAGTCACCTTGGGCTGGCTCGAATCTGATCATTAAAGCGCTATCAGAACAGTATCGAGTTTCAAACGTCCGATCTCCCTCGATCACAACTTTGAACTTACAGCCTGCACCTATCCAAGTCGGTAACGTGCAAAGCTATATTGCCTCCAGCTCTACTACCACAACGGCCTCGGTCGGATCGTCCACATCACTGACTCCCGCAACGATCACCAGCGGGTTCAACATGATGTTGCTTCCTCGCATTATCGACCAGGACAACCTGCTGCTGATGGTCACTTTGAGCATGAGCAGCAAACCTACCTTCACCCCGTTCACCAGCAACGGCTCCAGCGTTCAGACAGTCGATTACGACACCAGGAACCTGTCTCCCAAAGTCAAATTGCGCAGCGGCCAAACGTTGGTTCTGACCGGCTTTGAGGAGAACAGCGAAAACGCGACCAAATCCGGTGTCGGTGATCCTGGATTCTTCGGCCTGGGCGGTAGTCGCATCCGCAGCACGGATCACAACGTGCTGGTCGTGCTGATTACCCCTGTTGTTGATAGCGACACTGGAAGCCCTAGCGCCCTGAGTTTTCCTGCCGCCAATGATCCGTGGGGCTCTTGCCCCAGCCCTTTGCTGCGTTGCAGCGCATTCAAGGGTTAAGCCATGGTCGCGGAAATCGCAAAAAGCACACGCTCAGCACGGGTCCAGGTCCTGCAGCACAGAGGAAAATCGTTCGTCACAGGCCTACGCTGGCATCCATTGGGCAGCGTCACCGGCCACATGAAAGAAGCACGGCAGTACGGCCGTGAACACCAGTTAGATATCGTCGCCATTCGCAGGACACCGGCCATCATCCAGGCCGGTTTCGTTGCGCGCAGTGACGAAGTCACAAAAGGCATGTACTCCCTCGCAGCGACGCTCGCTGGTCAATTGGGAGACTCGTGGATTGCGGCCTGGAGAACGGACGCTGACCTCGACCAATACGCCCTTGTCGCTGTGTATCAAGGAGGTGTGATTTCTGGATGCGACATGATCGGCACCGGTGCCGAGGTTCGTCGTAGAGTCGTTCAGCAACGCAGTCGCGGCATCAACTTCGACCAAGAGTACCTGCCCACAGAGTTTGAAATGGGTGGTCAACCACTGGACGTGGAAGAGCTACTGCAACCCTCGCACCTGAAACGCGAATACCGGCTTCGACCACTTGTCTTTGGGCTGTCCAAAGCAGAGTTGGTGCAACTGACGATTGTTGGTGCGCTGATCGCTGCCGGCATCATCGCTTGGGTTCAATGGCAGAGTCATCAGGACCGGATTGCCAAAGAAGCAGCTTTCCAGGCCGAACAACTTCGCCTGGCAGAGTTAGCCAGGCTGCAGCAAGAGTCTGGCGTCGAACAGCTGCCCCAGGCGTTGGAGCACCCTTGGGCTAAACGCCCTTCTGTCGACAATTTTCTGGAGCAATGCAGCCGCGTTATTTATCAACTGCCGCTTTCTATTGCGGGATGGGAATTCACAGACGCGCTTTGCAACGGCGCCCAGGTGGTTTCCTCATACAAGCGTTCCGGCAACAGCACAGCTGACAACCTCATCAAAGCAACCCAGGGACATTTCCCAGGCGGGCCAGCCTTTGACGAAAGCAAATCTCTGGCGCTCCTAAAAATCGACATATCGCTACCTGCTGCTGGTGACGAACCTCTCAAGGCGACTGATGACATGTTGGCGAACTTGTCATCGTGGCTACACAACTTTTCGCAAGAACCCACATTTAAGGAAATCCCTGTGGTGGTTCCAGTAAAGCCCGCAGTGCCAGGCCAACCTGCGCCACCTCCACCGCCACCTCCTCAGTGGAGACAGTTTGAGGTGCGTTATGAGACTGGAATAACGCCGCTGGACGCTCTCACGGGTGCACCCGCTCAAGGCCTACGGTTGAGCGAAATAAAGACCAAATATGAGACTGGCCACCTTCGTTGGACAGTGACAGGTGACCTCTATGCGAAATAAAACTGTGCGTTTTCTCTGTTCGGCAATTGCTATCGCTCCATCACTGGGCTGGACGGCAGAAGCCAATCTCTCAGGCATCAATGTCGGGGAGCTGGCTACCGTTCAGAGTCAGACAATTCTATTTAAAGCCCAAGCTGAGAGAGCAGCAGCTGAGCGGTCAATCAATGGCGAAGACAACCATTCAACCGCTCAGTCTCCAGCCTCATTCGTCCCTCAAGGCCTCCTCCCCCCCCCTATTACCGCCACACGCGCTACCGATACCCAGCAAGAACTGCCTGTCGTTAAAGCCATATTCGGCTCCGCAAGGCGGCTGCGTGCCACTTTGCTCTACAGCAGCGGATTTGAAGTGGACGCTGACGCCTCGTCGCGGGAACTCCCAGGAGGCTACCGCGTGGCGAACCTCACCCTGGATAGCGTGACACTTGAACGTGATGGCAAGCGCTTCCCGCTCGGGTTTTCCAATATTCCACCGGGAAGCGCCTCCAGTAGTAGCAACCCGGTCTCCAGTAGTATCCCGTCAGCCAGCACGCTGCCCGGGTTTATCCAAGGACAGCGGTGAGGGTACGAGCCAATGACGACTTTGACTGAAATACATACTGAAGCGGAACCAGTTCTCGATGAAGCCGCTGCCGCGCTGCTGAATTCACACCAGCAATTGCTCACCGCGCCTGGCGGAGCTTTCGAGCTTAGACCGGAGTTACGTCAGCTTTGCGCATTGACCAGCGATGGAATTCTGTATGTGTCCGCCCAGCACCAAACGGATGCCTATGTCATGGCATTCGAGGATGAGTTAGAACACAAGAATCATCAGTTTGAAGTCAAGATCTGCCCGATGAGCACGATCAAGGCGCTCTACCAGGCGAATGACGACGCCAATGGTAGAGCCCTCTCGACCACCGAGACCAAACGCCAGGCGCAGGTAGTGCAGCTGCTAGGCAAGGCCCATCGGGATAATGCCAGCGATGTTCACTTTGTGGTGGGTCACGACATCACCAGGATCTTCTTTCGCATCCACGGACTGTTGTGGGAGGCAGAGCAGCATCAAAGTCAGGTGGGCCTTGAGCTCTGCTCATCCCTCTACAACAGCATGTGTGATGTTGCGAAAGACCACTACCAGCCACAAGTCAGCCAGGACGCACGTATAAAACGATCCTACGTGGATCAACTTGGTCTGTTCGGTGCCCGGGTTGCAACCAGGCCGCTAGTAGAGGGCCCTCTGATGGTTCTGCGTCTGCTGTATGACGACAAAACCAAAATGACCCTTGAGGCTCTCGGTTTTCTCCCCGAGCAAATTGAGGCGTTCAGGCGTATCCGCAGCTTTCCTTATGGCGTGAACTTGGTCACCGGCCCTACAGGTTCCGGTAAATCCAAGACTCAGCAGGTCAACCTGAACCTGCTCTATGAAGAGTGTGGTGGCACAAAACACATTTTAACCATGGAGGATCCTCCCGAATATCCAATCATGGCCAACCAGTCCCCTTTGGGCTCAGGAGAAACCTGGAGCGACGGCATCACCAACACGATGCGCCTCGACCCGGACATCCTGATGTATGGCGAAATCAGAGACCTGGCCTCGGCCCAAGCGGCTTTCCGTGGTGGGATGACCGGGCACCTGGTGTCCTCCACATTGCACACCAATAACTCAGTGGCAGGGCTTCAGCGGCTAATCGACATGGGGGTAGACCGCTACCTTGTGACAGATCCCGCACTGATGACCAGCATCGTTAATCAGTCCTTGCTTCCCGTGCTATGCCCTCACTGTCGTGTACCTGCCGCTGCTCATCTAGACCAGCTCAACGGTGCATTGGTGCAACGCCTGAGCGGCCTGGACGCGGTCGACCTGACCTACCTCAAAGGTCCTGGATGCCCACGCTGCAAAGGTTTGGGTGTCGTTGATCGTACGGTAGCCGCGGAGGCGCTCATCACCGACAACAATTTCATGCACGTCTTTAATAAAAAAGGGGCCAGTGCAGCACGTCGTTACTGGGTGAAGGAAATGGGCGGCATCACCAAAACTGCCCACACAATCCTCAAGCTCAAACAAGGTTTGGTAGATCCACGTCACGCCGAAATGATGGTGGGGCCGTTGGACTTTGACCGGCAAACCCTGGAGCTCGCCCATGCTGAGTGACGTCAGAGCGGTGCTAAACCGCTGGGCAGAAACCTTCTACGCCAAACAGTTCGGCAAAAACGAGCGAATCCAATTCTATGAAAGCCTCATGGGCATCCATGGGGATGGCGTTTCACTTGAAGATGCCCTGAATACTGTTGCGCGAGCATTCAGTGATAACGGCCAAAAACGGCATCCCGTGTCGATTGCCTGTCGTGAAATCGCGCAATCGGTCAAAGGAGGCAAGTCGTTCAGCGTGTCATGCGAAGGCTGGGTGCCTTATGACGAAAACTCTTTGATCGCTTCCGGTGAGGAGACCGGTAACCTGGTGCAGGCCTTTAGAGACTGCGTGAGGATTATTGAAGTACGCCAGAGGATCGGCAAGCTGGTGGCCTCAGCCACGGTTTACCCTTCGGTGGTGTGGAGCGTTATGGCAGCGCTGCTGTATGTGATCGCCGCGTGGATGGTGCCTTCAATGACAAAGCGCTCCAATCCTGATGCCTGGACAGGTGTGCCGGCGTTTCTCTACGCCCTATCGAATTTCGTGACCCACTACGGACTGGTGACCCTGATCGCGGTCGTCATCTTCATCCTCGTATCGATCTTCACCCTGCCGGTGTTTTGCGGACTTCAGATCACGGCCGCCAGCCCGTCATGGAAGCTACAGTTGAACAAATTGCTCCAGGTCCTGAGAGTCCGAGCAGAGCGCCTTCCCCCTTGGTCGGTCTACAAGGCGCTTCACGGTTCCATCTTTTTGCTCAACATGGCCGTGATGTTGCGCTCAGGCATCAACCAGCTCGACGCATTGAAGTCGCTGCAACGCAACGCATCTCCGTGGCTCAAGGAGCGTTTGAGCGCCATTCATTACGGTGTAAGTGCCGGTAAAAACTTCGGTACCGCCTTGAAACTCGCGGGCCATGAATTTCCAGACCCAATGGCCATGCATTTTCTTGAAGTGCTCGCCACCCGCAAAGGCTTCGCCGAGTCGATGGAAAGGTTTTCCAACCGTTGGCTGGAGCAAACGCTCCAGCGTGTCGAGGCCATCGCGAAATCGCTTATTGGGGTGTCCTCGATGGCCATGGGAATCATGATGATTCTGGTGGTGATCGGCATCTTCCAGTTGGCCGGCAATGTGACAGAAACGCTTAAATAAACCCAAATGAGGTCGTAAAGATGAGAACAAATACCCGCCAAAACCAACGCGGATTTCTTTCCCTGGACGGGATGTTCTGGCTGATGCTGATCGCCGTGGCACTCGGTTTTATCGTGTTCATGGGGTACAGAACGTTCGGCAGCTCGGACGTCACCATTGAACAGAGCAACCTGGGAACCTTGCTGAGCAATACCAAAAGGCTGAAAAGCACAACCGGGTACGCAACAGCCGGTACCAACCTGGCCCCGTCCTTGATCAACCTGGAGGCCACGGGTGGTATGAGCATTAATGGCAACGCCTTATCCAACCGTTGGAACGGAGCCGTTACTGTGACCAGTAATGGTATGACCTTCACCATCACCGAATCCAACCTTCCAAAGAATGCCTGCATCACGCTGGCTTCCAACATGGCCAAGGACAAACAGACCACGACGGCGATCAACGGTGGTACTGCCATTGCCGGCGAAATCACAGCGGTAGCCGCTGCGACCAGTTGCTCATCGGATGCCAATACCATCGCCTGGACTTCATACTAAGGAGCGCCGAGTGAGCGTTATCTCCGAAGCTCAGTTCGTCGACCTGTATCTGGGCGATGGTTTTGCGGACGCTAAGGGTCTCCCTGGACAAGCGCGAAGAGTTGAGGCGCCCTTAGAATGGCGGGCTGATCTAGAACGAATCCGTCAACTATGCGCAGAGAAGTACGCCGCGACCCTGGATCCGGAGTTTGCGCTGCTCGAAGATGGCGTTGTCCTTCGAGTCACACAGTTGATAGACGTAAACAGCAAGCCGGTTTTTGTCCTCAGCAAGTCGTCGGTTCAAATTCGTCCGCTGGACATGCTAGGCCTGCCCGATCACATGCAGAATGCTCTGATGAGCGACACGATACGCGGCCTAATCTTCATCTGCGGAGAGATGGGTGCAGGGAAAACCTCAAGTGCTGCATCCCTTGTTAAAGCCCGCCTTGAGGCTTGGGGCGGCATCTGCCTGGCGGTAGAGGATCCACCCGAACCATTTCTACATGGTAGGCATGGAGAAGGTCGGTGCATACAAGTTCCTGTTTCCAGGCGTATGGGGGGCTACGAAGAAGCCTTAGTCCTTGCTCTGCGAACGAGGGCGGACTTTCTGTTTGTGGGTGAGGTACGTGATGGGCCAACTGCTGCGCAAGTCATCCAGGCCTCAATCAACGGTCATCTCATTATCTGTACTGGCCATTCCGGCAGCGTCACGCATGGCATTGAACGCTTAGCAGCCCTAGGCCAGCCCTTGTTGAAAAACGCCCGAGAGCTGCTTTCCAAAGGCCTGGTGGCTGTCATTCATCAGTCATTGTCCATGGATAGTGACGGGGGCCGGCGTTTGACGCTTCAAAGCCTGCTCTTTACGGGCGAGGACGGGCCTAGCATCCGCGAAAAAGTCCACTCAGGAAAGATCACCCTGCTCGGCCAAGACATCGCAAACCAATCTTCGCGGAGCCTCTGGAATGACCAGTAAGAATAAACAACAGGGCTTCTTGAGCCTGGATATGGCAATCGGGTTGCTCGTATTTGGTGTCGTGGTGACCTTGGCGATGGTTTGGCAAATCAAACAAATGGATGCCCAGGATTATCGAATTGCGGCCGATCAACAGCGCACTATTTCAGAGGCCCAGGCCAAGTACCTGAAAGACAATTTCAACGTAGTGCTCGCCAACGCGTCGGCGACCGTGCCAGTGCAAATTACGGTGCCGATGCTCATCAACTCTAATTACCTGCCTGCGGGTTTCAGCTCTACCAATGTTTTCGGGCAGACCATCCTAGGCCTTGCCCGTAAACCCAATCCTAATCAGCTGGAAGCGATTGTGGTTACTACGGGCGGACAGACGCTTCCAGAAATGGGTGTGCGTGCCATTGCTGAAAACCTTGGAGGACCTGGTGGTTTTATATCTACAACCAACCCTAACGTCATTCAAGGCATCCGCGGTGGCTGGCAAGTCGCGCTGAGTAATTACTCCATTACACCTGGGCCAGGCCACACTGCCAGTGCACTGTTTCTCATGGACGGCGCCTTGGCCAACGATTACTTATATCGAAATGCTGTGCCAAACCATCCTGAGCTCAACACGATGAATACTGACCTTGGTATGGGCAACCACAACATTAATAACGCAGGGAGCATCTCCGCCTCTGGCAACGTTACGACTGGTGCCGACGTGACAGCTCGCAACGTCACAGCCACCGCGAATGTAAACGCGGCGACCGCGAACGTCACGGGCGAAACCTACACGGGTGGATGGTTCAGAACTCGGGGCGACACTGGCTGGTACAGCGAAAAATGGGGAGGTGGTATCTATCAGAACAGCCCCGATTGGGTCCAGGTGTACAACGACAAAAACTTCTCAACCGGCGGCCAGCTCTGGGGTGGAAAGATCACTTCAACCGGCAAAATAACGGCCTACGATCGTATTGCCACCAACGAATATGTCTCGGTAGGTGGGCTTGCAACCGAAGGTACAGCGTGCAGTGATCGCACACTTATCGCAAAAAGTGCTGTTGGCATAATCTTATCATGTCAAAAAGGTGTTTGGACTGCAAACAATGGGTGGGAATTTAAATTAATTCAAGGAAGTTGCCAGGCTCCCTACAAGGGAAGTCTAACTTGCACACTCGGCGATACAAGCTGGAAATCGTGTTCCCTTACCGGCGCACTCGGCGTTGGAGACAGTGAGGTCGGATACATCTTTCGCAATGATAGTGGGTGGTTTCTCAACACATCTCGCCTTACTTGGCCGGGACTCTTTTATTGGAGTTGCTTCAAATAATTCAACATAAACGCTCTGCCATTGAGCGCAATGTACGATAGAGAAGTGTGATGAAGAATAATTTGGAGAATGGTGCTCAATATAGTCGAGATGAGCTGCAAAGCTGGTTCGAGACTAGAAGTAGAATATGCTCCACTCCTTTATGGAGTAAGGCACTGCAAGGAAGAGAGACATTTGAAGTCGGCGCTTACACTTACAGTCTCAAACCTACGGCAAATGATAGGTATCTGCTTACCTACGTAGAAACATCCACGATGATTGCTTCCAAGCTACAATCTCGACGTAAAATTCGATTACGCCGACTTCTTTTGACTATAGGATTACTAGTAGCCGTCTTATCCACCTGCGCATATTTTTTGCTGTAATCGTAGGACACAAGCTTTTCACAGTTGATTCAAGGGGGACCAAACGATGACCTTACAATGGGCTATTCTCATGATACTGGTCATCGTCACCGGTATGTGGGCAGAAGATCGATACCAGACTCAAGCAGTTTCGGAATATGCGACGCTTGATTCACTCAGTAGAAATTTTTTAACTTATCGGTCAGCTGCTGCAGGATTTGCACAGTCCAACCCAGGCTTTAGCGGCATACCCAGCGATTCAGTTCTTAACCTACCGCTTTGGTTTGTCAAACCTTCAGGCGTTTCTTCCTTCATTAATGGTGGCACAGCCTACACCTTTTACAACGACACGGCGCCGGCAGGGATGCCATCGACGCTGGTCGATCTGACTCAGTCGACTACCGTTGGTGTAAATCGCGCGGGAGTGCTTGTCTCCCCGAAAGCGGGAGTGACCGGTATCCCCATTCCATCTGTTGTACCCGACGGTGCCGTCACTGCAGTGAACTGACCAAAGCCCAGGTCAACACTGGCTATGTTGCATATCGCCCAGCCTAACAACATAATGCACGCAACAACGTTTCCACCCCGTTGGCTACTGGCGGTCATCAGTAGCGCCCGGAGATGCGGTTCGCCTCATCTCCATCCCCAAAGCACGCTGAGCTCCGGGAAGGGCGTGCGGATCTGGTTCAAAGCTCTCCCTGTGTCTCCCTGTTCAAGCCAGACACGCAGCCGTCTAACTCGTGAATTGCGAGTTCAAAGGCACATAGAGCTTTGTTGAGGTTCGAAGCACAGTAATCTCAGGGCCACACTGGTGTTGTGGCCCATATTTTTTAAAGCTCACACAAAGGGTAGCCTGATAATCTTGCGAAGGATTATCAGGCTACCCTTTGGTAGCTGCTTTTCCCTGCCGGTGGCCCGCCGGCGAAACGCAGGGCTCCCTTTGTGCGCGGATGCGTGCCTTATGTTTGCTGGCCTCAGCCACGATAATCGGCCAGGTGTAGGAAGTGAGACGTTCAGATCACAGCCCAGGGATCGATGACGCCTTTATCCCACACAGGTGGTATTTTTTTCTGAAAGACGCTTAGTACTACATCCGAGAGTGACTGTTGACCCAGCTACTCTCGGTAGCTTCTCCTGTAAAATTCGATCTGCTTTGACCTCCCCGAAATATCCCTCCCCGCTTGACACATCACTATCCCCCCTTCGATGATATGTACGTGTTTTGCTGACGTCGTCGGCATCATGCCCAGGCAACCAGGATCTTCAAGGTTGCGACACGTCAATCGTGTTGATTCGCCCAAGACCGCTGAGCTTCTGGTAGCGCGGTCGGTCGACAATCGTCGATAGAAGCATCTGATGTTACTCACCTCGCGGGGAATCACTTCCCCGACAGGGCCAGTGCTTTCTCCGCATTTCAACCTGCAGGAGAATCACCATGTCCAAACTCACTTATAACTTCGGTTTTGCACTCGGCGTTGTTGCCCGAGAGTTTTTGCGTGCCATGAAGAAGTCGAACATACGTCCAGCAGATCAGCCACAGGCAAAGTCTCACGTCCAGCTTCCACCACCCTGCATTTCTGACAGCATGGTGCGTGATATGGATCACTTGCCAGCCATGGTCCGTGCCAAAGGTGTTGATCTGAATCTTTGGTACAACGCTAATACTCGTGTGGTCGAAAAGCCGGCACGCAAACCGCGCTCTCGAGGCAAGGCTCAACAGCTGACACCAGCTGTTTGCTAAACCTCTCCTCATTCACCCCAGCAGGGAATCCTCCCGCTGGGGAGGCTTCTCTGAATTTTTCACATGGAGCTTGACAACCAGCAATAGGCTTTTCATGCTGTACCCATGTATAGCTGACGTCGTCAGCAACATGCCCATGTAGTCTGGATCCGAAAGACTACGATGCGGTTTACCGCATTGATCCACTCCTAAGATCGCCATAGCTTCCGGTAGCGCGATCAGTCGACTCAGTCGATGGAAGCACCTTTCCCACCCATGACGGGCCTTTCCCGTCAGGGCAGGCCTCTCAATTTTTGGAGGTCTGATGAAAACCGAACTGGCTCTCTACCAAGCGCTGATTTCGATCAACGTTCCGGAACAGAAAGCAAACGCTGTAATTGATGCTTTGGAGGCTGATATGTTTTCACGTTTGGCCACTAAATCTGACATCGCAGCTCTTCGTACTGACCTGTCAGCTGATTTGAGAACAGAGATATCTCAACTTGAGGTTAAGTTGACTATTCGCATGGGCGTCATGATGTCAGCAACCGCTGGTGTGATGATTGCCGCTATGAAACTCATGCTGCACTAAGCTCCACTGTCTGCTCTACCCACCCTCGCGGGGAATACTTTCCCCCAAGGGCGAAGTGTTTCTCCGCTTTCTGCTATTTCGAAATTGGAGAATCACCATGAGCACTACTCAAACCAACGAAACCAAGTTTTTCGACCTGCACACCACTGGTATTGGTTATCTCAACCGTATTCGTGAAGTGAAACCACGCGGCAAAGGCAAGCCATTCATGGCTGTCACTGTTGCTGCATTACGCGGTTCGTCTGACGACACCGAGTACTCCTACATCGACTGCAATGTCGTCGGCGCCGAAGCTGAAAAGCTGATTCGTCGTAGCCAAGCTGCTGTTGATGCAGGAAAGAAGGTCCTTGTGAGCTTCCGTATCGGTGACATCTGGACCGACTGCTTTATCTATGAAAAGGGCGATAAGAAGGGTCAACCTGGGGCAAGCCTCAAAGGACGTCTTCTTTTTATCGGCTGGATCAAGGTCGATGGCGATACTGTCTACCAAGCCAAACCGAAAGATTCTGCTGAGCCCCTTCCTGCCCAGGATCGTGCTGCTGTAGATGACTCGGATGACAACGGCCAAGGACAGCCAGATCCTGAACAACGTCAATCAGCATGATTGAAATCATGGCGCCCCCTGGGCGCCTTTCAATATTCATATCGAAGGGAACGCCTCCCTTCGGGATTGGTGATTTCCGAACGCTGGAGATAAACCATGATGATGAATCCTCAACGACTGCCGCTGCTGACCGAAATCGGTCTTTTAGCTGCTCAAGCTAGTGTTTACAGCAGGTTGGATAAGCTACTGCCGAGCAACCCGACACTCGATCCCGATGAAGATCCGCGCTACACCCTTACTACTGATCTTTGGTTAGAAGTACTGGATGGGGTGATCACATTGGCAAAGATGGACCATCGAGATGAATTCAATCCCGAAAACAGCCCAATGTTGTCGGAGTTCGGACTTCTCAAGGAATATCGAAGGGCTCGTTGGGAGTTGGAAGATGAGCTTGTGCACCCCGAATACTACTAACCCGCCAGGAAACACTGGCTGACTCTCAAGCTGATTCCAAATCAGCATAAAGACCCATCGGGAAACCATCTCCCGAACGGGCCAGGTGGTTTTCGCACCTGGAGATTTACATGCTTACCACCAATAACCTCGTATCGTCTGACTTGCTCAAACTTCCGGTCGTTCTTACGCCTCGGGCCTGGCAAGAAGCGGTGCATATCGAAAACCCACAGGATGTATCAGTTATCAGTAACCGATTGGGCGATGTAGTCCTGGAGGCCTACCGTGAACTGCATATGCAGCCTGACTGTACACAAATCCATTTCGGGCTCTATCGATTGCTGCCTGCCGGCGACAACTCGGATCGAGTCTGGCTGGACCTAAAACTTGACCGCATAGAATCGCCACCAGGTTCATTCTATCTGTACATCTCACTCAAGGAGGAAACTCATACATCCTGCCCATAAACCTTTCTGAACTCACTGCACCACCCCAAGCCCGACACTGTCGGGCTTTTTTCATTGTGCGAGTAATGCACGTAGCCTTACACCCATGCAGTGTGGAGCTGACCATGATCAACATCCCAGGCCAACTGGCCATTCGTACCATCAGCGGCCGTAACGGCGAGTTCAACGTCGGACGACTATCAACTTCAATAGGCGAGTTCGTTATCAAAGACGCGCTTCTCGACCAATACGATGAAGGCAAATACAGAGGCGATTTCCTCATCACAGAAATACGCCCCTCGTACTACTCAACCGCTGGACGGTTAGTGGTTGAGATCCGGGCCAAGCTCGAAAGCATGAGCCTCGACGACGTAGACAACTTGACGGCGGAAGACGCTGCCAAGCTTTCACCAAGCGAGCCAGATCCCATAGATGAAGAATCATCTTCAACTCAAACAAAGCCTGCGCGACAGCGCAAAACGCTACCCTTCACGACGGCTGTAAGCAACGTCGATAAACCGTCATCACCAGAGGACGCCCCCTTTGGGATGCCACTTCCCAGTTCGGAAAATGCCACAGAGCTAGACGCGATTCTGTTTGGCACGATCTGGCCACTGGGGGATGCGGTAAAACTTGACACCACCGTTGACCGTCAGCGCCTACGTCATCAATGCACTCGCCTCGGCGAGCTTGGCTATGTGCTGGACTTCAAGCAACAAACCTGGAACTGCCAATCTCCCACCTTGCGGGAGCTCCACCACCAAGGAAGCACTCCATGAATCCGACTTTTTCAGACATCGGTGAGCACACTCTGCTGACCGTCGAAGACCAAATGACCAACAACGAAGTGTCCGATGATGACGAAATGCGCGAGCACTTCATCGAAATCGGACTGATAGAAACGCAAGCGAACGCTGCCTTACAACTGCGCCCTCTGTACCGGGTCAACCTCTACATGATAGGTCAGTCGCCGTTGTTCCAGGGCGACACGACCACAAGCTTCGATCCACACACCCGCTCATTCAAGCGCGATCGATAACCCACCAACCATTAACCCCGAGGGGCAGTGTCCTGCCCCTTCTGGGCGGGGCCTCCCTCCGATCCGGAGGATGCTCAATGTCCACACCTTCTCTCACACGGCTGTATCAGGTTGACGAATGTCCTGACCTTTACGTCGATGCTTTCGTCTGTGATGAACAACGCAACCTAGTGTTTTTCTCGGCTTGGGGACGTGACACGGCACTGCAGGAGTTCTTGGCCAGACTGACCCTCGGCTCCGCTGAAAACGGTCTGGACCAGTTTCATATCGTCGTCGACGGCCGGAGTCTTCCTGTCTTCCCCAACGTCGACCTGCTGGAAAAACGAACCACCCGGCAATTTCGCGGGACGTTATTCGGCAGCCTGGTACACCTTTGGCTGTTCGACCGACGTTGCGCGCAGCCCGACCGGGCCAATCACTTCTCCTACGCCCTTCTACAGGACGGGCAATCGCCTCATCAAAAGCTGTGGCCCCTGGTCATGGATACATGCCCATTACCGCTGCTACCGCATTGGCATAACCCAGTTATGGAAGTGCTCACCCAATACGACATGTTGCAGCCCCTACCCGGATCGTTAGGCGCTATCTCGGCCTGGCGTTTGTCGCTGCAGCTCGACGTTCTTGAACCCGCCCTGGGCGATCTGATTCGCCAAGGGCATCTCTCAACCCACGCTCACTTTTGAGCCTTGATTCAGGAGCCCCATCATGGCCTTGATGTTCCCACGCTTGGCACGCAACTTCGCTCGCAATGGCTACTACCCTACCGACGAAACGACTCTGGAACGGACCCTGCAGGCATTGGCCCCCTCTCCCACCGGCAAAATGCGGATCTGCGATCCATGTGCCGGCGAAGGGGTTGCCCTGGCCGAAGCAGCACATTTTCTTGGGCGAGACCGCACAGACACATTCGCAGTTGAATACGACCAGGAGCGTGCTGCGCATTGCAGGACGCTCCTGGATCGTGTGCTGCATAGCGATCTGATGGACACCATGATCAGCCGCCAGGCCTTTGGCTTGCTCTGGCTTAACCCGCCCTACGGTGACCTGGTCGCTGACCATGCAGGTGCCTCACAGTACCAAGGTAGCGGTCGCCGGCGTCTGGAGAAAATGTTCTATCAACGGGCGCTTCCACTGCTGCAGTACGGCGGGGTGTTGGTGTTCATCGTTCCACACTATGTGCTGGACGACGAACTCTGCAGTTGGCTATGCAATCACTTCACTGAACTGCGGATTTACAATGCCGCTGATCCAACCTTCAAACAGGTGGTGATATTCGGTATACGAATCCGCCGCCAAGACCTGGCTCGACCGCAAGAAGTCAAATACGTACGCGCACGCCTTCAGGCGATTGGCGCCGGGACGTTGAATGCAGAAGTGTTACCTGAGAGTTGGTCTTGGGAGCCCTATAGGGTCCTGTCGTCGACCAGCGAACTGGAGCACTTCTATCGCATCAGCCTCGAACCGGAGCAGCTAAGCGCTGAAGTCAAACAGCTTCGCGGCATGTGGCCAGACTTCACCCTGCACTTTGGTCAAACGGGTGTTCAACCACGACCACCAGTACGTGAGCTGTCCCGGTGGCACTTGGCATTAGCCCTGGCTGCCGGCGCAATATCGGGCGTCGTTACCTCGAAGTCCGGGCGAGTGCTGGTGCTCAAAGGCGATACTTACAAAGACAAGGTTCGCAAGACCGAGTTTACCGAAGACCAGGACGGTAACGTTTCTGAGGTAAGGATCCTGACCGATCGTTTCGTGCCTATCATTCGGGCATGGGACATGACGCCGGGATCTGCCAACCAAGGACGCGTTATCACCATCACCTCTTCGGCGGATCGACAACCTGAAACTGACGAGCCGATTGCACCGGCGGTCTCGGACACCACCTCACGCGTGACGTTTGAAGCTGGACAGTTGGTACTGACCCAATCGGTACACCACCTGGTGGAGCACGGCCATCTCGACCCAAGCACCTACTTGCGACGGCATTTCTCCGGTGACTGGGGAGAGCTGCCCCAGGAAGACTGGAGCAGTAACCAACGAGCCCTGGCTACTGGAGAGCGTCTGTTCTCTAGCTACGACATCGACGCCGAGGATGAAACCCGGCTCTGGATCATCACTGAAGCCGACCGAAGCGTAACAACCTTGTTGCTGCCATCGGACTACTGACCCGCTACCAATAAGGCATTCCCTTATCCAAACCTCAGGGTATTCACCATACCCCTAGGGGTGTCGTGCATGCCCTGTTTATCCTTCCAGGAGAAACAACCATGAACGACCTATCACATACCCCACTTTCACCACTTTCCATCGGTTTGACCGAATTCATCGACGAGTTCGGTGATGAGCTGCTGGACTCACTCAACCGATCAAACCCACCGGTCTACGCCGGTCACATCAACCCAGCACGGCAACGGGTGATGGATGAACTCAAACGTCAGCCCTTTTCAGCTCAGGCCGAAGTGGTACAAGCCGTTGCAGCGTTATTGTTGGATCGTAACGAGCAGGCTGCAGTGATCAACGCAGAGATGGGCACTGGCAAGACCATGATGGCCATCGCTGTAGCCGCCGTCATGCACAAAGCCGGCTATCGCCGCACCTTGATCGTTTCGCCTCCACACCTGGTCTACAAGTGGCGGCGAGAGATTCTCGAAACCATCCCAGACGCACGCGTCTGGGTACTCAATGGACCTGACAGCCTGGTCAAGCTGCTCAAGCTGCGCGACCAACTGAAAGAGCCTTACGACGGGCGGCAGGAGTTCTTCATCCTCGGGCGCGTGCGCATGCGGATGGGGTTTCACTGGCGCTCGGTGTGTTGGCCGCGCCGTGCGGTTGGTAACCATCACCTTGCCGGTTGTCCAGACTGCGGGCGCCTGCTGGAGGATCAGGAAGGCAACCGGGTTACCGTCGAAGAGTTTCACCAAGAGGAACGCCGTCGCAGCTGCCCTCACTGCCAAGGCCCACTCTGGACGCTGATGCGCCCAGGCAAAGCTGAAAGCGGCTCCCGACGAGCAATCATATTGAAGTCAATGTGCCGGATTCCGACCATTGGCCCAGTGCGCGCTGACAGGCTGCTGAACGACTTCGGGGAGGACTTCCTCGCCTCGATGCTGATCGATAACGTCAGCGAGTTCATCAACCTGATGGACGCTCAAGGCAATTTCATCTTCAACGACCGTCAGGCCAAGCGCATGGAACGTGCCATGGCCAACATCGAGTTTGGCTTTGGTGAAGGCGGTTACCAACCCACGGAGTTCATCAAGCGCCAGTTGCCTGATGGGTATTTCGACCTGCTAGTGGTGGACGAAGGGCATGAGTACAAGAACAGTGGTTCGGCCCAGGGCCAGGCCATGGGCGTTCTTGCGGCTAAAGCACGCAAATGTGTTTTGCTAACCGGTACGCTTATGGGCGGTTATGCCGACGACTTGTTTTATCTGTTATTTCGGATCCTTACCCGCCGCATGATCGAGGACGGTTATCGACCAAACGCACGCGGCAGCATGGCCCCTGCGGCCATGTCGTTCATGCGGGATCACGGCGTATTGAAGGATATCTACATCGAACGAGATAACGAGTCACACAAAACTGCCAAGGGAAAAAAACTCTCGGTGCGAACGGTGAAGGCCCCAGGCTTCGGTCCAAAAGGCATCCACCGGTTCGTGCTGCCATTCACTGTATTTCTGAAACTCAAGGATATCGGTGGGAACGTGTTGCCGGCGTACCAAGAGGAGTTCATCGACATAGCCATGTCTGCTGAACAGGCTTCGGCCTATCAGCAGTTAGCAGGAAAACTGACCCAGGAGCTTCGCCAGGCACTGGCACGCCGAGATACGACCCTTCTGGGGGTTGTCCTCAACGTACTGCTGGCCTGGCCGGACTGCTGTTTCCGGCCGGAGATTGTCAAACATCCACGCAGCAAGGACACGCTGGCTTTTGTGCCGTCGATCTTTGCAGATGAACAACGCATGCCCAAGGAACAGGCACTGCTCGACCTCTGCCTCGCGGAAAAAGCCAAAGGCCGCAAAGTTCTGGTCTACACCGTGTACAGCGGCACTCGTGACACCACTTCACGTCTCAAACGGTTGCTGGAACAGGCCGGTTTGAAGGTGGCGGTGTTAAGGGCGTCAGTCGATACCGCCAGGCGCGAGGATTGGATTCTCGACCAGGTAGATCGTGGGATCGATGTGCTGATCACTAACCCGGAGCTGGTTAAGACCGGTCTGGATCTGCTCGACTTTCCGACCATCGCGTTCCTGCAGACGGGGTACAACGTGTACACCCTTCAACAGGCAGCTCGGCGGTCTTGGCGGATTGGGCAGAAGCAAGCCGTGCGGGTGATTTTCTTTGGCTATGCCAACAGCTCTCAGATCACCTGTCTGCAGCTGATGGCCAAAAAGATCGCCGTGGCGCAAAGCACGTCGGGAGATGTTCCTGATTCGGGCCTCGATTCGTTAAACCAGGATGGGGACTCAGTTGAAATGGCACTTGCAAGACAATTAGTTGCTGCATGACTGTATGGCCACCTCCGGGTGGCCATTTTTATGGACATAAGATGTGATTCATTGATGTCTTGCTACAACTTTCGAAAACTATGCATCCCGGAAAATCTATTTCCTACTGCACCTAATACGCGGGTTTGAGAGGGTGTCTTCGCTTTTGCGCGAGGACGCTCATGAACCTACCACGCCCTTCTCGAACCACTGTGATACTCAGTCTCTGCCTCATCGCCCTGACGGGCATGTTGGCTTATGAACATCATCAACTGTCCCTACTCAGAATCAGCATGTCTACGACTGCTGATAAAGAATCCCTGGATGCAATGCTGACGCGACTGAGCAAAGTCGATGAACGGCTGGACACTGTGGATGGCAAGCAGTGGGTCAGCAACGATGACTTCCGCTCCGGACAACAAGCGCTGTCAAATCGGATCGATGCCGCACAGGCCTATGCGAAGCAAGCAACCGAATCAGTGCAGGATCTCTCCCGTAATGCCGCGTCTTCTGGTGAGCTAGTGGTGCTCAAGGCAAATGTCGAATCGCTCGATGGCCGTGTTCACGAATTAAGCCAAGCCCAGACCAAGCAACCTGCAGTTCCTCCGTCCAAGCCCAAAGCCGCTGTCCGCAAGCCTCGTCCCGCCCAGAAGCCCAATACCAGTGTTATCACACCACAAGCGCCGCCCTTCACCATCGTCGGTATTGAATACAGGGGCGGTGAGCGTTTTTTGTCTGTAGCACCTCCTGGCAGCACGCAGTTAAACCAGATCTACCTCATCCGACCAGGTGATGCCGTGGCGGGTACGGCCTGGCGCCTTAACGGGCTGGACGGCAAATCCGCACGTTTCGATGTGGCCGGAACGCCGCAAACCATAACCGTCGCGCAATAGGACCTCCTTTATGTATGGCCTTCGAACACTCTCAAAGAAAATGAATGCTTCAAACGCCTCGTTGATTATTGGCTTGGCAGCCATTGTGCTGGCTTATGGTTGCTCAGCTGCTCCAGGGCCTTCAACGTCCATCACCAGTACGCAGAACAGCGAAACCCAGAACTCTTCTCAAGGGACCAGCCAGACAGAACTGGCCCGCGAGTGGGGATTAACACCCCAAGAGTGGAGTCGCTATCGCACCGTCATGGAAGGTCCCCGGGGCATCTATTCACCAGGACTGGATCCTCTGACTGCACTGGGTATCGAAGCTAAATCAGCGGAAGAACGCCGGCGTTACGCTGAACTGCAGGTGCAAGCTGAACGGCAACGTATCGACAAGGAACTGGCTTATCAAAAGGCCTATGACCAAGCCTTCGCTCGCCTATACCCCAACGAAAAAGTCATTCAAATTTCAACAGAGCCGCTGTCTCCTAAAATTTCCGGCGCGACAAATGCTCTAAAAGGCTCAGGTCGATTAGCTGTTTTTGTTCAAGACAGTTGCACCAGTTGTATTGCCCGGGTGAAGGACCTTCAGGCTCAGAAACAACCCTTCGATCTGTACTTCGTGGGCAGCCAAGGTGATGACGAGACCATCCGCCGTTGGGCGATCCTGGCTGGCATCGAGCCAACCAGCGTACGCAGCCGCCAGATAACACTGAATCACGATGCCGGCCGCTGGCTTGGCCTTGGGCTCGGCGGCGAGCTACCTGCTGTGGTGCGCGAGGTGAATGGGCAATGGCAGCGACAGTAGTACGCGCCGTATTGGCTGGCTGTTTTATGTTGGCCGCGGCGTTGGCCAACAGTGCGGAGGTTCCTCCACCGGCCTATCAATTGATTGCCCTGCCTGCCGGCGTTCCGTCCGAGGTGCTCTATTCCGTCGCACTGCAGGAGAGCGGTACGCGACTACGCGGCCAAATAGTGCCCTGGCCATGGACATTGAATGTCGCCGGCGCCGGCTACCGGTTTGCGACCCGAAGCGATGCGTGCAGGGCATTGATGCTTGCGCTTCAAACCGCTGGTCCCAGTCGGGTCGACGTTGGTCTAGGTCAAACCAACATAGGTGCCAATGGCCACCGTTACAGCTCTCCCTGCGAAGGTTTGGATCCCTATAAGAACCTCTCGGTTACCGCCCAGATCCTGGCAGAACAAAAAGCCAAGGGGGGTGACTGGATCACTGCCGCCGGCCGGTACCACCGACCGGCTGGAGGTGAACCTGCCGCACGCTACCGCCGTGCCTTTGCCAAACACCTTAGCCGCGTAACCGGTATCAACCTGATGGCGAACAACCCATGAAGAGAATCTTAAGCTTAATGCTGTTGCTGTGTTCGATCTCGCCCATTGTGGCGAATGCCAGCTCATTGATTGTGGTGGAAGACCGTGGCGGCGTTTCCGCCCTGCCCTACTACCAAGACCTGGTCCCGGAACCTACCGGCCAGTCTGCACCGTTAGAAAACATCGGAGTGCGCGGTCAAGGGTCGTTTCCAGTGCGCTCAGACCGACTGACACCTGGAGAACTACAAGGCCGGGTAATCAATGCCCCGGGTCTGCAACCACTGTTCTTGGTTGGCGACGATGAGCTGTCTAGAAACTGGCTTTCACAACGCCGCGATCAACTGCAGCAACTACACGCAGTCGGAATCGTAGTGAATGTGGCCAGCGCCGAACGCTTTGCCGAGGTGCAGCGTTGGGCGGATGGTCTTCAGATGGTCCCAGCCCCCTCGAATGACCTGGCGCAACGTCTTGGAATCAAGCACTACCCGCTGCTCATCACTGCAACAGCCATTCAGCAATAAGAGGCAAGGATGCCACCACCTCAGTCACTCACCGTGGTGATCAGACAACCGGAAGACCCGCGAACATGCCAGCTCATCTTGGAGCAAGTGAGGTATGTGGTCTGGCTGTATGGCGGTCGTGTGACCTCGACAGAACAAGGTGATGCCATCGCAATGTGCTTGAAATTAGCTGATCGATTGGCTTCACACGAGATATCACAAGTTAGCCAGGAGCTGGACGAACAGTTCCCATTGAAAACCCCCTAGCTATAGAAGGCTCCAACCATGGCTGGTTCTTTCACCATTGAGGCATTGCTTCGTCCTGCCGTCGAGCTTTACACGGTCTGTGTCTGCGCCGCTGCAGCACTGCTCTGTATTTTTGCGCCCTGGGCCTTTGCACTGACTCCCTTATTTGGAGCGGTTTCCGCCTTTGGCTTTTTGATTCTTGGATATGTGCGCCTGAGACAGGCTTTGGTTGTATTGCGGTATCGACGCAATATTCGGCGTCTCCCCCACTACACCATGACCAGCAAGGACATGCCGGTCAGTAATGAACGCCTGTTCATCGGTAAGGGCTTTCGCTGGACTCAGAAACACACCCAGCGGTTGATGGACACCTATCTGCCCAAATACGCCGAGTATGTCGAGCCAACCTCGATCTATTCCCTGGCACGGCGCATCGAGGAGCGGCTGGAGTTCGCCCCCTTTCCACTCAGACTCCTGACCAAAGCCACCTCATGGAACGTAGCGATTAACCCGGTGCGGCCACTGCCGCCAGTGGGTGGATTACCGCGTTTACACGGTATAGAACCCCATGAAATTGACGTTAGCTTGCCGCTGGGTGAACGGGTTGGTCACTCCCTGGTGCTGGGTACGACGCGCGTGGGCAAGACCCGCCTGGCGGAACTGTTTATCACCCAGGACATCAGACGCACCCGTAGCCGAAGCCGGTCTCGGCGCCGCGTTCAGATGGGTCGACGCGTTCAGCCAGTCCATCGTAGCCAGCGCACAGCGGCACAAAACGAAGAGATGAACCTTGATCGGGAGGTGGTGATTGTCTTCGATCCTAAAGGCGATGCCGACCTTCTCAAACGCATGTACATCGAATGCATGCGTGCCGGCCGACTGGACGAATTTTATGTGTTCCACCTGGGTTGGCCTGACTACTCTGCACGCTACAACGCCGTGGGCCGCTTTGGCCGTATTTCCGAAGTGGCGACCCGAATAGCGGGTCAGCTATCAGGAGAAGGTAACTCAGCAGCGTTCCGTGAGTTCGCTTGGCGGTTCGTCAACATCATCGCACGTGCCTTGGTGGCCCTCGGCCGTCGGCCAGACTACGAGCAGATCCTCAAGCACGTGACCAACATCGATGCGCTTTTCATCGAGTATGCACAGAAGCACTTTGCCGAACATGATCCTAAAGCCTGGCAGACCATTGTCGAGCTTGAGGGCAAGATCGATCGCAAGAACCTCAGTTTCGCCATGAAGGACCGTCCACTGCGTGTAGTGGCCTTGGACATGTACTTGACTCAGAAGCGCATATCGGACCCTGTAATGGAGGGTCTGCGATCAGCAGTGCGCTATGACAAAACCTACTTCGACAAAATCGTTGCCAGCCTGCTGCCGCTGCTGGAGAAACTGACCACAGGACGCATTGCTGAGCTGCTATCGCCTGACTACATGGACCTTGAGGATCCGCGGCCCATCTTCGACTGGATGCAGGTAATACGTAAACGAGCGGTGGTCTACGTGGGACTGGATGCATTGTCGGATACCGAAGTGGCTGCGGCCGTTGGGAACTCCATGTTCAGCGACCTGGTGTCAGTCGCAGGTCACATCTACAAGTTCGGTATCGACGACGGTTTGCCCGGCGCCTCCGGCGCCAAGGTGGCGATTAACGTGCATGCCGATGAGTTTAACGAACTCATGGGCGAAGAATTTATACCAATGATCAACAAAGGCGGCGGCGCCGGCATGCAGGTCACAGCCTATACCCAGACCATGAGCGACATTGAAGCCAAGATCGGTAACCGGGCCAAAGCTGGCCAGGTCATCGGTAACTTCAACAACTTATTTATGTTGCGTGTGCGCGAGACCGCCACTGCCGAGCTGCTGACCAATCAATTACCCAAGGTTCAGGTGTTTACCAGCACACCGGCTAGCAGCGCCAACGATGCAATCAACGGCAAGACGGCCTTCACCTCCAACACCCACGACCAGATCCAAAGCGTCAGCGTGCCAATGATCGAGCCGGCGCATGTGGTTGCTCTGCCCAAGGGACAATGCTTTGCCCTGATCGAAGGCGGCAACCTCTGGAAAATCCGTATGCCGTTGCCGGCAAGTGATCCCGACGAGGTGATGCCTAAGGATCTGCAGGCCCTGGTTGAAGGAATGCGTAAAGGATCAGGAACCAACAGCGAATGGTGGCAAGCGCCGGGATATCAGTCACTAAGCGAATCGCTACCCGAAGACCTGGTCGACGATTTCCGCCTTATGGCCAACGACGACAAAGTCGCTTAGCGTAAAGGAGCAAAGCGATGGCCGATATCGCGGAAAAAGCCCAGCAACAGCAGGAAGGGCAAAAATCCTTTCTGGGCATGGTGATCTCAGCGCCCTTCCACTTTCTGGGGGTGATGTTCGGCTCACTGCTGGGCGCCATTCTCGTTGAGTGGCTGTGCATGTACGTGTTTTGGCATGATGCTGGATGGAGGCACGCCCAGCAGATGTTTGAGCATGAACTAGGCTGGCTGTCCCAGGACTTGTTACATAGCGTTGTCATCAAAGAACCGGGGCGCACCGCAACCTGGCTGGCAAAAACGACCTATGATTGGCTGATGGTAAAAAGCGGCCTGCAAGACAGCATTAACTCATTGACCCAATACGCTCGCTCCACGTCGCCGCAGCACGCCGGCATGTTCGACCTGCGCTACGAACTCGGTCGGGTCATGATCAAGTTCCAGGATTACGGCTTGGCCATGCTTTATACCGTGCTCACCTTTTGCGTACGAATGGTCATCCTGACACTGACAATCCCACTGTTTGCACTGGCGGCGTTTACGGGCCTGGTGGATGGCCTGGTGCGACGTGATCTACGCAAGTTCGGCTCCGGCCGTGAGTCGAGCTACCTGTATCACAAAGCACGCGGAACCATTATTCCGCTGGCCATCGTGCCATGGACAATTTACCTGGCTATCCCGATCAGCGTCAGCCCCCTGCTTATTTTGCTGCCGTGCGCGTTGTTATTGGGCGTATCGGTTTACATCACTGTCTCCAGTTTCAAAAAATACCTCTAGGAGCTGCCCATGCAGTGGACACAAGAACAGCAGCCCATCGTCGATTCAACAGCAGAGAAGCTACTGGTCCAAGCCTTCGCCGGCACAGGCAAAACCACAACACTGGTTGGTTATGCCACCCACCACGCCTCGGTGAAAATGCTTTATCTCTGCTACAACAAACCCGTCGAGCTCGCAGCCAAGGGACGCTTTCCTCGCAATGTGGTCTGCAAGACGGCGCATGGCCTGGCCTACGCGGTCTATGGCAGCCAGTACGCCGCCAAACAGACCAATAACTTACGCCTTACCGATATCGCCAGGGCCATCAACACGCAGGACTGGGAGCTGGTACGAGATGTACTGAGTACGCTGAACAACTTCATGGCCAGCGCCGATAACGAACTCGGCCGCGGACACTTTCCAAGGTTTCAGGGACAACGAATGCTCACCAGCGCGCAGGAACGATTTCTGGACAATGCGCTGGCTGTTGCGAAAGCGATCTGGAACCGGATGATCGACCTCCAAGACACGGGAATGTCTATCACCCACGATGGATATTTAAAGCTGTATCAGTTGAGTAAACCTGACCTGAGCCAGCGGTTTAAGGCGATTTTGCTCGATGAAGGTCAAGACGTGAACCCGGTCATTGCCGACTTGGTAAGGATACAGCGCATCTGCAAAGTAACCGTCGGCGACCCTCACCAGCAGATTTACCGTTTCCGTGGTGCCGAAGACGCTCTCAACAGCGATTGGATGGCCGATGCAGAGCGTCACTACCTGACCCAGAGCTTTCGCTTCGGTCCAGCAGTCGCGCATGTGGCTAACATCATACTTTTTTACAAGGGTGAAACTCGAAAGCTGCAAGGGTTAGGCCCCAAAACCCAGGTTAAACGTGCGCTTCCTGAAGACCTACCGCATCGCACATACATCCATCGCACGGTTACCGGCGTCATAGAGAACGCGCTTAGCTTGGTAGCGAGCAATCCAAAGATCTATTGGGTAGGTGGCATCGACAGTTATTCATTGCGCGACCTGGAAGACTTGTATCTGTTCAGCCGCAACCAAAACCAAGCCGTGCAAAACCGTAAGTTGCTGCGCGATTACCGGGACTTCTCGCAATACGTTGAAATTGCCGAGGTGAGCCAAGACACAGAGATGCTGCGATCGATCAAGATCATCGCTGCCTATCCCGATCTGCCTCAGCGCATCCAGACACTGCGCGCTCGGTCAGTAGACAACGAGTTGGATGCCACAATCACACTGACGACAGGGCATAAAGCCAAAGGGTTAGAGTGGGACTTTGTCAGCCTGTATGACGACTTTAGCGCTGACCCTCTGTCCCCCGATATCGATCAGGGGCGTAAAGACGATGAGCTAAATTTACTGTATGTGGCCGTGACGCGTGCAATGAAAATTTTGGCGCTGAACTCGATGGTTTTGTCCATCATGCAGCGCTATGTTGACGCTAGAACACCCAGCACCTCACAACTGATGGATAACAGAATAAACAGTGACAATTCGGTGTCGAGCAGCTAAAAATGTTTGGCCCGTCCGCTCTTGGACTGATACCGATCACCCTGGATCAAGATGTCGGACGGGCACCTACCATAGAAAATGTACAGGGTTCTAAATCTCATTTCTTATTGGCATGACCTGGTGTTTTCGAAAATCTGGCGGCTCCACACACCGAGAGCATCGCCATGAGCCACCGGGCATTTGAATACCATACCGAATTCGCTCCTCTGTACTACCTCGTCCGAACCAAAAAGCTCCTCATGTTCAAGTCCGAAGAACCAACCACCGATCCAGACATTCAAGGATTTCTCCAGGATCCTAACCATCAACAGCGCCTTGTCCAGCTAGGCCGAGAAGGTTGGGAACTGATCAGCGTTCAACCCGTGGTCAGAGGTGAGGTCAAAGTCGGCAATCAAAATGCTCAGGGCTGGGCCTATGGCATCGCTTTACCGACGGGCTACCTGCTGTTCTTCAAACGCACTATTCAAAGCGATTGCTAGGCCCGCTATGGCCTGAAGAAATCCTTGCGCCCCTGAATATGGTTTTCTTGCGGCGACCATAAATAGATCACGGCAAGCTGACGGCAACAGGAATGACTTGAGCCCAGCCGTGATCCAGACACTGCGTTCCACCGCACGTACTCGCCGACTTGCCCTAACAGGTTTGATCGTACTTTCAGGATTCGGCCTGCCTATCTCCCATGCAGCGGCCGCTTCTGCTTCCGAGCAGGCGAACCTGGACGTGATGATCCGCCAGTTGAACGCCCTGGAAGACACCGCACGTCGCAGCGCACAAATTGCTGATGAGCCGGGTAAACGCTACTTCTTCGATTACCAGCGCCTGGCGGGCGACATCGCCCGAATCCGCCATGGCTTGGAGGGCTACCTGACGCCAAGCCGAGCCCAACCTCGCGATCCAGCCGAGCTTTCGGGCCAATACACCACCGAAGGTCGCAAGCCATGAGCATGAACGGTACTCAGGCGTCCGCCTTTCAAGCGGCGAGTGGCTTCCCGGCCTCGTCGAGCTACCTATTTTTCGTCGGCGTGGCCGTGGCCATCATTTTCGTGTGGGGGGCTTGGGCCGTCTGGAGCTGCTACCGGGGATGGGCCACAGGCAACCTTGACCGGACGATTGCTTCGACCTCTTTGGTTCGCATCCTGCTGCTTTGCATGATCCTCACAGCCTTTGTTCTCAGTTGATTTATTGGAGATTCGTTATGACTTTGCATCAACAAACGCGCCGCTTGCTGATCGGCATTATTGCACTTCCACAGTTGGCCATGGCTGCCCTCCCTCAATCTCAGCCGCCCACACGCGGCGAAGGCTCTAACCTGATGCAAACCATGCAGAACTACGCCTTTGATGGTTTTTCTCTGCTCGGTCTGATCATCTGCGCCGTCATTTTCAGCGGGGTAGCGTGGCATGCCTTCGGCACCTATCACGAAATTCAACTCGGCAAGAAGAAATGGGGCGATCTCGGTGCCACGGCCGCTGTTGGTGTGGCCATCTTGGGTGTCGCCATTTTTCTGATCACCAAGGCAACTAACATTCTTTAACGAGCCTTGGCCATGACAGAACTCTCTGACGATGGGACGCTAATTTTCCTACCGGTGCGACTGAACAATCAGCCGGTCATCATGGGCGGCCTCACTGCCGATGAAATGTGGGCAACCCTAGCGATCAGTGCCGGCTCAGGATTGATAATTGGGATTCTGGCAGCAATTTTGACCCATATCTGGGCGCTGATTATCGCCACCGCCATGCTCTTTGCGATCCTTGGGCTGACCCTCTCCAGCCGTTTTTTACGGCGTTGGAAACGCGGCCGACCGGACACCTGGCTCTACCGCCAGATGCAACTGAGCATTGCACGATATCTTCCTACCTGGAACAAGGCCCACCTGATCACACGCACGGGTGCGTGGACCTGCCGTAGAACGGGGGCTCAATGACTTATCGAAAAAAAGTGGACGCCCAACTGTCCCATATCAACAGCCTGCGCCTGGTCATTGGCCTGCTGATCGCCCTGGGGCTGTACATGGCCTATGGCTGGCAGAGCGCACCGCGTGACCTGACTGTTCATGTACCTCCAGATCTACGTTCAGGTAGCACCCGTAAGTGGTGGGATATTCCACCGGAGACGGTATACGCCTTCGGGCTGTACATTTTTCAGCAGATGAACCGTTGGCCCGTTGACGGTGAAACCGACTACGAGGACAACATTACCCGCTTGGAAAGCTACCTGACGCCCAGTTGCAAAGCTTATCTGCAAAAAGACTTCGAACTGCGCCGCAACAGTGGGGAGTTGCGCAAACGCGAGCGCGGTGTATTCGAGATTCCTGGCCGAGGAATTGACGATAAATCAGAACAACATATTGAGCAGCACAGCATCAACGACTGGACGGTCAACTTGGATATCACCGCTGACGAGCACTACGGCGGAGAACGCGTGAAACGGGCACTAGCGCGTTATCCGCTGCACATCATCCGATACGACATTGATCCCGAGAAGAATCCTTTTGGACTCGCCTGGGACTGCTACAGCAGTAACCCTCAGCGCATCGAAGTCTCCGCAGAACCTGCCCGGTCGGGAGGCAAGTGATGATGCGTCGACTGCTGATTATCGGGTTGCTCATGCTCAACTTCTTCGGCATGGCCAACGCCGTCGAGATCTTACGCTGGGACCGAATTCCACTGGCACTGCCCTTGATCGCCGGCCAGGAACGCATTGTTTTTGTCGACCAAAATGTTCGAGTGGGTCTGCCCCGGAATTTGGTTGATAAGCTGCGCGTCCAGAGCACCGGTGGCGCACTGTACCTTCTGGCCAAAGAACCCATACCTCCGACTCGCCTGCAGCTCCAAAATATGAGCAGTGGCGAAATCATGTTGGTGGATATCATCGCTACAGAAGGTAAACCAAATCAGGCCGCGGCCGAGCCTGTAAAAATTGTTTCCGGAGAAGGTCCCTTGCCTCGTTACGGGCAGGCTAGCTCAAAGCCGACGAGCAGCCGCGCTCCGGCCCCCACGTCGGAGCCCAACGTTCAAGACGAGGATCCGCCGACTCCGCGCCGTGAGACGCCTCTGCCTGTGGTCATGACGCGCTATGCCGCGCAGATTCTCTATGCCCCTCTACGCACCGTTGAACCCGTGGATGGTATCGCCCAGGTCAATCTTAAGCGGGGCCTTAACCTCACCACTTTGCTCCCGACGTTGCCGGTCGAGGCCTCTGCATTAGGAGCATGGCGGTTAGACGACTACTGGGTGACGGCAGTGAAACTGCGCAACACCAGCACTCAGCACCTTGCACTGGATCCTCGGGAGCTGATGGGAGACTTCATCACGGCGACGTTTCAGCACCCTTACCTCGGCAACAAGGGTGATGCAAGTGACACCACAACGGTCTATCTGGTGACACGCGGCCATGGCTTGGCCGAATCGTTACTGCCGGCGGCCGTCAGCCAGATCGATCCGAAAGGAGGTCGCCGTGAAGAGTAATCCCCTGGTCAAATTCCTAGTCATCCCTTTCGCGATCCTGGCGTTATTTGTGGTGGTCAAACTATTCAGTAAGGACAGTTCTGAGAAACAGACTCAGGCTCCAGAAACGCTCGTGCTCAGTACGGGTGAAGCTAAAAAGCTTGGCGTTGACGGCGATACCCCCGGCGACACGCTTCGCACCATCGTCGTGGAAAGCAGACAGCTCAAAGACCAGGTCTCCAATGCGTTGAAGAACAATGATGAGCTGAAGCAACAAAACCTTGATCTACAAAGACGTTTGCAGTCGATCAACGACAATGTTGACAGCAAGCTGCAAAACGCCCAGCAAACAATGAAACAGGAGTCACAACAACAAAGCCAGACCATCCTGGATACGCTGCAGCAGCAATACAACACACTGAGTAACAAAGCTGCGAACGCAGGCTCTTCGAACGCTGATTTGCCGATCGGCTTTGGCATTCAGCCTGGTGATGGGCAGGACTTCAAAGGCGCGCCTGGACCGGATGTCGTCTGGATCGAGCCGCAGGACGCAACCCCTGTCGATATCAATGGAAAGCCCATCGCGGCCGGTTCCAATCAAACCGCCTCGGGATTCAACTTCCCAACCTCATTCGGCGAGTCAGTAGACCGTGGGCAAAATGCTCTGCGTACGGGCGCTCAGAACGTTGCGAGTGAGATCTCGCCACAGGAGGCCCGCAAACAGGTACGCAAGGTCTATACGCTGCCACAGAACTCCACATTGATGGGCTCTGTCGCGATGTCAGCTCTGATTGGCCGCGTGCCCATCGACGGTACAGTCAACGACCCCTACCCCTTCAAAGTGCTGATAGGTCCGGACAACCTCACCGCCAACGGTATCGATTTGCCCGACGTTGCCGGCGCCGTGGCCAGCGGAACAGCGTCCGGCGACTGGACTCTATCTTGCGTACGCGGGCAGATCAAAAGCCTGACTTTTGTCTTTAATGACGGCACGGTACGGACGCTGCCACAGCCACAAGAAGAAACGAATGGCAGTCAGAACAGCAATAACCAGAACAATGGCAACCAGAACACCATTCAGGGAGGTCTGGGCTGGATCAGCGACGCCTACGGTATTCCGTGCATCAGTGGCGATCGTAAAAGCAACGCCTCGCAGTACATCGGTTCCCAGGTACTGATTACCGCGGCCGGCGCCGGCGCTGCCTCCCTCATCAAATCTGATGGAAACAGCAGTTCATTTATAAATCCGCAGTCCGGGACCATCGGTTCTGTTGGCGGCTCGGGGAGTGATGCCATGGGCAAGATCATCGGCCAAGGCGTCAATGATGTCTCCAGTTGGGTGAACAAGCTCTACGGGCAAGCCTTCGCGGCAGTGTACGTGCAGCCCGGGGCGAAGGTCGCGGTGCACTTGGATCAGCAACTGACCATCGATTACGAACTCCAAGGCCGCAAGGTCAACTATCGCTCAGGAGCCCGTCATGCCTCGACTTCGCTTGACTAACTGCGGCCTCAAATTAGGTGCATACATCGTCATCTCACTCATTGCCTCGGGCTGCTCTACGAGCAAGGACGAACTACTCCCCCATGGCGACAACACGATGATGGATGTTTGGGATCAAGGTGCCAGTGGTTCAGGCAATAGCACGAGTAACCGTCAGTTGCTCGATGCACGACAGGATCTGCGTAGGCCTTTGCAACCTACCCAGACTGGGACCCTGGACGACACTGCCAAATTCACCCGCACAGCCCAAAACGAGATCTACAGCCAGTTTAAGCGCCTGCCCAATCCGGACCTGGTCATGTATGTCTTTCCCCATCTAGCGGGCTCAGACCCTGCACCAATTCCGGGGTACACAACAGTATTTCCACTGTACCAGCGCGTGCAATACGCCATGCCCGGTGAACGCACGGAGGCCTATTAATGAGGTTTTTTGAGCGGTTTAAAACACGACGTAGCTCAGACCGAGTCGAGCCGGACCTCGCCTCTAATGCTACCGAGCACGTCGACGTGCAGGCATCAGCGACTGAGTCTTTTGAGGCGGCGACCGAGCGGTATTTCGCACGCTTGGCTGCCATGGGCATTCCGTCGCCGAGTGACTGGCGTAACCCAAAGAAAAAACCAGCGACTACCGCTGACGTCGACCGAATGTACGACGTGAATCCCTCTTTCGTGGATCTTCTACCGTGGGTGGACTATCTGCCGGCGGAAAAAGCCATGCTGCTGGAAGATGGCGTGTCTCGTGCTGCGTTCTTCGAGCTGACACCGATCGGCACCGAAGGTCGAGATCCCGACTGGTTGCGCAAAGCCCGGGATGCCCTGGAAAACGCCCTGCAAGACTCTTTCGATGAGTTGGAGACCTCCCCGTGGGTCGTACAGTTGTACGCTCAGGACGAAACCAGTTGGGACAACTACCTGCAGCACCTGCACGACTACATCCAACCCCGGGCACAGGGCAGTGACTTCACTGAGCTTTACTTGAAGCTGATCAAGCAGCACCTGGAGGCTATTTCCAAGCCAGGCGGGCTATTTGAAGACACCAAGGTCAGCCAACTGCCTTGGAGGGGCCAGCAACGCCGTGTCCGCATTGTCGTCTACCGACGCACTCAGGGGGCACAAGCAGACGTGCGCGGCCAAGCACCTGCTCCCTACCTAAAAATCATCTGTGATCGCTTGGTAGGCGGCCTGGCGAACGCGGGCATTAAGACACATCGCATGGATGGTCACGCTATACGTCACTGGTTGATTCACTGGTTCAATCCACGGCCAGACCATTTCGGCCCTGCAGACGCTGATATTCGCCGTTTTTATGAGGTGGTTTGCAAGCAGGTGCCGGTAACGGAGGAAGGCGAGTTGCCGCTGGCCAGCGGGACCGACTTTTCGCAAAACCTGTGTTACCGCGAACCGCTGTCGGACACAGAGAAAGGCTTGTGGTACTTCGACGGTCTGCCCCACCGCGTGGTGATGCTTGATCGTCTGCGGGAAGCGCCCAAGACAGGACACCTGACCGGTGAAACACGCAAGGGTGGTGATGCGCTCAACGCGCTGTTCGACAAAATGCCAGAGGACACCATTCTCTGTATCACCCTCGTGATCACTCCCCAGGACATACTTGAAGGCCACCTGGAGCAGCTTTCACGCAAGGCTGTTGGTGATACCCAAGCCTCAATCCTGACTCGCGAAGACGTCGCTGTTGCCCGCCAGTTGCTTGGCCGCAAGCACAAGCTGTACCGGGGTAGCGTAGCGTTTTACCTACGCGGGAAAGACGACTTGGAGCTGCAGGAGCGCAGTCTGCAACTGAGCAGTGCCTTGCTGGGAGCGGGCATGGAGCCTGTGGAGCCCCGCGATGAGGTCGCCCCCTTAAACTCGTACCTCAGATGGTTGCCCGGCAATTTTGATCCCAATGAGCGCAAAGCACTGGAGTGGTACGCGCAACTGATGTTCGCCCAACACATTGCGAACCTGGCTCCTGTCTGGGGACGGTCGACCGGAACCGGGCACCCAGGCATCACGTTGTTTAATCGTGGGGGAGCGCCGATTACCTTCGATCCGCTGAACAAGCTGGACCGCCAGATGAACGCGCACCTGTTCATCTTCGGTCCTACGGGTTCAGGAAAGTCGGCCAGCGCAACGAATATCCTTAGTCAGATCGTTGCCATCTATCGGCCGCGCCTTTTCATCGTTGAGGCCGGCAACAGTTTTGGTCTGCTGGGAGACTTTGCCAAGAAGCTTGGTTTGACGGTTAACCGTGTCCGGCTCGCACCAGGATCTGGGGTTAGCTTAGCGCCCTTCGCCGATGCTGAAAAACTCATTGAGCCGACCGCGAACGTCAAAACGTTCAAGGCTGATGACCTTGAGGCCTCGGACGAACACCTGGCAAGCCAAACCGAAGACGAACAGCGCGACATTCTGGGAGAGATGGAAATTACGGCCAGGCTGATGATCACTGGCGGGGAGGATAAAGAAGATGCGCGCCTTACCCGGGCTGATCGCAGCGCCATCCGCCAATGCATTCTCAATGCGGCACAAAAATGTGTAGCGGAACAACGCATCGTGCTTCCAGAAGACATCTGTGATGCACTGCGAGAGATGGGGCATGAACCGGGTATACCGGCTGCTCGAAGCTCACGCTTTCTGGAGATGGCAGAAGCCTTGTCCATGTTCTGCATGGGCACTGAAGGCGACATGTTCAACCGCCCAGGTACGCCATGGCCCGAAGCGGACATCACCATTGTGGACTTGGCCACATATGCCCGAGAAGGCTACAGCGCACAGATGGCCATCGCCTACATTTCGCTGCTCAACACGGTAAACAACATCGCCGAGCGGGATCAATTTAAAGGCCGCCCCCTGATCTTCTTCACTGACGAAGGCCACATCCAGTTGAAGGTTCCACTGCTGTCACCCTACTCCGTCAAGATCACCAAAATGTGGCGAAAGCTGGGAGCCTGGTTCTGGATGGCCACTCAAAACGTTGACGACGTACCACCAGAGGCATCGGCCCTACTCAACATGATCGAGTGGTGGATCTGCTTGAATATGCCGCCTGATGAGGTGGAGAAGATCGCACGCTTTCGTGAACTGACCCCAGCTCAGAAATCGATGATGCTGTCCGCACGTAAGGAAAGCGGGAAGTTTACCGAGGGCGTAGTGCTATCCAAAAGCATGGAAATGTTGTTCCGGGTGGTTCCACCTAGTTTGTACCTGGCCTTGGCCATGACGGAACCGGAAGAGAAGAAGCAACGCTACGACATAATGCAGGCCAAAGGCTGCAACGAGCTCGACGCGGCCATTGAAGTAGCAGCAACGCTAGACCGCTATCGCGGTATCGAACCTCACATCATCACTTTTCCCGAGCAAGTCACGGCCTTGGAGCGCCACGTATGAGAACACTGAATTCCTTGACCCAAAACCTGATCGAAAGTCTGACCCAGTTGCTTGAACAGCCTGGTGAGGATGCTTTGCAGACTTTAGAGGTTTGCGCCCCCGTCCTGATAGAAGAACTGCAACAGGTCTTGATACGTGCAGTGGACCGTCGTGACATCGAGTCCCAGCTTCAAACGGCGTTGGCCAACTGGCTTCGGCAGCACCCGCAACCCGAGAACGCGGAGAGCGCGCTTCTTGAAGCCCTGCGCAAACAAGCGCTGCTGTCATCGAAATCCGCGGCAGAGGCTCAGAGCTGATGCGTCTTAGTAGGCGATGGGCAATTCCAGGTCTCGTTTTGGCAGGCGTATCGTTAGTATGCCTTGCCCTCATTAAAAGCGAGGCACAAATACCACAGCACACCGGACCTTGGGTGTTGGGGCCAGCCGATGCTCGCTGGACTGTGACAGAGTTTGCGGATCTTGAATGCCCGTATTGCAAGATCTATACACCGGCTCTGAAAGCCTGGGTTCAGAAGCAGAAGAGCGTGAACTTGCAGTGGCACCATCTGCCACTGGATTTTCACGGTTCGGCCGCGATAAACGAAGCCAAAATCGTCGAGTGCGCAGGAGAGCTGGGTGGCGCGCTGGCATTCTGGCAAGCCGTCGACCAGGTCTTTGAACGAACCCGTAGCAACGGCCTAGGCTTTAATGGTCAGTTGGACGTCAACGACGTTGGTCACCAGGCACTGATGGCCTGTGCTGCAAACAATAAACAGATCTCTCTACGCATCAGTCGGCAGGCAGAAGAAGCGATGAAGTCTGGGGTCACATCGACACCCACTGTGCTGATTAGAGACAACAAAACCGGCAGGTTTCTAAAACTGGAAGGCCCTGCCGATGATGTGATGTTGCTGTCGGCAATTGACTTGTTGATTCAGAAAAAAAACTAGTTGCGCACCTTATTTGCCCCATGTACACACGCGGCCGGCAACTGCCACTCATGTGCGAAAGGTGAAATGTTGGTTGTGTCGAGCCCAGGCGATTTAAACGACCGCCCACGCCGGCGTATAGAGTAGAGCGAGCCAACCTGCAGCAGCCTGGTACGGACCAAAGGAACAAGCGCTGCCTTCCATAGTTGACAAGTGCTTCAGGTCGTTTGCCGCATACGATGCAGGACGCAGCAGTTTTTTGTACCACATACACAAAGCCCACCTTTCGGTGGGCTTTGTGTGTACTGTCGTACATCCCTCGGCGAAATCAATCCTGCTGTAGGTTGACTCCTATCCAAGTGGTTAGTGGAACAATAGTATGGCTAAATGACGGCTTCGTCAACTTCGGCCCAATTTCATGTCTTTCACGTCGCCTGATCTTGCCAAGCAGACTGCCCTTTCCATGCCAAGGATGGGCACCTACTTGACCGCTTGCAGCAACAAGCCTTCGCCGCTGAGCGCCGCCATCCACTTATACGCTTGGAACGCAGCGATTTCGGCTGCTTTCATCCATCCTCTTCATTTCTGTGAGGTTGTGGTCCGAAACGCCGTATCTGAAGCTTTGACTGCTACCTATGGCGCTCACTGGCCCTGGAGCCAAGGTTTTTTTCTGAGTTTGCCTGACCCTGGTGGTTCAGCGTTTAAGCCGCGTCAAGCTCTGTTGGCGGCCAGGCAGAAAGCAGAACAAAGCGCTGGTGGTAACCCGCCGTCTGCGGACAAGGCGATTGCCGAAATGAGTTTTGCTTTCTGGGAGTCCATGTTTACTGCGCGTTACGATCACGGGCTCTGGGATAACCATCTTAAGCGCCTGTTCCCACACGCTCCGGCTGCTCTTCCTTATCACAAGCTACGCGCGGAAATTCGAAACGCCTTGGAGGCGACCCGAAAATTTCGCAATCGCATTGCCCACCATGAGCCCATCTTCGCACGCCAACTCGCGCAGGACTACGCGCTGATATATAGGGTCGTCAGATATCGCTGCGACCAGACTGCTGCCTGGATGTCCCAGACTCAGACGGTCAATGCGGTGTTGGCTACCAAACCCTGACGATCACATCGCGACTTTCATCCGGTCTGCCGGGTACTGACGCATGAACTCCATGCTTTCGCCTGCAGGCGCTTTAAGCTAATCGCCGTAAAGTCCCTGGGGCAGGATCACCACCATGCGTTTTTCATCCTCGGGCTTGTGGTAGTTGCGAATGAACGGGTGATTATCCGAATTGATGGTCAGCATGGTGACGCTGTGTACAGTCTCCCCGGTACCGGGATTGCGCCACTGCTCCCACAGGCCGGCGATGCCCATTGTCTCACCGTCTGCCCGCGCAATGCGTGTGGCGATCGCCTTTCCTGATCGCCAGTCAGGCTCATAAATGCGGCCGGGATAATGCAGTGCTACGCTTTTCGCCAAGCCGTACAGAACGACGCTTTTTGACTGGCCGTCTCCGATCGGCAGTTGTACGCAGCCCGTGCCGAGGCCGAGCCGCTGGGGGTGCGGTACCGTACGCGAATCTTAAACTTCGCTCTTGAAAAAAGTCTCCAAGCCCATCAAAACAAATCGAGCGGAAACAAACGCTCCATAAGCATGTATCTTATCTGACTTTTCAGCATTGCATAGATCTACCACAGTCTTGGCGCATAGGCATATAGGCTTTACAGACGACAATTCAGCAGCACGCTGGACGGCAAAAATCTCCATATCGAGACCTTGAACTTTTCGATGAAATTTTTCGATCTGACTAATATATTTACTGTCGGCAATCACTGCCGATCCGCTGGTGAATATGGCCGTCGCAGGGGCAGTATATTTGGTAGGCCGATCGCCGCGAAATTTCTTCTCAAGCTCCTCTAACAAATTTTCATCATCCAGCAAGCTCTCTATATGACCCAAGAAATGTGAATCCGTGGGTACTTGGTATGGTTCATTTTGAAAGCCTTCGTCGGACCATTTTCCGCTTTGATATTCATAAACCATCTTGGACACAAGAAGCTGGCCGAGCTCTGTCTGATCTTTGAAACCGCCGCAAATTCCACTCATAGCAATAATCTTTGGTTTGTAACGATCTATGCAAGTTGCTGCAGTGATCGCGGCATTGACTAGCCCCATTTGCGGCATCTGTATTATTGAACCCCTCTTGCCAGAAATCTCAAAATCCCAGCAGGTGACACCTCCACGATTAACACCCCGACCATTAACAAAGGTAGCGTAAGGTTTACGTTCTTCTTTAAGGGCGCAGAAAATTAAAAAATCAAACCTGAAGCTTTTTTTTAACTGGGTGAGCAAATGGTCGAGGGTAGACTTCCAGCTGTCACTATTCTTGAAGTCCGACAAAATGCAGCCGTGTGCTTCAAATTGTTCTCTAACCTCAGGAAAATCGACAGGATACGAGCTAATAGCGATCATTAAAGCGTCGTTTTTACCGGATTTTATGATTGCCTCCAAAATCGCCTTACCATTTGGTATCGCGGTGCCACCGTCATAGCTGGGTAGCTTGAAATCTATAATAAACAGGCCAATTTCGTGGTTAAGAAACGCTGCGAAGTCTGTCATATTTTGCGCATGTATAATATCTGCTGCAGGAACTCCCTTGACAATAAGATGATCAGTGATGCAGCCAGCCTTACCCGGATTGTCTTCAATTAGTAGAATTTTCAAGAAAGTGATCTCAAGATTGATGTAATTCTTTGAATTGTCGGTTTAGACTTATACGTGTACAAAATTGCACCCACGACCCTTTGAGAATACTTTTCGCTAATTATTTTCGGTGAGTTTTTAAGCTTGACTTTTATTCCACCAATGAAGAAGTCAGGATATTGAGTGACTATGAGGATATTCGATTGCTTTCGATAACCCTTTAACGCACGCAAAACCTCTATACCACCTTGGGCTTGGTCATGTCCTTTCTTGTTGTCACCTGCACTTTCTCCAAACGTGGAGAGAGCCATGTCTAGGATTATTAAGTCATAGTCATTAGACTTGACCTCTAAAACGGCGCTACTCACGCTATCTACCATGACTGGCAGATTACCAAACACCTCTAGAACGCAACTGTTTATCTCGTCTTTCTTATGTATTTCATCTTCAACTAGTAATATTCTCATCATGCGACTCCAACAACGTTGTCCTCACTCACTGTTTCTGAATGCAACGTAAAACTCAATGTCAGCGATCGATTTTCATCATCAGCCTCGCATTTAAGCGTATGAAAGTTTTCGCTTTTTTGGGTAATGAATTTGACTTTTTTTATGCCCGTATATCCCTCAGTTACCATGTCTATGCCTCCTTCAATGGACCGTATCGCTCGTTCAATGCGCAGCTTCGAATCCTCATATTTACTACTTGAAACCACAGACATTATTTGGACGGTCACAACATCTAGGATTTGGTTGGTTTCAGCCTTTTTCGCTGTTACGCAGACATTGACCTTCTGTCCTTCTTCACCGTGGATTAGCGCGTTTTGGAGCAGGACCGCTACGCAGTCATACAGACGATGTACGCTGATACCCGTATATTTATTTTCAAGAGCGCCACCTGTGTAGTCCACAGCCTGAGGACGATTCAAATCGTATAGGATGATGTCACAAAGCTCCCTAACCGAAGCCGAAATGAAACCTGTCTGTGGAACTCTAAACCAGTCAGCTACTTTCATGAACACGCCGCTTACAGCTTCATGTAGCTCCATTTTTAATTGCTCTTCAACACTGCCAAACGAGCCTGAGAAGTGCTTACTAATGCTGCCTGTAGCCTCTTGCAGCAGCTCTGTTTTGATGTAGCGAGCCGCACTTTCTAGCTGGGGGGAGATCTGCTTCCAGCAGAACGATATGACTAAGTCGTTGAGAAGCTGGCTTCCAGCAACTCGAAGGCTGCTCGAAAGCAATCGAATATTTTCCCGAGTCGCGAAGTCTTCTAAATCAACAACCGAATTGAAGAGGGAGGTGGGTGACTTGAACTGCAACCGCTCTTTTCTCAGTTTGTCGATAATGGCTCTAAATTGCGAACGCCATGCATCGGCCGTACGCTTCATACTTTGTCCGGCCATTATCATACGGTAGTCAGATTTATTAAAAACAGCATCAACAGACTCAGTCATAACTCCATCTAATGTGTTATGGCGAATTCGTCGCCCTAAATAGGACTCGATCCCAAATTCAGTATTCAGACAAAATTGATCAAACGCGTCCTTAGCTATCTGCGCGATCATGCCCTCACTTTGCTCGTTTAGCGTTATAAAATATATATCTTCGCTTTCGCCCGATTTATTTTCAATAGTTCTAAGTGTTGCTTGGATACTGGGGTAGGAAGTACGAAACTGTTCAGTGGAAACAGAGGGATTACCATCAAGCCACTTCTTCATGGCAAAACTGTCGACGTACATTCGACTGCTATCGAAATAGCTCTGCAAGGTAGCTAATTTTGATCGAGTCTCGATAGCATCCGCCTCGATAACATAGTCAATACGGTTGAGTTTTTTTCCTATAAGTTTGAGGATATCTCTACGGATTTCGGATGCTTGAGAGGAACTCTTGATAACCTCATAGAGTTTCTCAATAGTCACTTCATCTAGCGAGTCGGCTATGTAGCTAGCGATTTGCGGTGAATCAGTCACCAAGTCATCGATAAATTCAAGTATTAAACCATTGTAGTTCGCTTTGACATGATCTATTAAATCTGACCTAAACTCATAATCTACGTCGGGGTCTATGGATTTTTTTCTAAATAGGGCAAGAGCTAATACTGCTACAAACTTCTGGGTCTCATCTGGAACTATGCTGTAAATGGCTCTCAGCTCAGCTTCGGTCAGTAAAACCTCTAGAGCAAGTGTCTGTTCAAAGATGTATTTAATATCTTCGTCGGACAACGCTAGCAAATTAGTACGTTGCTCGATAAACCTAAGGAACAAAAATGTTCTGTAAAAGGAGTCTAACCTGATGTTTGGAGACTTCCTAACAATAGTCCCTTCATCATTCAGCAGAGCATCCTTATCTTCGTAGAAATCGCGCTCTCCAAATTTAAAATCTTTTACGATTTCAGCTAACAGACGAGCGCCAATCACGCGGTCTATTTCGTTTCGAAATTCAGCCAAATTTGGTCTTTCAAGAAAACATGAGGAGATCCGATAAAAATCAAGAGATCGGTCATTCTCTTCGTCACTATCTAGATAGTGCTCAGGTATCAACTGCGCATCATCCCCGTTCGTTGACTGATGGATGACGGCTTCTAATTCAACCCATATCTCAGTGGTTAATCTAAGTTGCAATTCGCGAGCCTGACGCTTAAAAACGTTGAGGTTCATGATTACTATAACTGCTTGAAGCGTATCGATCAACGATGACTCGGTTGCACGCAATAAATATTTCGCCAAATCCTCGTCATTCAATGGCGTTGGTATGAAATTACTAATTGTATATGATCGTCTAATATCGCCGTCAACCTTGCCAACTAAGGCACTGACACGTCGCTGCGCGATCAAAAAAAGAGATATCCTTGGGCTCAAGTTCTCCATTGCGCTAAAATGAAATGCGGGCTTTTCCTTGTGCCCCATTTCAGCTTCAATATCGCTGATTTTCGCTAATTGTGGAGCGGTCAGCTTCCTGGTCACTCGTATATAGCCTAGCTTGTAAGATAGATAGTTTGAGGCACCATATATCTTGGCCATCAAATATATGAACTCTAGTGCTTCATCAGTGTTAATTTTCTCAAGCTTAGCTAACTGTGCCATGTGCTTCAATGCGGCTGTACAATCGTCTTGCGCTGAATTCAAATAACCACAGGTATATCTTACCTCTTCCTGCCAGTGCAGCGCCGTCAACATTGTAAACCTGAAAAGATCACTGCTCGTCTTCTTTGTCTCACCGGCGATCAACCCTTTGGGGCCCTTTAATAGAGCTCCAATTGTCATAATATCATCGATGGTGTTCCCTTTCCGGATGTCATCAATTGCGCTTTTTATCCTTAACTCTTGAGAAGCGTAACCTCGAAGCAGATTTCTTTTCTTAAGAGACTTAAGGGACGCTACAAGCTTAAAAAAGATCGGGAGACGTAAAGAATTTTTGGCTTTAGTAAAAGACGACATGCTGGCACTTACTCCTTTTTTAGAAACCTGCTATCGAGGCCGTTTTCTTCCTTACCCGGACGATATCAGAAAATTCGGAGCTTACGTAGGGCTTGATGGGTTTGCCGAGCTTGTGGTTTTAGAGAACTTTCCCCGTCCTGCTGGTCTCAGACGCGGTTAAGTGATTTGCCAACCTGGACAACCGTCGGCCACAACCTGCCTATCAAAATGTCTTGTGAAGCCAATGTCGCCAAAGTTCAAGCTTGGCTGGGTCATGTCAAGCACACGAAGGACATGGACTCAATTCGACGTAAGTCCCGTTACTACTACACCTAGCGCACCAGCTCGCCTCGACGCTGCTTTTCTTTCATAACAGGGAATGTTAGACCTTGCCCTGCAACTCCCTCTCAATCTGCGCCAGGTCTTGGGCAAATGCCTGATCGAGCAAACTCGGTTTCTTTTTCCACGGCTTGGTTTCCGGCTCAGGCACGGCCGCGTAAAGCGTCACCGCGTCAGGATGCACCTGCAGATGCTGATCAAGCTGCGCCTGCAGCTGCTGTCGTAGTTCTTCTTTTGTCATTCCATCACGCTCTTTTTTAGTGGCTCAGGGCAGGGCGTAGCCGCTGTCCTGCATTACAGGGCGACAGCCAGGCGGTCGGCCGGGTACTGACGCATGAACGCCATGCTGTCGCCGGCGCCGGCATTCAACCAATCCCCATACAACCCTCGAGGCAGGATCACCAGCATGCGCTTTTCGTCCTGGGGCTTGTGGTAGTGGCGCATGAACGGGTGATCATCCGCATTGAGGGTCAGCATGGTGAAACTGTGCAGGGTCTCCCCAGTACCGGGATTGCGCCACTGCTCCCACAGGCCGGCGATGCCCATTATCTCACCGTCTGCCCGCGCAATGCGCGTGGCGATCGCCTTTCCTGATCGCCAGTCAGGCTCATAGATGGCTGCGGCCGGGATAATGCAGTGCTGCGCTTTTCGCCAAGCCGTGCGGAACGATGGTTTTTGACTGGCCGTCTCCGATCGGCAGTTGTAGGTGCTGCGCACGATTTTGGTGTCCTTGCTCCAGGTCGGGATCAGCCCAAACGCACCTTGCAGCACCTCCACCGGCGCCGGCGATTCGTCGTCGACGTGCTCCACACCGCGAATGAAAGGCCCGCTGTATCCTGGGTACAGATCCAGCTTGCCCTGTTCAAACAGCTCAACGCCAAATGTCTCGGCCACCCGCTGCGGCGCCGGTGCTTCGTAATGACTGCACATACACACTCCCTCCAGATCCTGACGCCTCAATTGGCGTTGATCGTCCACAACTGGTCAAGCCGGGTGGTGTAGCTCGGGCTCATCAACTCACGGCGCATCGCCCAAGCCGGCGCCGCCGGCACAGCCGCCGCGCGCAGCGTACCGCGTCCCCATTGGTTGTTGATTTCGTCCAGGACGCTCATCACCTTGTCGGCCGCCGCCGGCTGCGTGTGCGCAAACAGATCATCGGTGAACTCACCCGGTTGACGCAGATCCATCAGCAACACTTCGGCCTTGCTGTATCGGAACCCAGGACGGAATAGACGTTCCACGGCCTGCGTCGCAGCCTTGGTGATCAATCGCACGTCATTAGTGGGATAGGGCAGCTCCACCAGCACGCCGTTAGCGTAACGCGCCTCGTCGGGGTTAAACATGCCGGTCCGAATGCTCACGCGGATCTTCTTGCACAGCGAATGCTGGGCCCTAAGCTTTTCCGACGCACGCTGCGCGTAGGTGGCCACCGCCTCTTTGATCGGCTCGATCGTCTCCAGGCGCACGCCGAACATTCTGCTGCAGCAGATCTCCTGCTTGGCCGGTGCGGCCTCTTCCAGGGCCAGGCACGAAGTGCCGGCGAGCTCGCGCACCGTTTTCTCCAGGACAACGCTGAATTTACGCCCGAGCAAGACAGGATCAGCCTTGGCTAAGTCCATGGCGGTGTGAATGCCCAGGGCGTGCATATGCGCCGTCATGCGTCGACCAATACCCCACACCTCTTCCACGGCGGTGTTGCGCAATACCCAGTCGCGTTTGAAGGGGTCGCACAGATCCACGACGCCGCCAGTCTGCGCCTGCAGGCGTTTTGCGGTGTGATTGGCCAGTTTGGCCAGGGTTTTGGTGTGGGCAATGCCCACACCCACCGGAATTCCGGTATGTTTTAAGACTTTGGCACGGATCTTTCGACCGAATTCGGTGAGGTCACCGGGCATGCCGGAGAGGTCACAAAATATTTCATCAATACTGTAAATTTCTGAATCGCAAACCATTGATTCTACAAGGGTCATGACCCTTTCAGACAGCTGCCCGTACAGCGCGTAGTTGGAAGAAAACGCCACGATCCCATGACGACGCAGCGTGTCTTTGATCTGAAAGAAAGGCGCGCCCATTTTCACAAAGGGCTTAGCGTCGTAGCTACGCGCAATCACGCAGCCGTCATTGTTACTGAGTACCACAATGGGCGTGCTGGCCAGATCCGGCCGAAAAACACGCTCACAGCTGGCATAGAAGCTGTTGCAATCTGCCAATGCAAAGACTGGCTGGTCTGGATGGGATGCACCTTTCACGTTCATGATGATCGCTCATGATCGCGCACGCTGTAATTGACCACACCCCAAATCACCAGATCGTCACCTTCCATCACGTATCTGGGCGGAAACTTGGGATTTTCGGCCATCAACACCACTTGGCCATCTCGATGGTGCAAACGCTTGCACACGCACTCGGCATTGAGCGCCGCAATGACGATGTCGCCATGCCGCGCCGTTTTGCTTCTGTCGACGATCACCAGGTCACCGTTGAAAATACCGGCACCCTGCATGCTGTGCCCAGAAATCTTGGCCAGGTACACGTGCGGTGCCCTGATTTCGAACAGCTCATCCAGCGATATCAACCTTTCGAGGTGATCCGCTGCCGGCGATGGAAAGCCGGCAGACACCTGGGAGGAATACAGTGGGAGTGATACACCACCACTGGCAATGGGACCAAGAAGGGTCACGCTCATATACCTGGCCTGAACAAATAACTGTATGGATACACAGTTAACTGCGCCGCGGAAGTCGCGTCAATTTGAGCCGACCAAATGCCCTCCAACCTGAATTGAGCCCTACCGAAAACCTATACCACTCGAACTCCTATTTCTTACTGCACGGAACGCGGCCATCCGGTTTCCTGTACCTGAACTCACTTTAGGTACGGTGCGATGCCCCATATCCATAAGCCTTCCCCCACGACGAAGCATTGGCTTGCTTCCATGGCCTTCACGTTCCTGTCTGCCACAGCACACGCGGAAACGTGGGTCATCACTGATCAGGCACATCCTGTGTCCGTACCTACTGGCGTGCGCATCATTCGTCTCGACGATCAGCAACGCCTCGAAGAGCTGCTGTCTCAACAGCTTCCTAACGATCAACGCCAGGCTGAAGTAACCATTCAGCGTTACTTGGCAAGTCCAGCCGGCAAACGTCTTCAAAGCGACCTGGTTCAAGCACAGCAGGGCATTACAGATGCCTGGAGTGTTGGGGTTGAAAAAATCCCCGCAGTTGTCGTCGACCGCCGCTACGTTGTGTACGGGGAGGCGGACGTGGCAAAAGCCATAGCGCAGATTGATCGAGCTAGGAGCCTGTCACGATGAGACGCTCACGCTTAGCGATCCGCCCGCTGTCACTGGCCATCGCCTTCAGCTTGTCCTGCAGCGCATCAGCGGCGATCACCTCGGCCACAATCATTGCTTCGACACTGTCGCCTACGTGCCTGGAATACAAGGTGGTCGGCATTTGCTATTGGCTCCTCTGCACGCCCTTCGGCTGCAAGGTCAAAACGTCCACCAAAGTTCGTCACTATGTGCCGGACGCTGTGGTGTCGGCCTACTCAAACACGGGAGCCAATCCGTGGATTGAGATGTCACCGCTTGGCTCTCCAAACCCTATGGCCCAAGCCGGTAATGACGGCACTACCAACCACGTCGCCGAAAACAACATGATCAAGTTCAAGGAAGCCGACGTCATTGGCCATCCAGGTGGCGCGACGTTAAGCCAGTTCGCCAGCGCTTCGGGATATGTATGCAAAGGCGCAGCGTTACCTCTTGTGCCTTACTTCCTCAGTACCCTGGACCCGATCGCCTGGCGATATGGCGTGCCCGAGGCCGTATACCCCGAAGCACTCATTCCTGGTCTGCGCGAGGTCGGTAGCCTGCTCACTGCAAGCAGCTGGGGGAATGTCTACCCCCGTAGCGGCTTCCTCAACCAGACCGATGACTACAAGACCGGTGCCGTCATTGCACAGCGTGCCGGCGACGTGGTCACCCGTTTGGGTCAAGTACATGTCTATCTGCCAATGCTTGCCATTCCCTACCCCGGCTACTGGCCTGCAGGGCCACTACGCGAAGGTGACGCCTCCACCGGCAAGTGGCAGGAACTGACCCCGGTGCTCAATCCCACCTGCGCAACCTTTCCAACCATCCCCCCCAATATCGATGCCCAGGACGGCGGATACGCCTGGGCGCTCTGGCGTCCGTATTCGTGCTGCCAACGTCGTGGCCAGACCTTCCTGGGCAGTACGGACTTCCAATGAACTTCAGTGATCGGAGCACCATATGAAACTCACCCCCTTGGCGATCTGCCTCATCTGCTGTTTTAGCAGCGCAGTAGCTCAATCTGCAGACCCAATCAATGTCTCCTCCTCTGGCAGCGTCATTGGCGACGACGTGCTCTACAACATCGGCGGGGGGAACGCCGTGACAATGGGGAGCGCCGGCAACATGGACAGTATTTCCGTCGGCGGTGGCTGGAACAACAACCTGGTCTGCGGAAACATGAGCATGAGCAACACCCTGCAAAACCAGTTGAATGGTGCCACCTCTGGGTTCCAGAACATCATGAGCTCGGTGGTGCAGAACGCCACCAGCGCCGTCGCCTCGCTGCCAGCCTTGATCCTCCAACGCGCAAATCCAGCGCTGTACAACCTCATCACGAACGGCATCTTGCAAGCTCGATTGGACTTTGACCGGTCCAAAGGCACCTGCAGGGCCATTGGCGAAAAAATGGCGGATATCGCCGGCAATCAAATGGGTTGGGGCAAGCTCGCTGAAGGTCAGGCAATGAGCCAGGCGCTGACGTCAAACACGGACGCAGTCTCGGCTGTGGAGCAGGTCGAAAAGAAAGGTGGCAACGATGGCGTCACCTGGGTTGGAGGTGATCGAGCAGGCGGCTCCGGTCAGAAGCCCATTCGTATCGTGGGGGACGTTACCAAAGCAGGCTACAACCTGCTGAACAAACGTGCGGCCGGTGACACCGGCTCGATAAGCAAAGACAGCTGCAACAATGGCATGGTCTGCAATGTCTGGTCATCGCCCCAGGAAGCCACTACGTTCGCCAATCGTGTGCTGGGAGAACAGCAACAACAAACCTGTGACAGTTGCCCTAAAACGGTGACAGCAGCGGGTGTAGGCCTCACACCACTGATCCAGGAAACCTACGACACCAAGCTTAAGGCACTGCAGGAGCTGCTGACTGGAAGCAAAAGTTTATCGGTCGAAAACCTAGAAGCCGCAAGCAGCAACTCTCTGCCCATCACCCGTGGTGTTGTGGCGGCTCTCAAGGATGAGCGAGATCAAGACGTACTCGCTCGCAGACTTGCCTCCGAAGTCGCGCTGTCGGATGTACTGGAGAAAGCCTTGACCCTTCAACGTACCCTGATGGCAGGTAGCCGAGAACCAAACGTCGCGGCTAACGACCTAGCCGTTCAGGCAGTCGGTCAGCAGAGCTCGTCGCTGCAACAGGAAATCAGCAACCTGAAAATGGAGCTGGACATGCGTCAGCAGCTCGCGAAGAACTCACCACTGACCATCATTGAACGCGGCAAAGCTCGGGCCGAAGACTCACGCGGCGTGTTTCCAGGCGATCCAGAAACGGATCGCCTGAATCAGTTGCAATCACCTGCCAAAAGCAAATAGTGAGGTGTAGGCCATGACTGATATTCAAGATCCTGCCGCCGCCCCCAACCGCTCGCTGACTCGACGAGTCGGGCGGGGCATTCTCGTTGTTCTAGGCACTCTGCTAGCCGCTACAGCACTCGTGGTATTACTCAACGCCGTATTGATGAGCATGTTCGACAGTGCTGAGCAATGGCAAGCATGGCGTGTCGACAACTACTGGACGCTGCTCACCTGGCGACTGATGCTTTATATCGCATTGACGGTTGCCTGGCTCAAGCTCAAGGCTCGTTTGCCGCAATCGAGGCGCAAAGGCTTGCTGAAGATCGAGGTCATGGTGGCTTTATTGTTTGCCATGGTTGAGATGAGCAAAGTGCTGTATCAGGGAGGAGGTGTCCAGTGACGCTCTACACCAATGACTATCTGGAGTACTACCTCACCCTGGTGGGCTGGATCATCAACAACGGCATCTGGGACATGATTTCAGATACCGGCCTGTTCGCCCTGCCCTTCTGCATAATCGTGATTCGAGAATGGCTCAAGGTCCGTGGCGAAGGGGCTGATGAGGGTAACAAAGGCGTGCTTTCACTGGCCCGGATCGAGACCAACATCTACGTTGGGTACGTCGTCGTCGCATTCTTCGCAGTCCCGGCCGTCAATGTGAGCTTCGATACTTTGGCGTTCGATCAAAGTAGAGCCCAGCAATGCCAGTACAACTTACCCAAACCAGCTGACACCGGCTGGAACACGACATTCAGCTCTCTGGCTGGAAAGAGTGCGCAGATGCCCATGTGGTGGGCTTTCATGCATGCGCTGTCAAAAGGGTTAACCAACGGAGCAGTCGCAGCCATCCCTTGTGGGACCGACCTGCGACAAGTCCGCATGGAGGTGAACAACACCAAGATCAACAACCCACTGCTGGCCCAGGAAATCGGCGACTTCACCCACGACTGTTACGGGCCTTCACGCGCCCGTCTCTTCATGCGTCAACCAGACATGGGCACTAAAGCCAATGATCCCCAGTTCCTGCAGGACCTTAGTTGGATCGGCTCCCACTTCTTGCTGAACACCTCGGGCTACTACGACACGGACTACTCCAAAACACCCAGAACATCCTGGCCATACAACGCTTCGCGTGATGTGGGGTTGCCACAGGTGAGCGGAGGTGGAGGATATCCAACCTGTAAACAATGGTGGTCCGATAGCGGAGTAGGCTTACGAGATCGTATCAAAGATCAGGTATCTCCTGACCTCATGACAAAAATGCTTGGTTGGGCGAAGTGGCTGTCCCAGGACGAAGTGACCGACTCACTTGTTCGGCAACTGGTCTCGCCTTCGAACCAGGTGAAAGGGGATGTTTATACGGACTACGGTGGGCAAATTAACGGGACGGTGTGGAATGGCGCAGCCCGTGTCACCGGCACCCTAGGGGTAGCACTGGGCTCATTGGCATACTTCCCGGCTATGGACATGGTTCGTCAGGCGCTACCAATGATTATGGCGTTCTTGAAGATGGCGATGGTGATTTGCATCCCGCTGGTACTGGTAGTGGGTGCCTATCAACTGCAGGTGGCCATGACCATGACGGTGGTATTTTTTGCGCTGATCTTTGTGGACTTTTGGTTTCAACTGGCGCGGTGGGTAGACACAACTATCTTGGACGCTCTGTATGGAGCAGGCTCACCCCATTTGTCTTTTGACCCTGTCATGGGACTGAACTCAACGGTCCAGGATGCGATCCTGAACTTCGTCATGGGAGCCATGTTCATCATCCTACCCATGTTTTGGATAGGCGCACTGGGCTGGGCTGGAATAAGTGCAGGCAAGGCGCTGGAGGGGCTCACACGTGGGACGCAACCTGTTGAAAAAGCAGGTTCAGCAGGAGCAGACATTATCAAAAAAGCAATATAATAAACTCAGGAAGTTACGGATCCATTCATTCTGGATAGATCCGTAAGCGGGTTCAATACCTTAAATCACCGGGAAAAATTATCCTCATCAGAAATTTCACCCTCAACATTACCCCATGGGTCTAATGGTTGGCCGAATACGTTTCGCCCGTACGGAGCATCTCGATCCTCAGAATTGCCTATGGCACGTAGTCTGGAAAAGTCTCCTACAACCAAAGCCAGCAAGATTAGCCCAACAGTCAGCACTGCAACGAACGCGTGAGCCAACCATACCCAGGAATATACAGCTAATGCTATTAGGGCAAGACGTTTGACCCAGCGTAAAGTGCGGTTCTCGCTGCACCAAACGATGCGCACCGCACGACCAAGGCTATAGCCCAAGCGGCTTGCAACGGTCTGTGAGGTGTAGGCGGTCATCATGCTTCTCCTAGCCCTCCTTAAACTGGAGGCGCTTTGACATTATTTATAATCCTGATTTCACGCCGCCGCAAGACCAATGGATAAACGGATGCGCCGTCATGCGTTCGCGGACGCCCTACTCCTGCCCACCGCCAAATGGCCCAAAAGGGTAAATGGTCTCTAAAAGCGAATGGAATGGTTCACAAGGGTAAAAGCCCTACCCGAAAGGGCTTGCTACGCAAAAAGGTCATCGCCCTCACCTGCAGTTAGTCGCAACTCCTGGAGCGACACTCAATAAAAAAGGGTTCGGAACCTAGTCGTGCAACTGTTCTGCGCAGGCGAAGTCACCTAAAGCGTCACACTGATGGCGTAACGCCTCTCGAAATACCCTAATGCAGCCGGTGACCTTTTCCCATTGAAGTAAACCCACCAGATAGCGGAAAAGCCAGTCCATGATTCATTGATGGAGCTGGTGATGTTCTCATTTTTCCGCCGCAGCAAACCTTTACCTGCTGCAGCCTCTTCACCAAACGGTTTTCTGAAACCTGCCCAGGGACAGGATCTGCTGGCGACCCCACGGCGTCAAAAATTGCTGGAGAACATCTGGCAGCGTGCTTCGTTATCACGCTCACAGTTTGTGGAGCTCTATCGGCGCCCACTGGAGCGCTACGCAGAGTTGGTCCAGCAGCTCCCTGCCTCGCAGAACCACCACCATGCACACCCAGGCGGCATGCTTGATCACGGCTTAGAGATCGTCGCCTATGCGCTTAAGATTCGACAGACCTACCTCCTACCCATAGGTGCACCACCGGAGTCTCAATCGGCCCAGGCCGAAGCATGGACTGCCGCAGCCGCTTATGGCGCTCTGATTCACGACCTCGGCAAGATTGCCGTCGACGTACACATCGAACTTGAGGGAGGTAAAACCTGGCACCCATGGCATGGCCCAATCAATCGCCCTTATCGCTTTCGCTATGTGAAAGGACGCAACTACCAATTGCACGGAGCCGCTGCCGCACTGATCTACGCGCAGATCCTTTCCTCGGAAATCCTAGACTGGCTCAGCGGCTTCCCCGAAGCCTGGTCGCAACTGATCTTTGTGCTGGCCGGCCAGTATGAGCACGCCGGCATATTGGGCGAGATTGTGGTCAAGGCCGACCAAGCCTCTGTCGCGCAGGAACTCGGCGGTAACCCTGCTCGTGCGTTGTCAGCGCCAAAACAATCCTTGCAACGTCAACTGGCGGACGGTTTGCGCCACCTGGTGCGTGACACGTTCAAACTGAATCAGCCTGATGGCCCCTCAGATGGGTGGCTGACACAAGAGGCTCTATGGCTCGTCAGCAAACCGATTGCCGATCAACTACGCGCTTACTTGCTGACCCAAGGCGTTGAAGGTGTACCCAGCTCGAACGCGCCCTTCTTCAACATGCTCCAGGACCAAGGTGTTATCCAGACCAATGCCCAGGATAAGGCCATCTGGAAAGCAACAATCGACAACGGTCGTGGCTGGCGAAATACCTTCACCCTGCTCAAGCTTTCACCCTCACTGATTTGGAGTGATCCCAACGAACGGCCCACCGTTTACGCAGGCACCCTTGAGGTTGAGGCTGGCAATGCAGTGGATGAGCTGGCGGCGCAAAGTCCCAGCGCTGCTCCAGTGAAAAGCTCACCTCAAGCGGCTGAAGCTAACGCTGCACCAGCGCCATTAACGCCGGCACCAACGGCATCCGCTGATACACCACAACGCCCTTCGGATGATCGCGCTGAATTTGACGCGCTACTGGCACTTCTAAATAATGTCAATGAGCCACTAGAAGACACCCAAAGCAGTTCCATTTCACCAATACAGAGCGCGTCGTCGAAACCCTATGATAGCGAGCCCCTCCACTCTCCTAACCCAGAAGGCGTGCCTGCAGCAACTGATAAAGAAGTCATTGCAATGCCCAGTAACACCGAGCTCGGCCAGGGATTTGTTGAATGGCTTAAACAAGGGATCGCATCTCGGAAAATCATTATTAACGACACCAAAGCACTGGTACATACCGTAGCGGGGACCGCTATGTTGGTGACGCCAGGAATATTCAAGCGCTACGTCCTTGAGTTCCCCCATATTGAACAGCAAGCCAAAGCACAGCAAGTCAACGCTTGGCAGTTGGTTCAACGAAGTTTCGAGAAGCAAAAACTTCATCGAAAAACCCTGAAGAGCCTGAACATCTGGAACTGCGACGTAATCGGCCCTCGCAAATCAAAACAGCTGAAGGGTTACTTACTATTGGACCCCCTCACCATTTTCTCAGAAGTACCTCTCGATAACGCAAGCCTTTCTTTAAAATTAGAATCAATGGAGTCCCAACAATGACCACCGCCTTGCAACTCACGGAGGAATATATCTTTGCGCGTGACCTTCGGCCAGCATCTACAAAGACTTATCTGTCCTCAGCCAAAGCGATGCTCGCACATTTCGGGGCCACCCCAATCGAACAGATTGACCATCGGTCGATCCTCTCGTGGCGAAAGGAGTTTCTGGCAAATGGTAAGGCTAAACGCAGTTGGAATACTTATTCGAGCCACCTACGTACTGTATGGAAATATGCGTTAAAACACGAAATGCTTATACATACGACGGTCAACCCATTCAAAGAAACCTGTGTAACTCCCCCAAAACGCCCTAGCAAAATACTCGATGCAAATTTAATTCAAAGATCTAGGAATTGGCTCGAAACGCTAGAGGCAGAAGAACGCTGCACAAATGAGCGCAGCCAAGTAACACCTGCTTGGTTTTGGCTTGCTGTGTTCGAGGTTTTCTACTACACCGGCATACGACTCAATGCTTTATTGCATTTGCGCTACAAAGACGTCGATCTTGATAAGCAGATGATTCTAATCCGTGGTGAAACAGAAAAAACACATCGAGAGTTCTCTGTGCCCATCATGGAAGGTCTTGCGCCCCACCTAAAACTAATTATGGATAAAGCGAAGCGCGCTGGCTTCACCTCAGATGACCAATTGTTCAACGTAAACCGTTTTTCAATGCATTACCGTGGGCGAGTAATGACGTCGGATCAGGTCGAAGCAATGTACCGTAAGCTAACCCAAAAATTTGGAGCCCGAATTACCCCCCATCGTTTTCGTCATACCTTAGCCACAGATCTGATGAAAGAACCAGATCGCAATATCCATCTCACGAAAAATCTCCTGAATCATTCAAACATCGCGACGACGATGAGCTATGTCGAGGTCGACTACAGCCACATGCGCACGGTCTTGCATGAGCGTAGCGTGATGCAAGGGGCATTAAAGCGTATCCGGCGCGAAGACTCGAGCGGAGCGTCACCACGATCATATGGGACGGTCAGAAGACTAGATAGACCAACTGTGAAGCTGCCCTCTTCCAAAGCCTTGGAAGAAATAGCTATAGCCATGGAACTGTCGACGAATCCAACGCTTAAGCAAGCTTTGAATCACGTAGCTAATTGCTTTGGTGAAATACAGGAACCTCAGAGCGCTCAGGAACATCCGCCTGGAGAAATGAATACCCTAGCTGCTCTCATGTCTTCTGCAATCAGAAGGCCAAGCATGGCATCAGGGTATTCGAGCGCTGCATTAGCGAGACCAACCAAATTATCACCATGACTAACGATCAGGGTTAAGCGCGCCGACGGAGCAGCAGCGCCCTACCGCTTACAAGCACGTATCGAGCATGCCAACGTCGCGTTAGTAGAGGCATCTGCGCGCAAAAAATATGAACGCACAAAAAAAAGGCAAAAAAAAGACGCCTAAATGGCGTCTTTTTTAGCGGAAATGGTCGGGGTAGGGGGATTCGAACTCCCGACATCCTGCTCCCAAAGCAGGCGCGCTACCGGACTGCGCTATACCCCGGCATGTGCAACGAAAAGCCGTTGCACATTGACATCATGCGACAACAAAACTACTGTTTGCCGCAGACGGCTGCATGTCGATCGAGTAGATACTGCTCAACTCCGCCCTACTTAACACACATCCGCTTTGAAAATGGTGGGTCGTGTGGGATTCGAACCTACGACCAATTGGTTAAAAGACAATTGGTTCTAGTGCTTCAAAGCCCAGGATCGTGTTCGCTACACATAGCTGTTTCCGTGGCCTCGCAGCCTCTAATGAACCCACATTAGAGGCTCCAAACCATGAAAATCTCTGCGGTCGTTTCGACCAAAGGCGGCGTAGGAAAAACCACCATCGAGGCCAACCTCGGCGCTTTTTGTGCGGATGCAGGCCTGCGCGTGCTCCTCATCGACCTAGATCCTGCACAGCCCTCACTCTCCTCGTATTACCAATTGGTCGACGAAGCTCAGGGGGGCATCTACGACCTGCTGGCATTCAATATCACCGAATCAGCCAAGATCATATCCAGCACCGCGATACCAAACCTGTCGCTTGTCATTTCCAACGACATCAACAACCAACTGAACAGCCTGCTCCTGCAAGCACCTGACGGACGGTTGCGGCTCGCCAACCTGATGCCGGCGTTCAAAGATCATTTCGACCTGGTACTGATTGACACCCAAGGCGCCAGATCGGCCATGCTCGAAATGGTGGTCCTAGCTTCTGATTTGGTCATATCCCCACTTCCGCCCAATATGCTCGCTGCACGGGAGTTCAGCCGGGGAACCATGCAGATGTTGGACGGCCTGCGCGCCTATGGGCGCCTGGGCATGAAAATCCCACCCGTGCGGATAGTCGTCAACAATCTCGACCAAACCACTGACGCGCAAATGATCGAGCAGTCGGTACGGGAAATTTTCCAGGACAATGACGAAATCAACGTTCTGGATAGCGTCGTCCCCAGCGCAGTGGTGTTTCGTAGCGGTTCTTCCCTGGGCGTCCCAGTACACCGCCTGGAATACCGACAGCCTTCAAACCGAATATCCCCGGCAGCCTTAGTCGTCATCCGCCGTTTGGCCATTGAGCTTTTTCCAGAATGGCGTGACCGCTTCGAGGCCATGACCGAGGAAAAGGTAGCCAACTTGGTGAGGGAGGGTCGTTGAAATGGCGAAGCCCTCCATTACCGACGCCCGCAGTATTACTGCAGATCTCATCCTAGAGGTTGGCAAGTACTACAGCGCTCAGCAATTGCGCAGCTTGCAAGCCAAGCTCAGTGGAACCGCACGAGAAATCAGAGCCCTGACAAGCGGTTGCCATCTACCCGGTCGGATTGGCGCCCAGTTGAGCGTTGAACAGATTCAGCTTTTGCAAGACGCCGCGAAGCTAATCGAGTCTGTGAACTCGAACATAAAGCACGCGAAGGAAAAGCGCGGCCGCGACGAAAGCCAAGCCAAACGCCGTCAGCAAAGTCGATATGCCGAAGCCAAACGCCTGGTAGCTGAAACATATCTAGAACCTTTTGTTCCTGAGTCAACGGCTTTGGACCCTCTCCTAGATATTCTTAAAACAGCGCTGACGCTCAATCGCGCAGACGTTTTCAGGAATGGTTATTCACCTAGGGAGTTCAATCTCAGGCTCCGTGATTACCTGTCGCCTGCCAGAACTCGAAAGCTTATTGGCTGGACCAGTCCAAGTGCTTTTTGGATAAGCACGGTTCTCTCTCTGCGTAATGACGTTGTGCAAACTGTTGAGCAAGAGATTGCTTACGACGATGGCTCGAGTGTTCAAGACCGTCTTGATGCCTTGAAACAGAAGGTTGCGGACTGTCTTGCACAGACTCACCTCTCTGCTGATGAGGAAGAAACACTTCGCCTGTGGTCAGAGGCGCTCTCCCCCAGCCTTCAAAAGGAAGGGGGCGAATGATGGACAAGCAAAAAGTCCTCAGCAAGGTTGCCAAACTCATGGCGCTGGCCAAGTCACAAGGCGCTGCCCCAAACGAAGTGGAAATTGCACTTCGTCAAGCTCGCCATTTGATGAAGCAGTACAACCTGGAACACACCGAAGTTGCTGCCCATACAATCGAAGAATCCATTGTGGGTACCAAAACCCGTCGGGCACCGCAGGATTGGCTGCACAACCTGGCCTCAATCTGCTCCCAAGCCTTCGATTGCAGCCACTTGGCGTATTTCAATCCGCTACTTGGCTGGTCCTTCAAGTTCTTGGGGAAAGGCATTTCACCCGAGCTGGCAGCTCACACCTATTCAACGCTGCATCACCAGCTTGTCGCAGCCCGACGAGCTCATGTTGCCCAGCAGAAGCGCTGCCAACTAAAAACCAAACGTCACCGCGGCCAACTGTTTGCCGAGGGCTGGCTCAATGCCGTCGCCTCTAAGGTGAACCAGTTTGCAGGCGGGATAGACGACAATACAGCGCTGGAGATCCAAGCCTACCTGGAATGGCATCACCCAAAACTAACCCTGGCCATTATCAAGCCCATCGAAGCCAAAGGTCATGACACCCGCTCCTTGCAAGCGGGATGGGACCAGGGCAAGCATGCCAGGCTGCATCGTGGTGTTGGACAGCAGTCACAAGGAGCCCTTGGGCATGGGGGGAGCCAATGAGAACTCATTCGCTTTCACCTTTGGCCATGGCGGCGCTGGAACAAGCCAGATCCCAACTTGGGCTTGCCCCGGTTCACAAACACCATGTTTGGAGTGAGGCAGAAGAGCGCTCGCTCATTGCCCGCTATCCCAATGAACCGACTCAGGTCCTAGCCGCCGAATTGGGGCTCAGCGTCTATCAGGTCTACGCCAAAGCCAAACGGCTGGGCTTGAGCAAAAGCGCCGAGTTTCTTCGCAGTAGTCTCTGTGGCCGGCTTGACGGCAAGTTGGGCGCTGAATTCCGCTTTCCCAAGGGATCCGTCCCATGGAATAAGGGCCTCAAGGGGCTCCCCTCCTCTGGCCGCATGACTCAAACGCAGTTTAAGGCGGGGAATAAACCGGGGAACTGGCTCCCTGTTGGCAGCCTGCGCACGACTCCTGACGGCTATCAGCAGAAGAAAATCACCGATACCGGTTATCCACCCGTTGACTGGAAAGCGGTGCACGTACTGCTCTGGGAGGAGCATCACGGACCTGTCCCTTTAAACATGTGCGTGTGCTTCAAGGACGGCAACAAGGCCCATATAGCCCTGAATAACCTGGAGTTGCTGACGAGAGCAGAACGCATGCGTCGTAACACCATTCATCGGTATCCGGAAGAGCTGAAATCCGCAATACGCGCTATCGGCAAACTCAAACGCACCATCCGGGAGGTTGAAAATGAAGAACAAGATTGAAGATCTACGTAATCACCTGTTCGTCGCGATCGAGAGCCTCCTGGACCCGGAAAAACCAATGGAAATTGAACGGGCTAAAGCGGTAGCGGAGGTTGCTCAGGTCATGATCAATTCAGCGAAGGTTGAAGTCGACATGGTCAAAGCCCTGGGGGCACGCAACGGGAGTGGTTTTCTTCAGATAGGTCAGGAGTCAGGGAAATGAATCACCTTGACCTATCACCGCCCTACTCCGTAGAGGCTGAACAAGGTGTGTTAGGTGGGCTACTGCTCGACAACAACACCTGGGATCTCGTCGCGGACAAACTGGATGCCTCTGATTTTTTTCGACACGACCATCGGTTGCTGTTCCGGACAATGGCAAGCCTTGCTGACAAGTCGATTCCGTTCGACATCGTCACCGTCCACAACGCGTTGGAGGAGCCAGACGAAGCCGGAGGGCTGGGCTATCTGGGCGAGCTGGCCAAAAACACGCCGTCTGTAGCCAACATCGAGCATTACGCATCCATCGTGCGTAATCGCTCTCGGCTCAGACAGCTCATGTCCCTTGGATACCAATGCTCTCGCGAGGCGACAGACCCGTTGGCAAGTGCGGAGGATGTTCAAGAATCAATTGAACAGCAACTGTTCGCTCTGGGTGAGGGCAAGAGCGCAACGGAATTCGTCAATATCAACCAGTGCCTGACGAATGTCGTCGAACAAATAGACGAACATTTCAACGGCAATATCACCGTGACCGGCCTGCCTTCAGGCCTGGAGGACCTGGACGAGCTGACGTCGGGTTTTCAAGAAGCCGACCTGATCATCCTCGGCGCGCGCCCGTCTATGGGGAAGACCTCTCTGGCCTTGAACTTCATAGATACGGCTCTGCAGGCAAAGCTTGATCGTACAGTTCAGGTTTTCAGCATGGAAATGCCGGCCAAAGCATTGATGTATCGATTGATGGGCATCCTAGGCCATATCGATCTGGGCAGGCTATTGAAGGGCAAGCTCGATGATGATGATTGGCCGAAGCTGACTGCAGCGGTTTCTCGTATCAATGGCTATGGCGAGCGCCTGGTCATCGACGACTCATCAGCGCTCACGCCTGCAGTAATCAGAGCCAAATCTCGTCGAGCAGCTCGTCGCTTCGGGCACCCGAGCTTGATCCTGATCGATTACCTGCAGCTCATGCGCTGCCCAGGTCAGGAAAACAGAGCCAACGAGATCAGCGCTATATCCCAATCCCTCAAGGCCCTGGCGAAAGAGATGAATTGCCCGGTGGTTGCGCTTTCCCAGCTCAACCGAGAACTGGAGCGACGGCCAAATAAGCGCCCGATCAACGCAGACCTACGTGATAGCGGTGCGATTGAACAGGACGCGGACCTGATTATGTTCGTCTACCGGGACGAGGTGTACCACCCTCAGAGCGAACACAAAGGCATTGCAGAAATCATTCTCGGCAAGGCGCGTAACGGCCCAACTGGGACCGTACGAACAGCCTTCATCGCCAATCAGACCCGGTTTGCCAACCTCAGTCCCAACGCCGGCTGGCAAGGGGCTCAACTATGAAAAAGCACACCTCAGCGATGAATACTCTCGTATGCATCACTCACTGGTGCCTTCAATGCGATAGCCACCACCCGAAACATCAAGTGAGTGGCGCTCCAGCCTTACCCGGCGGTGAAGTGGACGAGCTTATTTGCCCTACTTGCAATAGCTATGACATCGAGGAGCTTCAGGAGGTGTCGGATGCACAGTAGCGCCGAGCTATTTCCTAGTATCCATGCCGGTGCCGTGTTCGAAGCCTCTGCTGTGGCTCATGCCCATAAATCTGGGATCAACCCGGTGGAGCTCGACGCATTAGCTCAAGCGATCGGCCGCCTTGCTCGTGACCACAGCACCGTGGTCCCAATGAGCATGCGTGAGGATCTGTTGGAGTTTGAGAAGCTCGGCTACGTCGAGCTGACCAACACGCCCAGCGCAACAATTACCGTTGAACTGCTCTGTGCGGGCGCCTTGCTATCCAGCTACTTCTGGTCGGTTTGGGTGCCCCGCTACCTCCAGTGCTGCTCGCTGAAAGTGGCCGTCATGTCTCACCTGCAACACCCCGCGGAAGTTCAGCACTGCAGCGTGGTGTTCCGCGTGCCTGGAGCACGTGAGGCTACGCGTCACTTTTTGCATGAGCTCGGTACCAAGTTTCCTGGCGACCAGGCTGAAATCATCGCGATCCAGACCGGTAACGTTCTGGCAGACAGGGATGCAGAGCTATGACCACCAATCTCCTACGCGGAAAAAGCGAGAGCCTTCGTGTACTCGTGAAGTTTGCTGAAGCGAATGGCTGGACGGTGTCTCGCACTCAAGGTGGCCATATCAAGTTCACGAAATCTGGCCTTGGATCGATTTACACCTCATCAACCGCAAGCGATTACCGCTCAGGCCTCAACGCCAAAGCCCGTATTCGTCGTGCTGATCGAGCTCAAACCCTACACTCGCAGGAGGCAATCTAATGCCTATCCGTCATTGCATCGTCCACCTGATCGACAAAAAACCCGATGGCACACCAGCTGTTCTCCAGGCACGCGATTCGGAGCTATCCGAATCGGTCGCCATCGAGAACATGCTTGCCGACCTCAACGAGAGCTATAACGCCAAACAAGGCAAGGCTTGGGGTTTCTTCCACGCCGAGTCTGGCGCGCACCCGTTTAGCGGCTGGTTAAAGCAGTACTTTGAAGGTGGCCAGGACTTCACCGCCTTCAGCCACACGGCGGTCGAGCATCTGCAAAAGCTGATGGAGGAATCCAACCTCTCCACCGGTGGCCACGTACTGTTTGCCCATTACCAGCAAGGCATGACCGACTACCTAACTGTCGCCCTGCTCCATCACAGTGAAGGCGTGGTGGTTACTGACGATCTGGACGTCACTCCTTCACGCCACCTGGACGTAGGCCAGTTGCACCTGGCGGCGCGTATCAACTTGTCCGAGTGGCAGAACAACAAGCAGTCCAAGCAGTACATCTCGTACATCAAAGGCAAGAACGGTAAGAAGATCTCGGGGTATTTCAGCGACTTCATTGGCTGCATGGAAGGCGTCGACGGCCCGGGCGAAACCCGCACCCTCCTCAAGGCGTTCAGCGACTTCGTTGAAAACGAAGACCTGCCAGACGAATCGGCCCGCGAGAAAACCAAGGCCCTGGTGGACTACGCCACCAGCCAGGCCAAGCTCGGTGAACCCATGGGCCTGGAGGAACTGTCAGGCTTGATCGATGAAGATCGCCCCAAGGCGTTCTACGACCATATCCGCAATAAGGACTACGGCCTGTCGCCGGAAATCCCCCTGGATAAACGCACTCTCAACCAATTCCGGCGGTTCACCGGCCGTGCCGAAGGCTTGTCCATCAGTTTTGAAGCCCATCTGCTAGGGGACAAGATCGAGTACGACGAGGCGTCCAATTCATTAGTCATCAAGGGGCTACCAACCCAACTCACTGATCAGTTGAAACGTCGCTGAACACACTTTCTACCCTAGGCATCGGAGCCCACCATGATCAACAAACCAAAACGTCTGCACGAAGAAAAATTCGTTGTTCGCCTTCCCGATGGGATGCGCGAACGTATCGCAATGCAGGCGCGCGAAAACACCCGATCAATGAACTCGGAAATCGTTCATCGCTTGGAATCCACCGTCGAACTTGAGGCCGCTCTGGATCGAGCTTTAAAAATCATTGACCAGCTTTTGGCGGCAAGCCCAGCTTACGAGCAACCTGGAGCCAGAGTATGAAACCGTCTTTGGCCCAGACCATGAAAGATAAGCTGCTGCTGCCTGCGTTTGAATCAAAGTCGCCGGTGGCAGCGCGAATGAGCGACCCCATCGTCGATACCCCTATGCTATTGACCCTCGACGAAACACTGCCGTATGACGAGAACCCAAGGACGACTCGTAACCCCAAGTACGATGAAATTAAAGAGTCGATACGGAATCGGGGACTCGATACGCCACCTCCCGTCACCCGTAAACCTGGGGAAGATAAGTACCGGATCCGCAACGGCGGCAACACTCGCCTGGCAATTTTAAACGAGTTGTATCGTGAGACCGGCGACGAGAAGTACTTCAAGTTTCACTGCCTATTTCGCCCCTGGGACGCCGTTCGGGGCGAAATCATCTCGCTCACCGGCCACTTGGCTGAAAACGACCTGCAAGGCCAGCTCCTGTTCATTGAGCGGGCTATTGGGGTCGACAAAGCGAGAGCCTTGTATGAAACAGAGGCAGGGGAATCAATCTCATTGCGAGAGCTTTCCCGGCGGCTGTCATCGGATGGCTACCCGGTCTCTGCATCTCACTTGAGTCGTATGCAGGACAGCATCCGTTACCTGCTCCCAGCAATACCTGGAGTACTTTACTCAGGGCTGGGCGTAGATCGGATCTCGAAACTGCTTGCGCTACGCAAAACAGCTCTTCAGTGCTGGGATCGCAATTATCAAGAGCAGGAGCAGCACCTTGATTTCGATACGCTCTTCCAAGATGTACTGTCCCAGTTTGAAGGCGACGCTGAAGAATTCCTATTCCAGCGATTTCAGGACGAACTGATAGATCAGCTAAAAAAACCGCTGAACCTCGGCTACGAGCAGATACTGTTGGAAATCACTCAGAACCAGGACCAGTTGCGCCGGTCTACGCCGGTTCTTGAGCTGCCACAGTACCCTGCATCGCAATTTGAGGGGGGGACTCAACTTAACGTTTCAAACAATGGCATTGAGGCTAATCAGAACCCTCTACAACTACCCCCTACTACTTCGGGGGGCAGCACACATAAGACGACGCCCTCCAAAGAGAGTCCTTCACCTCAAGGGGGGCAACAGCAACTGGCACCTGCTCCGCAGGAGCAAATGAGCCCACAAGAGCGCCAAGCACGTATCGATGGGCACGTTGCGAGCCCTGTGAAGACTTCTCCCAGAGTCGACAAGATGAAACGGGAGCTCGCTGCGCTTGACGGTGAGGTCTTGCCCGACTTCGCCTCCAATGCCTTGGTGGCCATCCCTGTTCAAGCTGGCGGACTCAATCCCATTTCCGACCTTTGGTACATCGAACGCGAAATAGACAATACCGCGACCCTGCGTCAGCACATCGCTCAATTGGCTCGCGAAATAGCCAGCTCGGTCAAAGCCCCAGGTCAATTTATCGATATCGATGGTGGCGTCGGATTCAGCTACCGACACCCCGAAGCGGAAGTCGAAATTACTGCCACAGCCCAACATACCTTGACGCTGCTCCAGTCTTTGAGCAGCTCAATGGCCATCGTACTGAAAATGATTCAGCAGCAACCCGAGCTTCAAATCGACGCTTTGGCTGACTTCGAGTTCGCAGCCGGGCTGGGCCAGATCTTACTGGGCCAGCCTCACACAAAAGATCAGCCCCCTGAAAGTGAATGCCGTCTCAGCGACGGCGCTTTAGTGAAGCTGTTCCGCATTATTCGTCTCGCAAGACGTTTGATTGACCTGGAAATCCAGTCAGTCGCCAACAACGGTCCGAATTCAGCCAGTTAACACACGGACTCTACAAGGGGGAGTCGTCATGTCCAAGACACCAATAAATGAAGCAATCCTGTCACAGGTGCTTCATCACATGCGAAATGGCCAACTTCGGCGCTGCATCGAAATGGGCCTGGAGCCAGAGATATTGGCTCAGCTCCAACAACCTTCAGTACTGAGCTTGCTGCTTAACACTCCCGTGTCTTGGTGCAACGTCACCATTGATGGGGACATGGTAAAAAAACTACTGTCAGGCGCGCAGCGTTCTGATGAAGAAGTGCGCATGATTGAACGTGCGCTGCGACTTGGCGCGACCACTCAAATGCTGCAACAGTTCTTCGGGCTGTCTCCGCAGGATGTGGCCCTTCAACGCCTCATGATCGGCGTGACGGCACGTCGTGGCCGTTGGCGCGAATTCAGTGAGGAGATGGACGCTCAGCTTTGGTACCGATGGACGCACCTAATGCAAGAGCATCAGGTAGAGCTTGGCGACAGTCTCGCGTTGCTGGACATCGCCATGTTAGTCGCCGAGGAACTCAATGCTCCACAGGATACTAGCCCAGATGAAACCCACGAGAACCTCAGCCTGGCCATCATCTGGCATCGCATTCAGTCCTGGATAAAGGAAGGGCTTTACCCTCCAGCAAACCCTGGCCTTCCGAGAAGGCTACAGCTTGTGTCTTCTCAACGACTTGCACAGCCTGCAGCGACATCGGTGGAAGGTGACTCTGTATTATGAGGTTGTCTCGGCTCCCCTTGTCGACGCTTTTAGACTCGGCCTCGGGTCACCTTGAAGCTCATTTGCTTCAGAAAAAAGAGTCGGCGCCTCCGGGGATTGAAGGGTCTTCCCCCTACTCCGGAATTATTTTCAGCGGGAACCCACACGAAACGGTACCTCGCCGATTGCTTTTGGATGATCGCTTAACCCCGCTTGAAAGAAACACCTGGCAGGTATTTCGCCTACTGATCAATGACGACGGCCTTACGGCGTTCCCTACCTATGACCAACTGCGGCCATATTTGGGTATGCAACCCGGTAGGCCTGCCTCACGTGAAACTGTATCAAAAGCATTAGTGACCCTAAGGCTTACCCGTTGGCTTAGCCTGGGGCGACGGGTGCGCAATGATCTGAGTGGACAAGTGCAAGGCAACGTCTACCTGCTTCATGACGAACCGGTCACACCGGCCGAAGCTCTAGAGTTCGACAAGGACTACTTGCAGCTACTCGCGCAGTCAATGCAGCACCAGACCAAGGTGATTCGCGAAGTGGCAGAAATTGCCTGGAAGGAATTTGCATCTGATCCTGATGTTGGCCAACGCTTACCTAGCAGGCTGGACATCATCGAATCCCGCATGAATAGCCAGGCCTGGACCAAAGCACAGGCGCCAGTCGTTCTTAAAGCGACTGAGTTCGGAATCCGAACTCAGCAAAATATAGCTCTATCTCCACTGAGTTCGGATACCGAACTCAGTGGAAAAGGCGAAGAGCGAATCGCTTTGGAGCAGAGTTCGGATGCCGGACTCAGCCGGAAATCACTGAGTTCGGGCTTAGTTCGGCATCCGAACTCATATAGTACGTATACAGATACACACAAAGATGTTTGTAAAAGCTCTGTACATGTACCGCCCGCACCAAACGACATCGCTGCCGATTTGCTCGGTGCACTGCATCGACTACCGGTCGATCAGAAGCAGAACGCGGTCCTGGCGCTGCAAAAGGTTCCTGCAGAGTTGAAACCGGCGCTCATCAAACAATGGGTCCACCGCTGTGACTCGGGAGGGGTCCGTAACCCGCTGGGTTACTTGATGACGCTCGTCGGAATGGCCGTTCGTGGCGACTTCAACAGCCAATGGAGCCCTGACGAGAAGGCGAAAGTAATTCCCGAACGTCAAGACTCTTCAGCACCGCCAGAGGATGCAGCGCAGTCGACAAAGACGCTAGCTCTGCATCGTAGTCCTGAGTCGATACAAACCGCGAAACACACACTCAGCGGGATGTTGAATTTGCTGAAGCCCAATCGGGGTACACCTCCATGAAGTTTGGTGTAGAGCCAGCCTATGGAAGTGATGCGGCCCGCATCACTTCGGTTGAATCCGATATCGGTAGCGGCAGCTATGCATGTGATGCGACCCGCATCACCCTGGCAGAATTCGATATCGGTGTCGGCCACCACGCAAGTGTTGCGGCCCGCAACACTCCAACAGAATCCGGAATCAGCGGAGGCCCTCACGCAAGTGGTACGGCCCGCACCACCTTCGCAGAATCCGGCATCAGTGGAAGCCACCACGCAAGTGTTGCGGCCCGCAACACCCCAACAGTATCCGGCATCTGTGGAGGCCTCTACGCAAGTGTTGCGGCCCGCAACACTTCAACAGAATCCGGCATCGGTGGTGGTCGACACGCAAGTGGTGCGGCCCGCACCACCTCAACAGTATCCGGCATCAGTGGAGGCCACCACGCAAGTGTTGCGGCCCGCAACACTCCAACAGGATCCGGATTCAGCGGAGGTCACCACGCAAGTGTTGCGGCCCGCAACACTCCAACAGAATCCGGCATCGGTGGTGGTCGACACGCAAGTGGTGCGGCCCGCACCACCTTCGCAGAATCCGGCATCGGTGGTGGCTATCAGCTCACAGGCGAGTTACATCTCTTCCTATATATAGAAGCATCAACAAATCCCCTTCCATCGGGCTACGCATTTAATGCTGCGTCTCCTATAGCCAAATTGCAGCATGGGTACGTCAATCCTCTTCCCAAGGAAACACTGCACCATGGCTGATAACTTCCGGCTCAACATCGGTTCACTGCGCAGCGATGTGAAGCTCACCCTTCACACTCACCATGCCGCTCGTATATGGATGGGGCGCCCTAAAAATGACCTCAAAGCCGGCATCATCGGTCTGTCAGGGTTCTGCACTGTCGTCAATCGGATGTCTCGTGGCGCCCAACAGGATGATCCCTACTCTGACTGGTGGATGATCCTCCTCGAAGAAAAGATCAACGATTCCAAGGAAGCGCTAAAGACCATCGAAGATCGACTGGACACAGCCATGGCCTCCCTTCCTCCGGCCATCAGCATTAGCGAAAACCTGTCGATCCAGCCTGTCAGCCTCCCGCTGTATATCTCCAACCCCCTGGGATTTCAGGCGGTGTACCTGCTGACGAACTATGACGAAATTGTCAGACGCATTCTGCTGGCCCAGCACGTTGGTCTTGTCGGGCGGCACGATATGGAAACCTGGATCGATGAAGGCGCAGCGGTACTGCGGAGACTGTTTGGTCTGGCCCAGATCTATAAGTACTCAGGCGCTGCCCGCGACGACTTCGCTGCAAACAATGCCAAGGCTGAAGCAGCCCGCAAAATGTACGAGCGGTACGGTGAGCTGCCACAGGACATCCTGGAAGGCACCCGCCGTTCGAATTTCGCGCCACCGATCATCCGCGGTCAGCAGCAAACCGAGACGGATGATCATCTCGATGACTCCGTTGAGGGTTAAAGAGCATGGGCCAGATTCCCTCCAATGATGGGTCGCTGCAACAGACCGCCTTCCGGCCACTGCAACAGGAAGCCTTTCAGCGACTGCAACAGGCTGCCTCACTAAAGGGCCTTTTAAAGCCTTTTAAAGGTAAGGGGGAGCTGACCCAATTTGCCGATCTTTGCCGAGCTCAAGAATCGGACCTGAAAGCTCTTGCCCAGGAAGTGCTGAGCCAGGCCCGTCGATATCCATTCACCCTTGTTCCAGTGCGGTTGACTGAGCAGAACACCCAAGCCGGCACCCAGTTTTTGAGATGGCAGCAGGTGACAGATCGGCGGATGGGCGTAGGGGTTTGGGCAGAAATGATGGGCTCACCCAGAACACCGGAATCCATGCTGCAGGATCTTTACGTGATGGAGCTGCAGCGCATCACCCTAAACATGCAAATGAGTTTGCTGCACTCAATCACCAAACAGGCCGCCGAGTGCGCAGAAAAAATGGGCCAGGCAGAGGCCGTGTATACCGCTCGCCTGCAGCAGCTCAACAACCCAACGCAACACCAATAACCTCGGAGAATACTCATGGGCACGCCCGTACAAGGCTGGGAAGGCAATATCGGTTCTGCACCGGAATTCAAAGAATTCCCCAACGGCAATAAAGACCCACGTCGACTTATGCGAGCCAACGTTTACTTCGACAATTCGATTCCGGATGGCAAAGGCGGCTACGAAGATCGTGGCGGTTTTTGGGCGAACGTGGAGTGGTGGCACAAGGACGCCGAGCATTATTCCCAACTGTTTCAGAAAGGTATGCGAGTGCTGGTTTCCGGTCGCGCTGTTATGGACCGCTGGAAGAACGACGAAGGAGAATTCGAAGCTTTGAAAATTCAGGCCAGCCGGGTCGGCATGCTGCCGCACCGCGTGACCATGGTGAATCTGGCGCCTTCGCAAAACCAGAGTTCGCAACAGTCCAACAGACCCGAATCGCGGCCGCAGCCAGCTCCAGGCCCGGATGAATATCCGGATACCGATCCACCGCAATTCTGAAAACAGGGGGCTTAATTTTTCGGCCCATTCGTGTAGCTGTCGGTGTTGGGGGAAACAGCTCATCGTTTCCCCCAACCTCATTAGGGAACCACTATAAATTAGGACGTGCTGATGGATGAAGTTTTGAGGGACCCAACAGGGTACGTTGTCATTAGCGCAGAGCACCCAGCTTTAGGCCGTGTTTACTGGGCTTACTTTGATGAAAGCGAGGTGAATGCTCCGGACTACTACGGGCTCACCCTGGACCTAAACCGAGCATCATGGGCTCCAGTTGGGTGGCGAACGGGAGAGTATCTGATGGGGGGCGTGGAGAAACCGACCTTGATACCTGGCAAGCCCGCCGATTTATAAACACCTTGCTCGATGAATACCGCTTAGATACTGAATACCGCGTCGACTTTCACGAAATGGATGACGATACTGAACACTTATACGGTACGCTGGAACAACTACGTGTTCAAAGCGGACAATCTACTCGGGACTTCATCGCGTGGATCAGAGCTGCGAACTGGACGGACGAGCCGGCTACGAATTGACATAAAGCCCGCCAATTGGTTGGCAAAAAATCGCGCCATTCGTTAACTTTCAGGTTGAGTCATACTTCCATTCGACTATCTCAAGCACAGAAGTTTAAAACTTCTGTATTTGAGGCAAAAAATGCTCTATTCGTGATGTTACAGTCTAATAGATCTGTTCTTCGGGGACCGATAGCCAGTGGCGCAATCTCGAACTTTTTTGAAACCAGCAGATAGGCGGCAATTCAATAACCCTCATACTGCCGTTCAAACAGCCGGTGCTGACGCCGCCCGAAAAGGGCTACGGGTGTATGACTGCCCTTACCACCATCCTGCGATGCGCGCGTCGTGGCTAAAGGGCTTTGCCCAGGAACAGCAGCTGACGCTGAACCTCTAGCCGCTAAAAGCCTCCCGTTGTGCATTGACCATTTCCCATTGAAGCCCTACCTGCCATGACGTGACAGTCCCTCTCTGCATAATTGAGAAGGGGCACACCGTGAAGCTATTGATCATCGAGGCACCTGGGAAGCTCAAAAAGCTTCAGCCAATGATGAAGAAGCTGCGCCCAGGCGAAGACTGGTTGGTTGTCGCCAGTGGTGGGCACATACGTGACTTGCCGGCCAGAGGGCAGGACGACAGCATGATCACCACAGGCGTCCGTAAAAATTACACACCGGTGTACGAGATCCTGGATAAGAGCGCTAAGGCCGTGCGGACCATCAAGGCCGCAGCTAAACAGGCCGATGAAATCTACCTCGCAACCGACCCGGATCGCGAAGGTGAAAGCATCAGCTGGCACATCCAGCAGGTACTGGCGGTCAAATCCTACAAACGCATCACCTTCAATGAAATCACCCTCAAGCGTGTCGCAGAGGCTCTAGCCAATCCTCGCCAAATTGATTTGAACAGAGTCGCGTCACAAGAATGCCGGCGTGTACTTGATCGCTTGGTGGGTTACCTGGTGACTCAGGAACTACGCCGACTGATGGGCAAGCCCACCTCTGCAGGCCGCGTGCAATCGCCTGCCGTATACCTGGTGGTTTTGCGCGAGCGCGAGATCCGCAACTTTCAGGTAGTCAACCACTTCGGTGTGCGTCTGAACTTTGCGGATATGAATCAGGGCACCACCTGGTATGCAGATTGGCAACCGGTACCGGATTTCGCGAGCAAAGACTTTCCTTACGTTCAAGACGCCAACCTGGCCCAACTCGTCGCCGGCACACGTAATGTCGTCGTCGAGTCCTGTGAAGACCGCAAGGCCGAGCGTCACCCACCCGCGCCCTTCATCTCTTCCACACTTCAACAAGCAGCCAGCAACGCCTTGAAATGGGACCCGGACAAGACCATGCAAGTCGCCCAGCGATTGTATGAACAAGGCGTCATTACCTACCACAGGACGGATAATCCCAACGTACCAGACGAGACCATGGAGGATATTAGAACCGTAGCTAGATCTATCGGGTTGAAGACCGTCGACGTGCGACGTACATTCAAGGCCGCCGAAGGCGCGCAGGAAGGCCACCCCGCTATTACGCCGACGCATTGGGCTGATGCAAAAGCCGGTGAAAACGACGAGGAGCTCGCCCTGTACAAGTTGATTTGGGTCCGGGCGCTGGCCAGCCAGATCGAAGCGGCGGTATTCGACGTGCGTGCTGTAAAACTGCTCGCGGTTGGCCCAAATGGCAAGGCACTGCGATTCAATGCAACTGGTGAAACCCTTTTTCATCCTGGGTGGCGGAAACTGCTCAAGGGCGATGACACAGACGATGAGGAAGATGCAGCAGCGAGCAACCCAGTTCCTGCACTCACACCAAAACAGATCCTCTCTGTGCACAACGGAGAACTGCTGAAGAAGAAAACTCAGCCGCCATCCCGCTACACCAAGGCCAGTCTAATCAAAGAAATGGAGCGCCGCGGTATTGGTCGTCCCAGTACGTTCGCCTCGATCTTGAAGAACATCACCAGCAAAGGAATGATTGAGGAAAAAAGCCGCAAGCTGGTACCGGCGCCGCTGGGGGAGGAAACAATCGCGAAGCTGGAAGGGTTCTACAGTTTCGTGGAGCTCGATTTTACGAGGGAGCTGGAGCGCGATTTGGACAAAATCGCCCAGGGCCAAGACACCTATGGAGCTGTCGTTGCGCGTCTGCATAGACGCCTGGAAGAGGAACTGTCTCAGCAACGTGGAATGCCGAGTGTGCCGATGGCGTCCGCTCCACGCCCAGCCACAGCAGGTGGCGCTTTCAACTGTCCCAAGTGCAATCAACCCCTCGCAAGGCGACAAAAAAAAGGGGACGGTGGCTATGACTTTTGGGGTTGCACAGGCTTCAAATCGAATGGATGCAAGGTGAGTTTTCCAAACTTGAATGGCAAACCAGATCTCAATAAACCCAGAGGGGTGTGACTTCTGCCATTGCCGATATAAATCACCGACAACGCCGTTACGCATTAACCCTAGAAGCCCACCATTCCTATACCTGACAGTCCTCTGCGAAATTGCAGAGGAGGTCATGGGTGAGCGTACAGAAGAGACAATCGGTGGTGGGGCTGCGCATCTTAGCGCCGAAGCTGGAGAAGTTCTCAGACCGGCAAATTGAAGTCGCCCAGACCTGGGCTTTACAATTTAACGTACCGCCCTCCCAGCTGACCTCCTTCATCGATACCTATCTGAGTTCCACTGTCCATACTCGTTGCTGGTGCGTAGCCCTGCCCTCTACAGATGATCAAACACGGCCGGTCCTGGCCAGAATCGGCGATCACCTCCAGTACTTCGATGGTCATCAGGTTAAGGCCTGCAAAATCTTCAGCAAGGACCGCGTGCATAAGAGAAAACCCACCGCAATGGTGGCCCAGCAGCTACTGCTCAGGTTTGAAAAACGCTGGTATGCAGACGTCCTACTGACCTCCTTCTGCAAGTCGGCTGGAGAGAGGGCGAAAGCCCTTTCGATTGAAGATCTAGGAAGCTTTAATCGCCGCGGCTTCGATTGGACGGCGAGCAACAATCGGTACTTCAATCCCCGCACCCGATTTTACCTGAAGCAGATTGGCAGCACGCTGAAGCAGTTTTGCCAGTGTCTGGACCAAGAGCTTTTATTCGCCATTCGTTCAGCGCAATGTCCCTCACCCAAGCTCTATAACTGGCTGGCTCAAGGTGACCGAAAACGCCGCCTTCAGGCCCTAAAAGCCCAGCCAGTACTGATTCCACTTCTGGTACTAGCAGATCAATGGCCGTGGCCGTGGGATGGGCAGCAGCAGGTATACATGAACTGCCCATGGGATGAACTTCAGGCGTGGCGCCCATACTGGAGTGAGGACCGTTATTTGATTTCCGCTGAAGAGTGCCTGCTAGGTCGCATAGCCGACGCGGGCCTCCCCCTTTCCGACACACTGGCTTGGCTGCTACAGGCGCCGCGCACTGCAGTGCGCTACCTGGGTCAACAGCGGGTATACGATACCGGCAGTGCATTGACCCGTATCAGCCGCGAGGGGCCACAAGGACCCTGGCATCGACTGCTGCTGGGAGCCTCACTGGGCAATCGCCGTCCTCTTAAAAAAGCGCACTGGATCACTCTCTTCGCGCTGCTGGATAAAATCCCGTATCAACTGCTGGATCAAACGCAGGACTGGAACAGGCTGCTGTCAGGGTGTCCAACTGATTGGTCGGACGACAATTGGTCCAAAATCGCCGACGACTTTCGAGACCTGAACGAGCTCTTTAACAACGTTGATGAGAGCGACGGACCAGCTTCTGGTGAAGCACTGCAGAAACTCAAAAGCTTCATTGCTACTGCTTCCTATCACCAGATCGCCAGCTTGGTGAATGGCTTTCACCTCGCGTTGATAGACATCCGTGAGGCTTTAGATGCAGTAGATCCACAAACAAGAACAGACTCTTTAACGCCCTGGAAGCCGCTGCTTTATTCAACCAGCACACCCCTCGTGAGTCCAAATGGGCTGCAAATTATCGAACTGAAGTGCCCCGCCGATCTTGATGCGGAACATCGAGCGCTGGGCCATTGCATTGATGGTTACGACTACAGTGCTTATCGGGGCATCTGCCGTCTTTTTTCGGTTCGCGAAAACGGGAAATCGTTGGCCTCTGCAGAAATCCAAATGGATGAAAGTGCCTGGGGCGAAACGTTAGCAAAATTGACTCCCAAACACCTGGTGACGATACAACTGAGAGGGCTCCGCAATCGCACACCTAAGTCGGGCTCCAGGGTTGACCGGGCCTATCAATGGTTTTGGGCAAAGATCAAATCGGGTGAGCTCGCCATTAACCTGGAATGGCCTGACCAAACACTATCCATGTCGCGCTATACAAATCGAAACCGGAAAAAAATGCATGCCCAGGCCTGTGCGGAATGGATCAACCAACGATTGAGCAGGACATGAGTCGTCCACGTCTGATGAACCGCCGGCAGGACCTGGTCGAAAAAGTCATTTTTGACGGCTATGACTTCGGGGTCTTAATGCAATACGTTGAGGGTGCGAACCGGCTGTTTCTCGAACGTAATGGTTTCTATATTCGGCGTGCCGAGCATCCTCAACATCGCTATTGGCGATTACCAAAAGGCAAGTTGCTGGATGACCTGGATGTGCTCTTCCACCGTTTGATGGAGTTGTCCGAGGACCGTTTCAATGAAAGTTGGGAGACGTTTTCACATAAAATCACAGCCGCACAAAACGACCCAGATCGGCAGGCATTCACGTGGGGGCTGACCTTTCGGATAGCTCCACTCGTTCAGGGCGGGATCCTGCTGTCAGGTGACTACCATCCTGGCGCGGTCGCCGTTTCAAGGCGCATGCACGGCGTGTTTCTCGGGCATTCCAAGTCCTGGCGCATCGACGCTGGTGCGGAAGTGGTGCGAAGCAACCTGATCCTGGAGCTTGGAATGTCGGAGGATCAGTTCGAGATCCTCGACACCGTGCAAGAGCTGCTGACCGACGGATCCGTTGTTCCAGCTGATGAAATCACCCGCATCAGTCTTGGTGGACCTCCACAAGAGCGCGCTGTAAAAGCGGCTGATGACAGCACCTCAACCGATGTGTATCTAGCCGCGGTGCCCTCAATCGAGCGCACCGGGTTCACCACCGAACAGATTAACCAGGCATTGGCTGGTTATTCTTTGCTGGACCATCAACCGGCAGGCATCCGTCACTTGCTACAGCGCACAAGCGCCTTGCTTGCGGATGACATGGGGCTGGGCAAAACTCGCCAGGCAATCATTGCCGCTGCAATTCGAGCAGCTGATAGGCCCATCTTGGTAATCACGCTGTCGACGTTGATCATCAACTGGCAACGCGAAATCCAGATGGTGTATCCCGAGGCCACAATCGGCCAACAGGTCTTTGATCCCTCTTCGCAATGGATTATCACCAACTACGAACGCCTGGGCGACTTTGTTCTGCATGCAGGACACTTTGACGTGATGATCATCGACGAGGCGCACCGCCTGAAAGAGCCGACCGCCGCGTGGACACGTCACGGCTTCGACATTGCCGCCAAGATACCCAACCGCTACCTGCTGACGGGTACGCCAGTCCTCAACCGAGAATCTGAGCTGCACACGCTGCTACGGCTATCCGGCCACCCCGTTGGGAAACTGCCCTTGAAAGAATTCTGCGAACAGTTCGCCGGCAGTCAGGATTTCCGCATGAATCTGCGGGACGCAATCGGCGATTGGATGCTTCGTCGACGCAAGGATGTCTTGCCCGGTCTCAAAGGCAAACAGCGCCAAACGTTACCCGTCGAGCTCACTGCTGAAGAGCGCAAGCAATACGATCAGATTCGCCTTGAAGATCGACCCAGCCTCGCCAGGTTGGGATCACTGCGCCAGTTACTCGAGCAGGTGAAGGTTCGGGTTGTCATGGATTTGCTGTGCGAACTGGACGCGGAGGACAAAGTCATCTTGTTCTGTGAGTTCAAGGATACGGTAGGAACACTTCGCACTCGGTGCAAGCAAGCTGAGTACGGGTGCGTCACGGTTGTCGGCAGTGACTCTGTAGGTAAACGGCAGAAAGCGATCGATCAATTCCAAAGTGATCCAGAAACGCGAATCTTTGCCGCCACTACCTCCGCAGCCGGCACCGGCAACAACCTCACTGCGGCCAACTATGTCATGTTCCTGGGCCTGCCCTGGACGCCAGGATTGCAGGACCAGGCAGAGGACAGGGCCTATCGGAATGGGCAATTGCGCATGGTCGTGGTGAAAATTCCGCTGGTGGAAAACACAATCGACCAGATGCTTTGGCAAATGCTGCAGGATAAGCGTCAGTTGGCAAGTGACCTCATTGAACCCGATCCTGTAGCCAACGCCAGATCTGACCTATTGAACTACGTGTAACTTTACATTCTTGCTCCTGCACGGTGCGGAAATCCGAGACTAAGGTCATGAGGCAAGGTTTTCATACGATTTTTTTTATGAAAGAATTCTCGCGAGGCTATCAGCAATGCCCCTGGAGTTTTTATGCGCAAAACGGCGTTCCCCAAAAAACTGTATTTCTTATTAGCCACTGCTCTACTATGGGGAGTGCTCGCCTATTTAAGTCGTTATGAAACTCATCTTCCCGTAAGAAAAGTATTCAAGCTCATCGGATTCGGCAATGCGAGCTTGATTGAACACTTCACAGGAGGATTTGCGGCCACTGCTGTCTTTCTGGCGATACTGCTTTTTGCATTGTCCGTCACATCAAAAGCCCGGTTTATAAAAAGTCCTATCCGAGTATTGGCATTTGGGAAATTCCGCAGATGGTTAATGACCAGAACCCGCCCAGCTTACATCACTCATTGGACGGCAATCCTTGCAAGCGCTTACATCGTAATATCTTTAGCGTGGGAGGTCGGCCAAATCGAGAAGCATGGTTTTTTCCAGCTCGATCAGTTCGGTATGGATCTCATGGGTGCTCTCGCATTTTGTTTATGCATGAGGGTACTTCTTAAAAAAAACCTTCAACACGCCAGAGCACATCGCTCATTTTCCTTGGTGTGAGAAATAGCAACGAGAGCCGTGGTAGCGGTTACGTAAATACCTAAAGACGCAGTTTTCTATTTCCTACTGCGCAGCTGATACCAGCCTGTCACCGTTCCCCTATCATTACAGGGGGCCTCTCGGCACATGATCAGGCACGTCACCACGCTCTCGCTTCTAGCGTTAATCGCCAGTTGCACGACCCAAACGGCGCAGACACCCAAGCCCGCTTTCGACAGCAGTCGCACTCCGGACATGTTGACGCCAGACCTCTATCCTGGCGGCGCCGTTCCTGAAAAAGAACCAGTAGTGCGCTATGGCCGCTACACCCTCGTCAGCACGCTGCCAGATTCTGGCCAACGTGACCTGATGGCTCAGATTATCGACATCAGCATTCCAGCCAACATGCACCCAAATGTGCGTGAGGCCATGCAGTACGTGGTGGACCGTTCAGGTTATACGCTTTGCTCGGCAGACTCTGGCCACGTCAACATCCTTTACACCCGACCACTCCCAGCAGCCCAATATAAACTTGGCCCTATGACCCTGCGTAACACCCTGCAGGTGCTCGCAGGTCCGGCCTGGCAGGTGAAGGTCGACGAGGTCAACCGTCAGGTGTGCTACGTCCTGCGCCCTGGCTACCAGCTCCCGGACTCTCCACGTCCTGCATCAACTCAGATTGCTCAACTCAACACATCGTCAGCTGCACAGCCTATCGCAGCGAAGAGCAATAACAATGATGCGGGCAGCCAAGTAGTAGTCGCCGCCGTTCCCCAAACAGCGCCTTTCACAACAACGGCATCAGCCGCTACCCCTGTGGCGAACGCTGCACCAGCCAAAACCGTGGCCCCTCCTACGGTAATTACCAAGGATGGCTCTACAAAAGAAACGTCTGCCTTGCCGACTCAGAGTCCGGCCTCGACCTCGTCCAGCAACCCAAATGCCAAGGCCGCTTCAACTCCGAAACTGGTCACCGCGCCGTCCGCAGTTTCTGCAGCGCCAAAGCCGGTTGCGACGGACATTGCAGCGCCGAAGCCGTTGGCCCAGACATGGACGGCTTCAACTGGCTCAACCCTTCGTCAAACCGTCGAAGGCTGGGCTGAAAAAGCGGGCTGGAAACTGATGTGGCAAGTCGATGATTTGGATTACTCAATTGACGCTCCACTTCGATTTGAGGGCAGTTTCCAAGAAGCCATTGGGTCGATTTTCCCACTCTACGACTCGGCTCCACGGTCCTTTCTGGTCGACGTGGTCGACAGCAACTCCTCACAGCGGCTGATTTTTATTACAGAGAGGAACAAATGATGACTGCTCGTCTCTGGATCAAAGGCACAGCCTTGTCACTTATGGTCACGCTGGTGAGTTCCTGTTCGCTGCAGCGTGTGAATGAATCGGCCAGCCGAGCTGAAAATGACGCTGCGACAGCCTCCCAATACAGCCGATTTCTGAGAAATCAGCAGCAAGAGTCCGCGCGCGCTACGGTGGTGTTCAGCGATAAACCATGGGTATCCAAAAAACCGCTGGTCGCCAAGCGTGGTTTACCGCTGACCATGGATTGCGACATCACCTACCGCCCTTCGTATAACGTTGGGATCGCTGAGATCGCGCAGTACATCACTAGCGAATGTGGTGTTCCGGTCATCGTAGCCCCTGATGCAATCGACCCAAGCGTCCTTTCCAGTTCGACGCAGGGCAACTCAGGACCTGCAGTTCCACCTGGTTTGGGCTCTGCCGACAACCTGACCAACTTCATGCCCGCCGGCGTCATCGGCAATGTTCCGAGCAACGCCCGCTCAATGAATTCGATTGGGCTGACTGCACCCAACACATTCCCCATTAAGTACAGCGGCAAGCTGTCAGGGTTGTTGAATCAAGCGACCTCCCAGTTGGGCTTAGCGTGGAATTATTCCTCCGATGATCGAAGCGTGCATGTCACTTACTTCGACACCAAGACGTTCGACGTCTGGGCATTTGGTGATGACCAGGTCATTGAAAGCACAGTGAAGTCGGGCTTGCTGACCGCTACAGGCAGCGGGAGCAGTTCCGGTGGTGGTGGCGGCGGATCTTCGTCGACAGGTGCATCGGGTGAATCAGGCAGCAACCAGAGCACCACCGTTACCATCAAGACCTCGCTGATCGGAGACATTGAAAAAAACGTCAAGGCGATGCTGAGCCAACAGCCCCAAGGTCGGATGTTCCTCTCGCGTTCCACTGGCACCCTGACGGTAAGTGATCGACCAGAAGTACTCTCAAACGTTGCTAAATACCTGAATTCGATCAACAGCAGTATCACCCGTCAGGTGTTGTTCAACGTCAAAGTTTTCGAGGTAACTCTCACCGACACAGACCAGACCGGCCTGGACTGGACGGCTGTCTATACGTCCTTGAGCAACAAATGGGGCTTTTCGCTGAAGAATGCCACAACCGGCATAAGCACGGGCGCGGTGTCGGGCTCGTTGAGTATTTTGGACACGTCGAAGTCTCCTTGGGCTGGCTCCAACTTAATCATCAAAGCACTTTCCGAACAGGGCCGAATCTCGAACGTTCGCTCGCCGTCGGTCACCACGCTAAATCTGCAGCCGGCACCCATCCAGATCGGCAACGTAAAGAGCTATGTCGCATCAAGCTCGACAACCACTACGGCTTCCGTTGGATCGTCTACTTCGCTCACCCCCGCGACTATCACCAGCGGCTTCAACATGATGTTGCTCCCTCGAATCATCGACCAGGACAACATGTTGCTGATGATCACCCTGAGCATGAGTAGCAAACCGACCTTCACCACTTTTACGAGCAACGGCTCCAGTGTCCAGACAGCGGATTACGACACCAAGAACCTGTCGCCCAAGGTCAAATTGCGCAGCGGTCAAACCCTCGTACTGACTGGTTTTGAGGAGAACAGCGAAAACGCAACCAAGTCTGGCGTAGGGGATCCTGGATTCTTCGGTTTGGGCGGCAGCCGTGTCCGCACCACAGGGCACAGCGTACTCGTAGTGCTGATTACTCCTGTTGTTGATAGCGACACAGGCAGCCCCAGCGCGGTGATTTCACCTGCTGCCAACGAGCCTTGGGGCTCTTGCCCTACCCCACTGCTGCATTGCACAGGTTCCAAGGGGTAAGCCATGGTTGCGGAAACCTCAAAAAATGCACGCTCTGCTCGAGTCCAGGTACTCCAGTATCGAGGAAAATCATTTGTCACCGGTCTGCGCTGGCATCCGCTGGGTAGTGTCACCGGGCACATGAAGGAAGCGCGCCAGTACGGTCGTGAGCACCACCTCGACATTGTCGCCATTAGAAGAACACCAGCCATTATTCAGGCAGGTTTTGTAGCGCGCAGCGAGGAGGTCACCAAAGGGATGTACTCGCTCGCGGCCACCCTGGCTGGACAGCTGGGGGACTCATGGATCGCGGCCTGGAAAACTGAAAGCGAGATTGACCAATATGCCCTCGTTGCTGTGTATCAAGGTGGCGTGATCTCTGGCTGCGACATGATCGGCACTGGTGCTGAGGTCCGCCGCCGAGTCGCGCAACAACGCAGTCGTGGGATCAACTTCGACAACGAGTACCTGCCCCCAGAGTTCGATATGGGCGGTCAACCACTGGACGTGGAAGAGCTGCTTCAGCCGTCGCATCTAAAACGCGAGTACCGGCTACGGCCACTCGTCTTTGGGCTATCCAAACCAGAACTTGTACAGCTGGCGGTTCTTGGCGTGCTGATCGCTGCCGGCATCATCGGATGGGCTCAATGGCAGAACCATCAGGACCAGATAGCCAAAGAGGCGGCTTTCCAGGCTGAACAACAACGCCTGGCAGAGTTGGCCAGACTGCAGAAAGAATCCGGTATGGAACAGACGCCCCAAGCGCTTGAACACCCTTGGGCCAAACGTCCATCTGTTGCAGATTTCCTGGAGGGTTGCAGCAACGTCATTTATCAGTTGCCTCTGTCCATTCAGGGATGGCAGTTCACGAGTGCCGTCTGCGACGGTGCACAGGTCTTGTCGTCTTATAAGCGCTCGGGCAATAGCACGGCCGACAAACTGATACAGGCGACGCAGGGCCACTTTTCTGATCGGCCGGCCTTCTTTGACGAGGGCAACTCGGCCACGTTGAAATTCGACATCTCGCTACCCGCAGCCGGTGATGAGCCTCTAAAAGACGCCATCGTGATGTTGGCGAACCTGTCGTCTTGGCTGCACAGCTTCACTCAAACCCCAGTGCTGAAAGAAGTGCCGGTCGTTGTGCCCATTCAACCAGCGATACCGGGCCAACCTGCGCCACCGCCGCCCCCACCGCCTCAATGGAAGCAATTCGAGCTGAGCTATGCCACTGGCATTACGCCGCTGGACTCATTATCCGGCGCACCCAGTCAGGGCTTACGGCTGCGCGAAATCACAACCAAATATGAGACTGGCCACCTTGTCTGGTCAGTAAGAGGTGACCTTTATGCGAAATAAAGCGCTGTGCTTTTTGTGCTCCATCCTTGCGTTAGGGGCACCATCGAGTTGGGCAGATGAGAACACCCTATCTGGGGTGAACGTCGGCGAGCTGGCCCAGATTCAAAGCCAGACGATCTTGTTGAATGCCAAAGCCGAGAAGGCCAAGGCCGAAAGATCGATCAAGGGCGAAGACCAAAGTGCGACGACGCAGCCGTCAACTATGTTTTTTTCTCAAGGAAACCTCACACAGCCGGCTGCAGCCTCGGCGCACAGCAGTGATACACAGTCTGACTTGCCTGTCGTGAAAGCGGTATTCGGCTCAGCAAAACGGCTGCGTGCAACCCTGCTCTACAGCAGCGGATTTGAAGTAGACGCAGATGCCTCATCTCGGGAGTTACCCGGTGGCTATCGCGTGGCCATCCTCTCCGTCGAAAACGTGACTCTCGAGCGTGGCGGTAAGCGCTACCCCCTCGGCTTTTCCAGTACGCCCCCGGCCAGCTTGAGCAACGTCAACAATTCAGCCCCCAGCATTACCCCATCAGCACCTATGCCGCCTGGGCTGATCCCTGGCCAACGTTGATTGAGAAGTTCGATGACGATCCTGACTGAAAAACCAGATGTCATAGAGCCTGACAGTGATGAGTCTGCTGCAGTCCTACTGACGTCGCACCAAACATTGCTGACGGCCCCTGGTGGACCGTTTGAGCTGAAACCCGAGCTGCGTCAACTATGTGCGCTGACCAGCGATGGGATTTTGTATGTGTCAGCCCAACACCAAACGGATGCCTATGTCATGGCATTCGAGGACCAGCTGGAACACGAGAATCACCACTTTGAGGTCAAGGTCTGCTCGATGAGCACGATCAAGGCACTCTACCGCGCCAATGATGATGCAAATGGTAAAGCACTATCGGCGACTGAGACGAAGCGCCAGGCCCAGGTGGTGCAGCTTTTAGGAGAAGCCCACCGGCGCAATGCCAGCGACGTCCACTTTGTCGTAGGTCACGATATCACTCGAATCTTCTTTCGCATCCACGGGCTCTTGTGGGAGGCAGAACAGCACCAGAGCCAGGTGGGCATGGAGCTCTGCTCGTCCCTCTACAACAGCATGTGCGATGTCGCGAAAGACCACTACCAGCCGCAGGTGAGCCAGGACGCCAGGGTAAAACGCGCCTATGTGGACCAACTCGGTTTGTTCGGTGCCCGAGTCGCCACTCGGCCGCTCGTAGATGGCCCTCTGATGGTTTTGCGTCTGCTGTATGACGACAAAACCAAAATGACGCTTAGTGATCTCGGTTTCCTGACGCAGCAAATTGATGCATTCAGCCGCATCCGCAGCTTGCCTTATGGGGTGAACCTGATCACTGGACCCACCGGTTCCGGCAAATCGAAGTCGCTGCAGGTAAACCTGAACCTCTTGCACGAAGAGTGCGGTGGAACAAAACACATTCTGACGATGGAAGATCCACCTGAATATCCACTTCTCGCCAATCAGTCACCGCTGGGCGCCGGTGAAACCTGGAATGACGGTATCACCAATTCCATGCGACTCGACCCTGACATTCTCATGTATGGGGAGATCCGGGACCTTGCATCAGCACAAGCGGCTTTCCGCGGCGGTATGACTGGTCATCTGGTGCTGACGACACTGCACACCAACAACGCTGTAGCAGCTCTTCAACGACTGATCGACATGGGTGTAGACCGACACCTGGTTACTGATCCTGCACTGATGACAAGCGTGGTCAATCAATCCCTCTTGCCCGTGCTGTGTTCCCACTGCCGCGTCCCCGCACGCGACCATCTCGGGCAGCTCAACAGTGCGTTGGTGCAGCGCTTGCGCGATTTGGAAGCTATTGATGAGACCTACCTCAAAGGTCCTGGTTGCCCGCACTGCAAAGGCTTGGGCATCACCGGCCGCACAGTGGTTGCGGAAACTTTGCTCACCGACCTTGAGTTCATGCGCGTTTTCAATGGGCAGGGTGCAAGTGCGGCACGTCGCCACTGGGTCAAGGAAATGGGCGGTATAACCAAGACCGCACACACGATCATCAAACTGAAACAAGGCTTAGTAGACCCCCGCCACGCCGAGATGACGGTGGGGCCTTTGGACTTTGACAAGCAAATCCTGGAGCTCGCTCATGCTGAGTGACTTCAGAGCAATGCTGAATCGTTGGGCAGAGACCTTCTATGCCAAGCAGTTTGGCAAAAACGAAAGAATCCAGTTCTACGAGAGCCTGATGGGCATCCTTGAGGATGGTGTGTCGCTTGAGGACGCGCTGCATACGGTGGCAAGAGCGTTCAGCGATAACGGCCAGAAGCTACATCCGGTATCCCTTGCATGCAGGGATATTGCGCAATCGGTGAAAGGCGGGAAATCCCTGAGCATTTCCTGCGAAGGCTGGGTTCCCTATGACGAGAACTCTCTGATCGCTTCCGGGGAAGACACCGGCAACCTGGTGCAGGCATTTCGGGACTGCGTGAGGATCATCGAAGTACGTCAGCGGATTAGCAAACTCGTGGCATCAGCCACAGTTTTCCCCTCCGTGGTGTGGAGCGTCATGGCGGCATTGCTGTATGTGATTGCAGTGTGGATGGTGCCCTCCATGACACGACGCTCCAATCCCGAGGCGTGGACCGGCGTGCCGGCCTTCCTCTACGCCCTATCGAATTTCGTGACCCACTACGGACTTGTGACGCTGATAGCTGTGATTGTCTTCATCCTAATATCGATAGTGACTCTCCCCGTCTTTTGCGGACTTCAGATCACGGCCGCCAGTCCGTCGTGGAAGCTGCAGTTGAACAAGCTGCTCCAGATCCTGCGAGTGCGAGCAGAGAGGCTCCCGCCTTGGTCAGTCTACAAGGCACTCCACGGTTCGATCTTTCTGCTCAACATGACTGTGATGCTGCGCTCCGGCATCAACCAACTCGATGCGTTGACCTCTCTTCAACGCAATGCCTCTCCATGGTTGAAAGAGCGCCTGAGCGCCATTCATTACGGAGTGAGCGCCGGCAAAAACTTCGGTACCGCATTGAAGCTTGCGGGTCATCAATTCCCAGACCCCATGGCGATGCATTTTCTGGAAGTGCTCGCCACCCGCAAAGGCTTCGCTGAGTCGATGGAACGGTTTTCCAATCGGTGGCTGGAGCAAACACTTCAGCGCGTCGAAGCCATCGCCAAATCTCTTATCGGCATGTCCTCCATGGCCATGGGGGTCATGATGATTCTGGTAGTGATCGGGATCTTCCAGTTGGCCGGCAATGTGACTGCAACGCTTTAAATCAAACCTAAATGAGGTACTGGAAATGCCAACAAACACTCCAAACAAACAACGCGGATTTCTCTCCTTGGACGGGATGTTCTGGTTGATGCTGATCGCGGTGGCACTTGGTTTCATCGTGTTCATGGGCTACAGAACGTTCGGCAGCTCTGACGTCACTATTGAACAGAGCAATCTCGGCACGTTGCTGAGCAATACAAAACGACTGAAAAGCACCACGGGTTACGCCACGGCAGGCACCAACTTGGCGCCTTCTTTGATCAACCTCGAGGCAACTGGCGGCATGAGCATCAACGGTAATGCCCTGTCCAACCGCTGGAACGGCGCAGTGACCGTGATGAGCAACGGCATGACCTTCACCATCACAGAATCCAACCTTCCAAAAAATGCCTGCATCACCCTTGCGTCGAACATGGCCAAGGACAAACAGACAACGACGGCGATCAACGGCGGCACTGCAATTGCCGGCGAAATCACTGCGGTGGCAGCTGCGACCAGCTGCTCCTCGGACGCCAATACCATCGCTTGGACTTCGTACTAAGGAATTCAGTGTGAGCGTGATCTCTGATGCTGAATTCGTCGACCTGTACCTCGGCGATGGATTTGCCGACGCCAAAGGTCTCCCTGGGCAGGCACGAAGGGTGGAAGCGCCCGCCGAATGGCGGGCAGACCTTGAGCGCTTACGGGCGCAGTGCGAGGAAAAGCACAAGGCAACCCAGGATCCAGAGTTCGCCCTAATTGAAGATGGCGTCGTCCTTCGTGTAACCCAGTTGCTGGATTTGAATGGCAAGCCTGTGTTTGTCGTAAGCAAATCCTCAGTCCAGATCCGTCCATTGGACATGCTGGGTCTGCCCGACTATCTGCAGGACGCGCTGATGAGTGACACGGTTCGCGGCCTGATATTCATTTGTGGGGAAATGGGCACAGGGAAAACCTCCAGTGCTGCATCACTGGTGAAAGCTCGCCTTGAGGCCTGGGGAGGCATTTGTGTGGCTGTCGAGGATCCCCCAGAACCGTTTTTGAATGGTCGGCATGGCAGTGGGCGCTGCATTCAAGTTCCGGTCTCTCGCCGGATGGGGGGATACGAGGAAGCGTTGATTCTAGCGCTGCGCACAAGAGCCGATTTCCTGTTCGTGGGAGAAATTCGCGACAGCTCGACAGCAGCACAAGTAATTCAAGCCTCGATCAATGGCCATCTCATCATCAGCACAGGCCATGCAGGCAGCGTTACTCAAGGCATTGAGCGTATATCAGCCCTGGCTCAGCCGTTACTCAATAACGCCCGAGAGCTGCTCTCCAAGGGGTTAGTGGCCGTTCTTCACCAGTCCTTATCAAGCGGCAACGAAGGGAGTCGTCGATTAACCCTCCAGAGCCTGCTTTTCACGGGCGATGACGGACCGGGCATCCGAGAGAAAGTCCATGCAGGAAAGATCACGATGCTCGATCACGACATCGCTCACCAATCATCAAGGAGTCTCTGGAATGACCAGTAGGAACAAGCAGCGGGGCTTCTTGAGCTTGGACATGGCGATCGGATTGGCCGTTTTTTCCGTCGTCGTCACTTTGGCGATCGCATGGCAAATCAAGCAGATGGACTCTCAGGACTATCGAATTGCTGCTGATCAACAGAGAACCATTTCAGAGGCATTGGCCAAATATCTGAAGGATAACTACAGCGTGGTGCTGGCCAACGCGGCAGCAACCGTACCGGTGCAAATAACCGTTCCGATGCTCGTCAACACCAACTACCTTCCTGCAGGTTTCAGCCCCACTAACGCCTTTGGGCAGACCATTCTCGGCCTCGCCCGGAAACCCAACCCCAATCAACTGGAAGTGATTGTGGTTACTACTGGTGGGCAGACTATTCCAGAAATGGGTATCCGAACCATCGCCGAAAATCTCGGAGGGCCTGGTGGCTTCATCTCTTCAGCCAACCCGAACATCGTCCAGGGCGTGAGGGGTGGATGGCAGGTAGCACTGAGTAACTATGCTATAGCTCCTGGCCCAGGACATACAGCTAGCGCACTTTTCCTTATGGATGGTGTGTTGGCTAATGACTATCTATATCGAAACGCAGTGCCAAACCGTCCAGAATTCAACACGATGAATACTGATATCACGATGGGCAACCACAATATTAACAACGCAGGAAATATCACAGCCTCAGGCAACATAACGGCTAATGCCGACATTACAGCTCGAAACGTCATCGCCACAGCCAATGTAAATGCCGCTACTGCAACCATTACCGGTGATACCAGCACAGGTGGTTGGTTCAGAACACGTGGTGACACAGGATGGTACAGCGAAAAATGGGGAGGCGGAATTTATCAAAATAGCCCCAACTGGGTCCAAGTTTACAACGACAAAAACTTTTCAACCGGTGGTGAACTATGGGGTGGAAAGATAACCTCGACTGGCAAGATAACGGCCTATGATCGCATTCAGACAAATGAATATTTGTCTCTGGGAGGCATTGCTACCGAGGGGCAACAGTGTAGTGACCGAACCCTTCTTGCAAAAAGCGCCGCGGGAATAACATTGTCCTGCGAACAAGGCTTATGGAAAAGACCAGGTGGGTGGGAATTCCAGCTGATCCAGGGTACCTGCCAGGCGCCTGCCAGAGGAAGTGTGACCTGCTCGCTTGGCGACACTACATGGAAGTCATGTTCTTTAACTGGCGCTTTTGGCATCGGAGATAGCGAGACTGGGTACATCTTCAGAAATGCAAGTGGATGGTTTCTCTCCACATCTCGACTTTCCTGGCCAGGTCTTTTCTATTGGAGCTGCTTCAAATAAAGCATCCATTTATAAAATTTCAAAAAACGTTTTATTGTATGTTTATGGGGATTATTGCAGTGCAGACGCTTGAGAATAACGTTGAGTATAGCGCTGGAGAATTACAGACCTGGCTAAGCACCCGAAGCAGGATATGCTCAACTGTGCTATGGCGTCGCGCATTAGAAGGAAAAGAGGCATTCGAGGTCGGCGACTTTACTTACAAGCTACACCCAACGCCCTCTGGCCGTTATTTAGTGAAGAAGATCGCCACTATGGAATTAATTAATCCACAACGCAAACCAATGAGCATCAAGCGAGCCGCAAAGTGGACTGTCGTTGCGCTTGGCCTAGTAGGAATTTGCTTAACATTGATTTTCCTCACGAAATAGGTTTGTTATTGACGCGTAGGTGGTAACAACCACCATTCTGTGGATGGAGCTCATATCATGACAATGCAATGGCTCGTTTTGATGGTTGTGCTCATTGCCTCCAGCATTTTCATGGAGAACCAACATCAGGACCAACGTATATCCGACTACGCTACCCTTGACTCGCTGGGTCGCGGCTTTCTGGTGTACCGATCTGCCGCTACCGAATATGCCCAGGCCAACCCGGGCTTCAGTGGGGTACCGAGCGATTCTGCGCTCAACCTACCTGGGTGGTTTGTGAAACCTGTGGGCGTTGGCTCTTACATCTCATCAGGAACGGCCTATACTTATTTTGATGGGGCTGCACCGTCAGGCTTGCCTTCTGTGCTGGTAGACCTGACAAAGACAACTACCATTGGTTTAAAGCGTTCAGGAATGCTGATTTCACAGATAACTGGGGCGACCGGTATAGCAATTCCGTCCCCCATTCCCGAAGGTGCGGTCGTCGCCGTCAATTAGTCTGGGTCGACCGACTTTGAAAGGCCCCGGGTTGCATAAGCTCCGGCCTATCAACATAATGATCACAACAACGTTTCCACCCCGTTGGCTACTGGCGGTCATCAGTAGCGCCCGGTGATGCGGCTTGCCTCATCACCAACCCCAAAGCACGCTTAGCTCCGGGAAGGGCGTGCGGACCTGGTTCAGAGCTCTCCCTGTGTCTCCCTGTTCAAGCCAGACACGCAGCCGTCTAACTCGTGAATTGCGAGTTCAAAGGCACATAGGGCTCTGTTGAGGTTCGAAGCACCGTAGTCTAAGGGCCACACTGGTGTTGTGGCCCACACTTTTTAAAGCTCACACAATAGGTAGCCTGATCATCTTGCAAAGGATGATCAGGCTACCTATTGGTAGCTGCTTTTCCTTGCCGGTGGCCCGCCGGCGAAACGCAGGGCTCCCTTTGTGCGCGGATGCGTGCCTTATGCTAGCTGGCCTCAGCCACGATAATCGGCCAGGTGTTGGAAGTAAGACGTTCAGATCACAGCCCAGGGATCAACAACGCCTTCACCCCGCACAGGTGGTATTTTTTTCTGAAAGACGCTACTTACTACATCCGAGAGTGACTGTTGACCCAGCTACTCTCGGTAGCTTCTCCTGTCGACCTGAATCTGCTTTGCCCTCCGCGAAATATCCCTCTCCGCTTGACACATCACCATCCCCCCTTCGATGATATGGACGTGCTTTGCTGACGTCGTCAGCATCATGCCCAGGCAGTCAGGATCTTGAAGACTGCGACACGATGTTCGTGTCAGATCCGCCCAAGACCGCTGAGCTTCTGGTAGCGCGGTCGGTCGACAATCGTCGATGGAAGCACCTTATGCAACTCACCTCGCGGGGAATCACTTCCCCAACGGGGTCAGTGGGTTCTCCGCATTCAACCTGCAGGAGAATCACCATGTCCAAACTTGCTTATGGCTTCGGTTTCGCGCTTGGCACCATCACGCGACAGTTTCTGCGTGCGGTAAAGAAAACCAGCGCTGCGCCCACAGCTATCCATACCAAAGCAGCTCCGTTGCTTCCACCGCCCTGCGTACCTGAGCGTCTCGTACGTGAGATGGATCATGTGCCGGCAATAACTCGTAAAGGTGTCGACCTGAACCTTTGGTACGCGGCTAACACTCGAGTGGTCGAAAAGCCTGCTCGGAAACCGCGTAAGAAGCCAGCTGCACGCTCTTTGGTGCCAGCAACTTGCTAAGTCTGCGCCCTTCGCCTCTGTAGGGAACCTTCCCAATGGGAAGGTTTCCTCAGAGTTTTCATGGTAGGGGCTTGACAAGCGACAATCGTATTTCCATGATCTGCACATGTATCGCTGACGTCGTCAGCAACATGCCCAAGTAGTCTGGATCCGCAAGACTACGATGCGGTTTTCCGCATTGATCCACTCCCAAGATCGCCATAGCTTCCGGTAGCGCGATCAGTCGACTTAGTCGATGGAAGCACCTTTCCCACCCATGACGGGCCTACCCCGTCAGGGCAGGCCTCTCACTTTTGGAGGTCTGATGAAAACTGAACTGGCTCTCTACCAGGCGTTGATTTCGATTAACGTCCCGGAACAGAAGGCAAATGCTGTTATTGAAGCTTTGGAGACCGACATGCTTTCACGTTTGGCTACCAAGGCAGATTTAACTGCTCTTGCTGCAGAGTTCAAATCTGAGATTTCACAGCTTGAAGTCAAGCTCACCATTCGCATGGGCGTCATGTTGTCTGCAGCTGTCGGTGTAATGATTGCTGCAATGAAGCTGATGCATTAAAACCTTAAGCTCCACCCACCCTCGCGGGGAATACTTTCCCCCTAGGGCGAAGTGTTTCTCCGCTTTCTGTTATTTCGAAACTGGAGAATCACCATGAGCACTAATCAATCCAACGAAGCAAAATTCTTCGACCTTCACACCACTGGTATCGGTTATCTCAACCGTATCCGTGAAGTGAAACCTCGCGGCAAAGGTAAGCCATTCATGGCAGTTACCGTTGCGGCTCTGCGCGGCTCGATGGATGATGCCGAGTATTCCTATATCGACTGCAACGTGGTCGGCGCTGAAGCTGAAAAGCTGATTCGTCGCAGCCAAGCAGCCGTTGAAGCCGGAAAGAAGGTCCTTGTGAGCTTCCGAATCGGTGATATCTGGACCGACGCATTTACCTACGAAAAAGGCGATAAAAAAGGTCAACCTGGAGCAAGCCTCAAGGGACGCCTGTTGTTTATCGGCTGGATCAAGGTGGATGGGGTAACTGTCTATGAAGCCAAACCGAAAGACTCTGCTGAGCCCCTTCCTGCCCAGGATGGCGCTGCTGGAGATGATTCGGATGACGCCCAAGGACAACCAGAACCTGAACAACGTCAATCTGCATGATTGAAATCATGGCGCCCCCCTGGGCGCCTTTCAATATTCTTACCGAAGGGAACGCCTCACTTCGGGATTGGTGATTTCCGAACCCTGGAGATAAACCATGATGATGAATCCTCAACGACTGCCGCTGCTGACCGAAATTGGTCTTTTAGCTGCTCAAGCTAGTGTTTACAGCGAGCTGGATAAACTACTTCCGAGCAACCCGGCGCTCGATCCCGATGACGACCCGCGCTACACCCTTACTTCTGACCTTTGGTTAGAAGTTCTGGATGGCGTTATCTCATTGGCAAAGATGGACCATCGAGATGAATTCACTCCCAAAAACAGCCCACTGTTATCGGAGTACGGACTTCTCAAGGAATATCGAAGAGCTCGCTGGGAACTGGAAGATGAACATATTCATCCCGAATACTACTAACTCGCTATTAACACACTCTGCAAACTCTGCATCAGTCTCTTCAACTGCTACTTGCGCAGCGGAAATGGAGAAGGCGCAGAAATCAATCAACCTCTGGCTTTCTCAAGGGGCAGAAGCGGAAAGGATGGGCGACACATTCTGGGCAGAGTTATCGGCCGAGAAGGTGACTAAGTACCAATCGATTCTAGCAAGCCTTCGAAAGACAGCATAAATCACACAGCAAACAATACCCCGCCGGGAACCATCTCCCGAACGGGCCAGGTGGTTTTCGCACCTGGAGATAAACATGCAAACCACCACTAACCTCGTGTCGTCTGACCTGCTCAAGCTTCCGGTCGTTTTAACACCTCGGGCCTGGCAGGAAGCGGTGCATATTGAAAACCCACAGGATGCAAGTGTTGTCAGTAAGCGACTGGGCGAAGTTGTCCTGGAGGCCTACCGAGAACTGCATTTGCAACCTGACAGCACACAGATCCATTTCGGCCTCTATCGTTTATTGCCTGCCGGCAATAGCACTGATCGGGTCTGGCTGGACCTAAAACTTGACCGCATAGAATCACCGCCAGGCGTTTTCTATCTGTACATCTCACTCAAGGATGAAACTCATACTTCTTGCCCGTAATCCTTCGACATTCACAGCACTACCCAAAGCCCGACATCTGTCGGGCTTTTTTCATTCGTAGCAGTGTGGAGCTGCCCATGATCAACATCCCCGGCCAACTGGCCATCCGTACCATCAGCGGCCGTAATGGCGAATTCAACGTCGGACGGCTCTCGACCTCTATCGGTGAGTTCGTGATCAAAGACGCACTCCTCGATCAGTACGATGAAGGCAAATACCGAGGCGACTTTCTGATAACGGAGATCCGTCCTTCGTATTACTCCACAGCAGGCCGCCTGGTCGTTGAGATCCGTGCAAAGCTGGAAAGCATGAGCCTCGACGACGTCGACAATCTGACACCAGAAGACGCCGCCAGGCTCTCGCCAAACGAGCCTGACCCTATGGATGAAGAGTCTTGCTCCAACCTCTCCAAGCCAGTGCAGCGGAATAATCCGCCCGCCGTCCCGGCTACCCGTAAACAGGTATCAAAAGAGGATGCCCCGTTTGGAATGACCCCGACCGGCGGAACCAACGACCTCGAGGCAGATGCCGAGTTGTTCGGCACAATCTGGCCTCTAAGCGATACAGTCAGGCTGGACACAACTGTTGATCGTCAGCAACTACGCCAACAGTGCAGTCGGCTCTCTGAGCTCGGCTATGTACACAACTTCAAACTGCAGGTATGGAATATCTCCAATACCTAACGAAGCCCGCGATACGCCAAGCCAATCGGCACAACCCATGAGGGGCTCCCTCTTGGGCGCTCCTCGACTTAGCAGGAGCAGCACATGAATCCAATCTTCAATAACCTGACCCAAGAAATCCTTGAAAACATCGAAGATCAGCTCGCCAATAACGAGGTGTCGACGAATGAGGAGCTTTGGGACTTCTTCGTAGAGGAGCTCGAAATGACGGCAGAACAAGCCGATGCCGCCGTTGCCCTTCGCCACAAATACCTAGGACAAATTTTTCTCACTGGGCACAGCCCTCTATTTCAAGACGAGACGGTCTCGTTTGACCCGAACGATAAAACGTTCAAATCGGACAACCTGCTGTTTCCCAAGCAATAACACTTACTGCTAACACCCCCGAGGGGCTCACCGCCCCTCCGGGCGGGTTCCCCCTCCATTGTGGAGGTTCCCATGCCCAGCCCTACCCCGCTCTTCCCAATCGAGGAGTGCAATGATCTTTTCGTCGACGCTTGCGCGTGTGACGAACAACGCAACCTGGTGTTCCTTTCTGCATGGGGTCGAGACACGGCGCTGCAGGAGTTCCTTGCCAGGCTGACCCTCGGCACGACAGAAGATGGTCTAAGCCAGTTTCACATCGTTGTAGATGGCCGAAGTCTTCCTGTTTTCCCCAACATCGATCTGTTGGAGAAGCGCACCACGCGACAAATGCGCGGTACGTTATTCGGCAGCTTGATTCACCTCTGGTTGTTTGACCGACGCTGCGTACAGCCGGATCGGGCCAACCACTTCGCCTACGCCCTTCTTGAGAACGGGCAGTCACCTCATCAACGGCTTTGGCCGTTGATACAGGACACCTGTCCATTACCGCTACTGCCTCATTGGCAGGAGCAGGTAATGGGGTTGCTCACCCAACACGACATGCTGCAGCTGTTACCTGGAACGTCCGGTGCTGTTGCGGCATGGCGTTTGACGTTGCAACTCGACGTTCTCGAAAGAGCCCTAGGCGAGCTCATTCGCCAGGGGCAGCTCTCAACCCACGCTCAGTTTGAGCATTGATCCAGGAGCCTCACCATGGCTTTGATGTTCCCACGATTGGCGCGCAACTTCGCTCGCAATGGCTACTACCCCACTGACGAAACGACGCTGGAACTCACCCTACTAGCGTTGGCACCATCCCCAAGCGGGAAGATGCGGATCTTCGATCCCTGTGCAGGCGAAGGCGTTGCCTTAGCTGAAGCTGCTCATGCACTCGGGCGTGACCGCGTTGAGACCTACGCAGTCGAGTATGACCAGGAGCGTGCCAAACACAGCAAGACACTGCTGGATTGCGTGCTGCACAGCGACTTGATGGACACCATGATCAGCCGCCAGGCCTTCGGCTTGCTCTGGCTCAACCCGCCCTACGGTGACCTGGTCGCTGACCATGCAGGTGCATCTCAGTACCAAGGTAACGGCCGTCGGCGCCTGGAGAAGATGTTCTATCAACGGACGCTGCCACTGCTGCAGTACGGGGGAGTCTTGGTGCTGATTGTTCCGCACTACGTGCTGGACGATGAGCTGTGTGGTTGGCTATGCAATCACTTTACTGAACTGCGGATCTACAAAGCCGCTGATCCAACCTTTAAACAGGTAGTGATCTTCGGTATACGAATCCGCCGGCAGGACCTCGCTAGACCGCAAGAAGTCAAAAACGTACGCGCACGCCTTCAGGCGATCGGTGCCGGCACACTGAGCGCGGAAGCGTTACCAACCAGTTGGCCATGGGAGCCCTACAGGGTTCTCCCGGCATCCAACGAGCTGGATCACTTCTACCGTATCAGCCTTGAACCTGAACAGCTCAGCGAAGAAATCAAAAGACTTCGTGGCATGTGGCCTGACTTCACACTGCACTTTGGTCAAAGCGGCGCTCAGCCGCGACCTCCCGTGAGGGAGCTGTCGCGCTGGCACTTGGCGTTGGCATTGGCTGCCGGTGCGATTTCCGGCGTAGTGAAATCCAAAACCGGCCGAGTATTGGTACTCAAAGGCGATACCTACAAAGATAAGGTCCGCAAGACCGAGTTCACCGAAGACCAGGACGGCAACGTGTCCGAGGTAAGGATCCTGACTGATCGTTTCGTGCCCATCATTCGGGCATGGGACATGACGCCAGGCTCTGCCAACCAAGGCCGCGTGATCACCATCAGTTCGTCGGCGGATACGCCGCATGAGCCTGATGAGGCGGTGACACAGCCAACACTGACCCCACCACCACGAGTGACATTTGAACCTGGCCGCTTGGTGCTGACCCAGTCAGTGCACCACCTGATTGAGCATGGACATCTCGATCCAAGCACTTACTTGCGACGGCATTTCTCCGGTGACTGGGGGGAACTGCCCAAAGAAGACTGGAGCAGTAACCAACGGGCTTTGACCTACGGGGATCGATTGTTCTCCTGTTATGACATATGCGCCGGCGATGAGACCCGGCTCTGGATCATCACCGAAGCTGACCGCAGTGCAACAACCGTGTTGCTGCCATCGGACTACTGACCCACCACGCCAACCTGGCCATCCGTTAACCAACCCGCAGGGTATTCACCATACCCGTCGGGGTGTCGTGCATGCCCTGTTTCGTTCCTATTGGAGAAACACTCATGAACGACCTATCCCAAGTCTCTGTATCGCCCTTGGCCATCGGCCTGACGGAGTTCATCGACGAATTCGGTGATGAATTATTGGACTCCCTCAATCGCTCTAACCCACCGGTTTATTCCGGCAGCATCAACGAAGCCCATCAACGGGTTATGAGCGAACTCAAACGCCAGCCGTTCCCTGCTCAAGCTGATGTAGTGCAGGCCGTTGCAGCTTTATTGCTAGACCGCAACGAGCAGGCAGCCGTTATCAATGCAGAAATGGGCACTGGGAAAACCATGATGGCCATCGCTGTAGCCGCTGTCATGCACAGTGCGGGCTACCGCCGCACTTTGGTGGTTTCGCCTCCGCACCTGGTCTACAAATGGCGACGGGAGATACTCGAAACCATCCCAGACGCACGCGTGTGGGTTCTCAATGGACCCGATACGCTGGTTAAGCTGATCAAGCTACGTGACCAACTGGGGGATCCTTACGATGGCCGTAAAGAGTTCTTCATTCTCGGACGCGTGCGAATGCGCATGGGGTATCACTGGCGTACGGTATGTTGGCCACGTCGCGCCAGCGGCGGATACAACTTCGCAGGATGCCCCGACTGCGGACGCCTTCTGGAGGACTTAGAAGGCAACCGTGTGACTGTCGAAGAGTTTCACCGAGAGGAACGCCGTCGGAGCTGCCCTTATTGCCAAGGACAACTCTGGACGCTGATGCGCCCGGGCAAAGCCGACAACGGAACTCGTCGTGCGACCATACTAAAATCGATGTGTCGGATTCCGACTATCGGTCCAGTACGTGCGGACAAATTGCTGAATGACTTCGGGGAGGACTTCCTCGCCTCGATGCTGATCGACAACGTCAGCGAATTCATCAATCTGATGGACGCCCAGGGCAATTTCATCTTCAGCGACCGCCAAGCCAAACGCATGGAGCGCGCCATGGCCAACATTGAGTTTGGCTTTGGCGAGGGCGGTTACCAACCCACCGAGTTCATCAAACGCTACCTACCAGACGGATATTTCGACCTGCTGGTGGTGGATGAAGGACATGAATACAAAAACAGTGGCTCGGCCCAGGGTCAAGCCATGGGTGTATTGGCAGCGAAAGCACGTAAAACCGTGCTGCTGACAGGCACCCTCATGGGTGGCTATGCCGATGATCTGTTCTACCTCCTGTTCCGAATACTTACCCGGCGAATGATCGAGGACGGTTATAAACCAAACGCGCGCGGAAGTATGGCTCCGGCCGCGATGTCATTCATGCGCGACCACGGCGTATTGAAGGACATTTACACCGAGCGGGACAACGTGTCACACAAAACAGCCAAGGGAAAAAAACTCTCGGTGCGAACGGTGAAAGCCCCAGGCTTCGGCCCTAAAGGCATTCACCGCTTTGTGTTGCCGTTCACCGTGTTTCTGAAACTTAAAGATATCGGTGGCAACGTGTTGCCGGCGTACCAGGAGGAATTTGTCGATATCAGCATGTCTGCACAACAAGCGTCGGCCTATCAGCAATTGGCAGGAAAACTGACGCAGGAACTTCGCCAAGCATTGGCCCGTCGAGACACTACCTTGCTAGGGGTAGTACTCAACGTGCTGCTGGCTTGGCCTGACTGCTGCTTTCGACCGGAGATCGTTAAGCACCCTCGTAGCAAAGATACCTTGGCGTTCGTCCCCTCGATCTTTGCAGATGAGCAAATAATGCCGAAGGAGAAAGCACTGCTCGACCTCTGCCTCACGGAAAAAGCCAAAGGCCGGAAGGTTCTGGCCTATACCGTGTACAGCGGCACGCGAGACACCACCTCTCGCCTGAAACGACTGCTGGAGCAATCTGGTTTAAAAGTAGCGGTCCTGAGGGCGTCAGTGGATACCGCCAGGCGCGAGGATTGGATCCTCGACCAGGTAGACAGAGGTGTCGACGTACTGATCACTAACCCGGAGCTGGTCAAGACCGGGTTGGATTTGCTCGATTTTCCGACCATTGCGTTCCTGCAGACGGGGTACAACGTATACACCTTGCAACAGGCAGCTCGACGGTCATGGCGGATTGGGCAAAAGCAGCCGGTGCGGGTGGTTTTTTTTGGCTATGCCGGCAGCTCTCAGATTACTTGCCTGCAGTTGATGGCCAAGAAAATCGCCGTGGCTCAAAGCACGTCGGGAGATGTGCCAGATTCTGGTCTCGACTCGCTGAACCAAGATGGTGATTCAGTTGAAATGACACTTGCAAGGCAGCTCATTGCTTCATAGTTTGACGGCCACCTTCGGGTGGCCATTTTTTTATAACGATCCCAATTTACCAGCGGCCAACTCGACACTTCAAAAACCATGCGTCCTGGAAAACCTATTTCCTGATGCACCTAAGAGACCGGTTTGAGAGGGTGTATTCGCTTTTGCGCGAGGACGCCCATGAACCTACCACGCCCTACTCGAACCACAGCGATACTCAGTCTGTGCCTTGCATTATTGGCAGGCATTCTGGGTTATGAGCATCATCAACTCTCCCAACTCAGCAACAGCTTGGCTGCGACTGCAGACAAAGAGTCGCTCGATGCGTTGTTGACGCGGCTGGGCAAAGTCGATGAGCGACTGGACACGGTAGCCGGCAACCACCTGGTGACCAATGAGGACTTCCGAGCCGGGCAGCAGGCTTTATCGAATCGAATTGATGCCGCACAAGCGTATGCAAAGCAAGCGACGGAGTCTGCGCAAGAAATCTCTCAAAATGCTGCGTCTGCTGGTGAATTGGTAGTCCTCAAAGCCAGCGTCGAAACACTCGATAGCCGTCTTCAAGAACTCAGTCAATCACGAATCAAACAAACCACTGCTGTTCCCCTCAAGCCCAAGCCTAAGCCCGTTGCCCGCCAACCAAAGCGGCCAACACCGCCCGCTACCACCACTGTCACACCGCAAACACCCCCTTTTACCGTTGTCGGTATCGAGTATCGCGGCGGTGAACGCTTTTTGTCAGTAGCACCGCCTGGCAGCACGCAGTTGAATCAAATTTACCTTATCCGACCTGGTGACGCTGTGGCGGGCACCGCCTGGCGACTCAACGCGCTGGACGGAAGATCCGCACGCTTTGACGTGGCCGGAACACCTCAAACCGTAACCGTCGCGCAATAGGACCTCCTTTATGCACTCCCCTACCACTTCCTCGAAAACAATGAAGCCCAGGAACATTTTGGGTTTCATTGCAGGCTTGGTCACCTTCGCGTTTACATACGGCTGTCATGCGGCTTCGGGGCAATCAACGTCGATCTCGAACACTCAGAACAGTGAAGTTCACAACTCTTCTCAAGGAGCCAGTCAGACAGAACTCGCCCGCGAGTGGGGATTAACCCCCCAAGAATGGTCCCGCTTTCAAACTGTGATGGAGGGTCCTCGCGGAATCTATTCGCCAGGCCTGGATCCTCTGACAGCACTTGGCATCGAAGCGAAGTCGGAGGAGGAGCGCCGACGCTATGCAGAGCTGCAGGTGCGAGCCGAGCGACAGCGTATCGATAAGGAACTGGCGTACCAAAGGGCCTATGACCAAGCCTTCGCACGTCTTTACCCCAATGAAAAAGTCATCCAACTATCGTCCAACCCTGCATCTGCTCCAGGCTCGGGAGCGGTAACTGCTGTGAAAGGCACTGGACGACTAGCCGTTTTTGTTCAAGACAGTTGCAACGCATGTATTGACCGCGTCAAAGACTTACAAAACCAGAAACAGTCCTTTGATCTGTACTTCGTTGGTAGTCAAGGTGATGACGAAATAATTCGCCGCTGGGCCATCTTGGCCGGAGTCGAACCGGCCAGCGTGAGAAGCCGACAGATCACACTGAATCACGATGCCGGTCGATGGCTTGGCCTTGGACTCGGCGGTGAGCTGCCGGCCGTGGTACGCGAGGTGAATGGTCAATGGCAGCGTCTGTAATTCGCGCGGCTTTAACGGGGGGGCTACTGCTCACCGCGGCATTTGCTAACGGTGCCGAGGTTCCGCCACCGGCCTATCAGTTGATTGCCCTGCCTGCCGGCGTTCCGTCCGAGGTGCTGTACTCCGTTGCACTGCAAGAGAGTGGCACCCGACTTCGCGGCCAGATCGTCCCCTGGCCCTGGACGTTGAATGTCGCCGGCGCCGGATATCGCTTTGCGACACGCAGCGATGCTTGCAGAGCGTTGATGATCGCCCTTCAGACCGCAGGCCCAAGTAGGGTCGACGTCGGTCTTGGACAAACCAACATCGGTGCCAACGGCCACCGTTATAGCTATCCCTGCGAAGGGCTGGATCCGTACAAAAACCTCTCGGTTACGGCCCAGATCCTGGCTGAGCAAAAAGCTAAAGGAGGCGATTGGATCACCGCTGCTGGCCGGTACCACCGCCCTGCCGGAGGTGAACCCGCTGCCCGCTACCGACGAGCTTTTGCCAAACACCTCAGCCGGGTCACCGGTATCAACCTGATGGCGAATAATCCATGAATAGATTGCTGCATCTGCCTGTTTTGCTGTGTTTGGCCTCCCCCATAGCGGTGCATGCCACCTCGCTGATTGTTGTTGAAGACCGAGGGGGTGTTTCCGCTCTGCCCTACTACCAGGACTTGGCTCCAGAACCTACCGAGCAGTCCGCACAGTCAGACAATATTGGTGTGCGTGGGCAAGGCTCGTTTCCAGTGCGCTCTGACCAACTGACGCCTGGGCAGGTCCAGGGCCGGGTAATCAATGCACCAGGCCTGCAACCATTGTTTCTTGTAGGCGACGATGAAAGCTCCAGAAAGTGGTTATCTCAGCGCCTCGATCAGTTACAGCAACTGCAGGCCGTTGGCCTTGTGGTTAACGTGGCCAGCGCCGAGCGGTTTGCCGAAATCCAACGATGGGCAGGAAATCTACAGGTGGTCCCGGCACCATCAAATGATCTGGCACAGCGCCTGGGAATCCAGCATTACCCGCTGCTGATCACTGCCACAACGATCCAGCAGTAACCAGGGTATGGCCTCTCTTACGCACATCACCTTGGTCATCAAGCAACCAGATGACCCACGAGCAGGCCAACTGCTTTTTGAACAGGTCACCTATGTCGCCAAGCTCTATGGCGGCACCGTCATCGCCCGCGTACCTGGTGACGAGGTGGAGCTATGTCAGCGGCTAAAAGAACGCCTGCCCGAGGCAGTTGAGCAAGCGAGGCAAGAGTTGGCCAATTCATCATCACCCATCAAAGGAGAATCCCGGCCCCATGAAGCTGACCAAGAAGCAACGCTGCGAGCTTCACGCTAAATTCGCGGGCCATTGCGCATACTGCGGGGTGCTGTTGGGTGACCGGTGGCATGCGGACCACATGGAAGCAGTATGGCGAGAACCAGAGAGGGTGGACGGCAAGTACTCAGGTGCCATCATTCTGGGGCGGCCAGAGAACCACGCCATCAGCAACATGATGCCCGCGTGCGTGCCGTGTAATTTGAGCAAGGCAGCGATGCCATTAGAGGTCTGGCGAGAGCGCATTGCTGGACACGTCAACTCCCTCAACACCTACCACCCCATATACCGCCTGGCCAAGTCCTATGGGCTGATCGCTGAGACAGGCAAGCCAGTCGTTTTCCATTTCGAAACAGTGGGGCCACTGTCCCCTTTCACTCATAGGAAGTGATCCATGGCCACCTCCTACACCATTGAGTCGTTACTACGCCCTGCTGTTGAGCTGTACACAGTTTGCGTATGTGCCGCTGCGGCGTTGCTCTGTATTTTCGCGCCCTGGGCGGTTGCTCTGACGCCTTTATTCGGCATGGTTGCCGGTACAGGCTTTCTGGGTCTAGGGTTCGTCCGGCTCAAACAAGCATTGGTGGTGCTGCGTTACCGGCGCAATATTCGGCGCCTACCCCACTACACCATGACCAGCAAAGACATGCCGGTCAGCAATGAGCGGCTATTCATCGGTAAAGGCTTTCGCTGGACCCAAAAACATACTCAGCGGTTGATGGAGACTTACCTCCCAAAATACGCCGAGTATGTCGAGCCCACGTCTATCTATACCTTTGCTCGCAGAATTGAGGAGCGTTTGGAGTTCGCGCCCTTTCCACTCAAATTGCTGTCAAAGGCTACCTCGTGGGATGTGCCATTTAACCCGGCGCGTCCACTTCCTCCAGTCGGGGGGCTACCGCGCTTACACGGTATAGAGCCGAACGAAGCGGATGTCAGCCTGCCACTGGGTGAGCGGGTTGGACACTCCCTTGTATTGGGGACTACTCGTGTTGGAAAAACCCGCCTGGCAGAGTTGTTTATCACCCAAGACATCAGGCGTACCCGCCGTAGCCCCCGGCGCCGCGTTCATATGGGCCGACGCGTGCAACCCGTTCATCGAAGCCAGCGCAATGTAGAACTGGACCTGGGCCGCGAAGTGGTGATTGTCTTCGATCCTAAAGGCGACGCAGACCTCCTGAAGCGCATGTACATCGAATGCAAGCGCGCAAACCGACTGGAGGAATTCTACGTGTTCCACCTGGGCTGGCCCGATCACTCCGCTCGCTACAACGCCGTTGGCCGGTTTGGTCGGATCTCGGAGGTTGCCACCCGCATTGCCGGCCAACTTTCGGGGGAAGGCAATTCCGCGGCATTCCGGGAATTCGCCTGGCGTTTCGTCAACATCATCGCGCGCGCCCTCGTGGCACTGGGACGTCGGCCGGACTATGAACAGATCCTCAAGCATGTGACAAACATTGACGCGCTGTTCATCGAGTATGCGCAGAAGCACTTTGCTGAAAATGATCCCAAAGCCTGGCAAACCATCGTTGAGCTGGAAGGAAAGATCGATCGTAAGAACCTCAGTTTTGCCATGAAGGACCGACCGCTACGCGTGGTGGCCCTGGACATGTACCTCACTCAGCAACGCATCTCCGACCCAGTGATGGAGGGTCTGCGATCAGCGGTGCGCTATGACAAAACCTATTTCGACAAAATCGTGGCCAGCCTACTGCCGTTGCTGGAAAAACTGACCACAGGCCGGATTGCAGAGCTGCTATCTCCCGACTACATGGATCTTGAGGATCCACGCCCGATCTTTGACTGGATGCAGATCATCCGCAAACGGGCAGTGGTCTATGTCGGCCTGGACGCTTTATCAGATACAGAGGTGGCCGCAGCCGTGGGCAACTCGATGTTTAGCGACCTGGTGTCAGTTGCGGGCCACATCTATAAGTTTGGCATCGATGATGGCTTGCCCGGGGCAACCGGGGGCAAGGTAGCGATTAACGTGCATGCGGACGAATTCAACGAACTGATGGGCGATGAATTCATACCGATGATCAACAAAGGCGGCGGTGCCGGCATGCAGGTCACTGCCTACACCCAAACCATGAGCGATATTGAAGCAAAAATCGGTAACCGGGCTAAAGCTGGCCAGGTCATCGGTAACTTCAACAACCTGTTCATGCTACGCGTACGTGAGACTGCAACCGCCGAGCTGCTGACCAACCAGTTGCCCAAGGTCCAGGTGTTCACCAGTACACCCGCAAGCAGTGCAAATGACGCTATTAACGGCAACGCTGCTTTCACCTCTAACACCCACGATCAGATCCAAAGTGTCAGCGTACCGATGATCGAACCGGCGCATGTGGTTGCCCTGCCCAAGGGGCAGTGCTTTGCCCTGATAGAGGGGGGGAATTTGTGGAAGATTCGTATGCCGTTGCCGGCAAGCGATCCCGATGAAGTGATGCCCAAGGATCTTCAGGCCTTGGTTGAGGGCATGCGTAAAGGATCCGGAACCAGCAGCGACTGGTGGCAAGCGCCGGGATTTGACGCATTAAGTGAGTCGCTTCCCGATGACTTGGTAGACGACTTCCGCCAGATGGCCAATAACGGAAAAGCCGCATAGGCTTGAAGGAACAGAGCCATGGCCGATATCGCGGAAAAAGCCCAGCAACAACAGGAAGGTCAAAAAAACTTCCTGGGCATGCTGTTCTCTACCCCTTTTCATTTCTTGGGGGTGATGTTCGGCTCCTTGCTCGGCGCCATCGTCGTTGAATGGCTGTGCATGTACACGTTCTGGCCGGATGCCGGCTGGAAACATGCTCAGCAGATGTTCCAACACGAACTGGGTTGGCTGTCCCAGGATCTGCTGCACAGCGTTGTCATCAAAGAACCGGGGCGTACGGCAACCTGGCTGGCACAAACGGTCTATGACTGGCTGATGGTGAAAACCGGCATGCAGGACAACATAAATGCACTGACACAGTACGCTCGCTCAACATCACCACAACAAACGGGAACCTTGAACCTTCGCTACGAACTCGGTCGGGCGATGATCAAATTTCAGGACTATGGCTTAGCCGCGTTATACACAGTGCTGACCTTCTGTGTGCGAATGGTCATTCTGGCGTTGACGATTCCACTGTTCGCACTGGCGGCGTTCACTGGCTTGGTCGATGGTCTGGTGCGGCGTGATCTACGAAAATTCGGCTCCGGCCGCGAGTCAAGTTACCTGTATCACAAAGCCCGGGGGACGATCATTCCGCTGACCATCGTGCCCTGGACGGTCTACCTAGCCATTCCGATCAGCATCAGCCCCCTGCTTATTTTGCTGCCGTGCGCGTCGTTATTGGGCGTGTCGGTTTACATCACTGTCTCAAGCTTCAAAAAATATCTTTAGGAACTGCACATACAGTAGATTCAAGAATATTGGCACATTTTTCTTCTACCGCTGAGACGCCGAAGGACTAGACTTTTGCCGGAACCGGCAAGACCATAATAGTGGTTGGCTACGCCATCCACCATCTACGCCGCGGAAGAAATATCAAGACGACACAGCAATATCAATGCCTTTTCACATTAAAATTTAAATTATTTAATAGGTAAAAAATAAAAACAAGATGAGCTTTAAGCCGATATAGAAATCTACATGCCGCTACAAACATTTACGAATCAGATTGGAGCTTAGAGGTCTGAGTCCTGTGGAGCACAGGACTCTAGTACGGCGGGCAAAGCAGGCTTCTGATATTTAGGGGCAAAGATATCATCGTTCGTAGTATCAGAATTCGGTCCTCAGCTAACCATCCGCTTGAATTGAATCAGAGTCGCCAGAAACTGTAGCCGCGATCAACAAACTGCTGTCGGTCAAGTATCGACTTGACATCGACTATACAGCCACGTGGTGCTAATTTCTTGCTCATTTTTTCCATGGATCGAGTCTTAAACTCGTCATGGGGAACCGCTACCACGAGGGCGTCGGCTTGGGGCAACTGCTCCCACGGCGTCAACGTCAGGCCATATTCGCGCTGGACCATCGCCGTATCCGCCAATGGGTCATGGATATGCACCGTCACACCATAGGAAACCAATTCATGCACGATGTCGATCACCTTTGAGTTCCTGACATCACTGCAGTTTTCCTTGAAGGTCACCCCTAGCATATTGACCGTGGCGCCTTTGATCGGGCGACCGGATGCGATCAGCATCTTGATGGTTTTTTCGGCGATCCATTTACCCATCCCGTCATTAATACGCCGACCCGCGAGGATAATTTGCGGATGATAGCCGGTGGTCTCGGCTTTATAGGTCAGGTAGTAAGGATCTACACCGATGCAGTGGCCACCGACCAGGCCCGGTTTGAAGTCGAGAAAATTCCATTTTGTATTGGCGGCCTCCAGCACTTGGGTGGTGTCTATCGACAGACCGGAAAAAATGATCGACAGCTCATTCATAAGGGCAATGTTCAGGTCGCGCTGGGTATTCTCGATGACCTTGGCCGCTTCAGCCACTTTGATCGAGGGAGCCCGGTGGACACCCGGCTCGACAATCAACTCATACAGGCGCGCGACGCAATCGAGCGAGTCACTGCAGTCACCGGATACCACCTTGATCACCCGCGTCAGCGTATGAGTTCGGTCTCCCGGATTTATCCGTTCGGGCGAATAACCCACATTGAAATCGCGCTTCCAGGTCAGTCCGGAATGCAGCTCCAGCATCGGCACGCATTGCTCTTCCGTCGCCCCTGGGTACACCGTTGACTCAAAGATCACCAAGGCACCGCGCCTCATATGCCGCCCTACGCACTCAGTGGCTCTGAGCAAAGGCGAAAGATCCGGCTGATGGGCAATATCGACCGGCGTCGGTACGGCCACAATAATGATATCCGCCTGGTTCAGGCTCTCGGGAACGTGGCTATAGGACAGGTGAATGGCGGCCTGCAATTGCTGGGAGGTCAACTCGCCACTGGGGTCGATCGCATCGCGGTAATGCTCAAGCGTGGTGGTGGAAATGTCGAAGCCAATGGTGTGCATGTGCTTGCCGAACTCAACCGCCAACGGCAACCCGACATACCCCAGCCCCACGACAGCAACGGTTCCAAATGTACTGTTCATCGTTCTTTCCTTGAAGTAGTCACTTCGTTCAGCGCAAAAAGCTTTGTGTGTAAGCCACTAGGGATTGGTATTTGCCCAGGGCTTTACCCGTCTTGATTGTTTGTGCGGCCAGCGGTACCCCTTCGGCCAGGGTCTCGACCTTGCCCGCCAGGTAAAGCGCAGCCGCGCTATTGAGCAGGACGATGTCCCGGGGTGGACCGGCTTCGTTATTCAGCACGGCCATAAACATGGCCTTGGCGTGTTCGGGGCTGCGTACCCGGATAGCGTCTAGTGACGCAGTGTCGAGGCCCACCTCATGGGGATGCAGGGTGTACTCACGGATCTCGCCCCCACGCAGCTCTGCGACGAATGTGGTTCCCGAGAGTGAGATTTCGTCCAGTCCCTCTTCACCGTGAACCACCAGTGCGCGCTCGCTGCCCAACGCTCTCAGGGTGTGAGCCATCACGGGGACCAGTTCCCGGCTGAATACACCCACCAGTTGGATTTTTGCGCCCGCCGGATTCGTCAATGGCCCCATCGCGTTAAACACCGTGCGAACCGCAAGTTCTCTGCGCACCTTGTTAAGTCCCGGCAAAGCAGGACGGTGCAAAGGGGTAAACATAAACCCCATGCCCACTTGCTCAAGACACAACGCTATTTGCGGGGGGGTCAGTGCCAGGTTGATGCCAACGGCCTCCAATAAGTCGGCGCTGCCGCAACTTGAGCTAACACTGCGGTTGCCGTGTTTGGCCACATAACAGCCCGCCGCTGCCGCCACAAAACTGGCGGTGGTAGAGACATTGAAGGTCCCTTGTGAATCGCCGCCGGTTCCGCATAAATCAATCGGGGGCTGCGCACAATGGGCGTTCACCGGAATCAGAAACTCACGCACGACTTGAGTCGCAGAGGTCAATTCGGCGACGGTCAGGTTTTTGGTCGGCAACCTCACCAACAGTGCCGCCACTAGTGAATCAGGCAACTCCCCACGCATCATCGTTCTGAACGCCTGTTGCATTGTTGCCTGGCACACTGGTAACCCTTCAATAAGCCTGGATACAACTGACTGAACATTATCTGGCACTTTCTAATCCTCACACGCGTTAGCATTCGCGCAGCCGGGAGCCGCGTCATGTACTTGCAGACACCCGATACACTGTTGTTTTATCTAACTTTCTTGAACATTAAATCTGTTGAAAAGCCGCCCTCGCACTGGCGCAAAACTCATGAATCAACCGAGCTGACTTGATGCCCGGTTGTGCCTCGACGCCGGATGAAACATCAACCCCCAACGGTTTCAACTGTCGTATCAAGGCCCCCACGCTATTCACCGTCAGGCCGCCGGCAATCAGCGCATCGGGGTACGACACGCCCGGCGGCCAATCAAGGGCCACCCCGTCACCGGCTCCTGCATCCACCAGCGGTAGTATCGTTGGCTCCTGGCAACCAACGTGATAGCACGCAGGTTTGATCCGCCGGATCGTGCAACGGCCCAATTGCTCCCACTGCTGCCCTGACTCACTGCCGTGGAGTTGGACGTGATCCAGTGCCAGCACTTCGCTCAAACGCCGAACCTCATCCCAGGGTTGATCCATGAATACGCCAACCACCTGAGCGTCACCGGCAATACGCTCACGCAAAACCAATGCCTGGTGTTCCAGCAGTTGACGCTTTGAACCTGGCACCATCACCAGACCAATCATGTCCGCCCCCGCCTCCACGCATGCCTGTACATCCTCCAGGGAACGCACACCGCACACTTTGATCAGGCCCCTAGGCACCGGCATGATTACGCACTCGGTCCGTGAAACTCGCCAGGTAACGTTGAGCTTCGATGGGAGCCTGGTCGACGTCATACAGGCGACGGGCCAGGGCACTGCCGATAATCACGCCCTCCACCTGCTCCCACAGGTGCCGCGCCTGTTCCGGCGTGCCCACCCCGAAACCCACAGCCAGGGGGAGCGTGGAGTGCTGTCTCACCCTGGCGATAAACGCGGAAATATCCGCCATTTCGCTGCGTTCCCCGGTCGTGCCAAGTACCGAGACCAGGTATAAAAAGCCCTTGGCTTGCGCAGCAATACGCTGCAGCCGGGCATCGCTCAGGTTCGGGGTGACCATGAAAATCATATGGATGCCCGCCGGTTCCAGTTGCGCCCGCAATTCGTCGCTGGCCTCCACCGGCATGTCCGGGACAATCAACCCGCTGACACCCGCCGCCCTAGCCTGCGCCGCGAAGCGCGCATAACCATGGCTCATCAACAAATTGGTGTACGTCATTACCACGATCGGTGGCGTGTGGTCATCACGGGGCAAGTCGGCAATCTGCTGGAGAGCCAGAGTCAAGGTCATGCCATTTTCGATGGCGCGCTGGCTGGTGGCCTGGATCACAGGGCCATCGGCCACCGGGTCGGAAAACGGAATCCCCACCTCGACAATATCCGCCCCACCTTCCACTGCGGCCGCCATCAATCCAGGCAGAGAGTCACGCGCCGGGTAACCCACGGTGAGGTATGGCATCAGGGCTTTGCGCCCCTGCAGGGCCAGGCCTGCAAAACTTCGGTCAATGGGATTCATTGGCTTCACCCTCCTGGACAGTGTCGGCTACCAGCCGACTGATGGTTTCCATGTCTTTGTCACCACGACCACTGATGTTGATGATGATGCGGGCGCCAGCGGGAAGCCTCTTGGCCAGCTTGATTGCCCCGGCGACCGCGTGGGCACTTTCCAGGGCCGGAATAATGCCTTCGCAGCGTGACAACAGTTTCAGCGCATCAATCGCCTCTTCATCCGTCGCCTGCAGGTATTGCGCACGCCCGTTGTCCCGCAGTTGTGCATGCTCCGGACCGACCATGGCATAGTCCAGGCCCGGCGCGATGCTATGGGTTTCCATGATTTGCCCGTGTTCATCCTGCAACACGTAGGATTGGCAGCCCTGCAGGACTCCAAGGCGACTTTGTCCCGAATCGCCAAAACGAATCGAGTGCAAGCCTGAAGCCTCGCCTTGACCGGCGGCTTCAACACCGCACAGCTTGACCTGAGGCTCATCGATAAAGGCCGAAAACAAGCCGATCGCATTCGAGCCGCCACCGACACACGCAACGACGGCATCGGGCAACGCACCGTCCTCCAGGGCTGCAAATTGCTGCCGCGCTTCCTTGCCGATCACACTCTGGAAGTAACGCACGATCGCCGGATAAGGGTGCGGCCCCAAGGCTGACCCCAGCAGGTAGTAAGTGGTATCGGCATGTGCCACCCAATCCCGCAACGCGTCATTGATCGCATCCTTGAGAGTCTGGCTGCCCCCTTCGGCAGGCACCACCGTCGCGCCCATCAGGCGCATACGCTGAACGTTCAAGGCCTGGCGCTGCATATCCCGCAGGCCCATATAGATCACGCATTCGATGCCCAGCAACGCGCACGCGGCCGCCGTTGCGACCCCATGCTGGCCCGCGCCGGTTTCGGCCACCACCCGCCGTTTACCCATGGCCTGGGCGAGCAATGCCTGGCCCAGGGCATTGTTGATTTTGTGGGCGCCGGTGTGGGCCAGGTCCTCGCGCTTAAGGTAAGCCTTGACGCCAAGGTGCCGGGAGAAATTCTCCGCCAGGGTCAATGGGGTTTGTCGGCCGACGTAATGCTTGAGCAAAGCCTGGTAGCGTTGCTGGAACGACTCACTGGCGATGATTCGCTCGTAGCTTTCGTTCAGTTCAGCCACGGGCGGCGAAAGGGTTTCGGCGATAAAACTGCCGCCAAAGGAGTCATACCACGGCCCCTTGGCTGGCACCTCGGCGCTTGGCGGAGCGGTGTCGCCGCGTAGTTTCTGGTCCAAGAGGCTCAATGCCGAACGAACCTGCAGCGGGTTGACGCCTGGCATCAGGCAGCCCAATAACAGCAGGTCACAGCTGGCCCCACGGATCGCGGTATGCACCGTATCGCGAATGGAAAACAGCGACAGAATCTTCTCCCTGTCGCGCAGCACCAGGCGCCCACCGGGAATCGCCTCCCTGGATTCGCTGCCAACCGGCTCGAACCAGTCGCCTTCCACACTCACGTCAAGGCACAGCTCGCCGACAATCGACCTTGCGTCGAAGGCCCCCAACGAGGTCATCGTCGACACGGCTACCCAATTGACGGTGTCAACAATCGCGTTGATCCGTGGCAGCCGTGCATCAGGCCTGCAGAAGGCCCGGTAGATAAAATTGGCGACCGACGGTGGGCTCTTCCGAGGGTTGATCGCAACTTGCCGGTAGTACTCACAGAACGGCGCGACGGCGGGATGCAGCAATAGCTGATCCTTGTCCACCTCCGACCAGATAGCCCGACTCAACGACCAGTCCAGTACCTGGGCAGACGCCGGCGCCCCCCCTTTGTGCCAGACCGCCAGGACGCCCGCCCCCGGAAACGCATCACGTACGGCGGCGGTCACCGCCACCTCGAATATCTCTGTCATATCAGCTCCTTGAACTCGACATCGTTGCCCAGGACACACCCTTCAATATCGTTACCGGACAGCGACCTGTCCGTACCGATGAGGATGTTGTAGTGATTTGGAAAATGGCACTCGTCGAACCCCAATACGTGGCCGATACAGCGTCCATCGATGTAAAAGGCATCGCCTGCCTCTAACACACCCGCTTCGAGCACTTCGACAAAACCAATGAAGCCGACCCGATCGATGCGATCACCCGGTCGAGCATCGAGTTGATCGGTGGTAACCAGTTCATGCACCTCGGTGCGCCGCACACAGCGGGATTGAAACTCGATAAGGGTCATGCCGCGCGTCAGTTGCTTGTGGAACAGCAGCTTGATCAGGCGCGCCTTGATCGGGCCTTTGGACGGGGTGCCGCGGAGCTCGGAGTTCATGCCGGCGACCGCGTCATGGCATAGCAATCACGCACCAGCCGCACTGCCTCCACGCCCATCGTGCCGTCTTCGGCTAAGCCCTGGATCGAGCTCGCCAGGTGGGCCAGGACACCTTCATATTCGTGGTACAGCGACGTCTTGAAACCGGCCGAGTCCTGCAACAGATCGACCGTGGCGGTGGTTCCGTCGGCATAGGTGACGACCAAGTCTTTCTGCTCGCCAAGGGCGTAGTCCCAGCTCAGTTCAGCGCTGACAGCAAGCCCCTGGGGCGTGACCAGGGAAATGTTTGCCCCCAGGTCGATGCCTGTCTCTCCATGGCGAACCTGCAGGTTCACCACACGCAAGGGGCCCACGGCCACGTGCAGGGTATCGAACACATTCGGCCCGTTGTCTGCGATGCACCCGCCACCACACGCTGCCGCATTGAGGTACCAGGTGTCTTGCCCAGCATGGTCTTCGATGCGTTCGTGATAACGGGCGCGCACATGCACCGCCTGGGCAAACACATCGTGCTCCACCGCATTGATAAGGTAGGTGTTATAGCGTCGGTGAAAGGCGGTCAGCAGTGTCAGGTTCAACCGGCGGGCCATGTCGCGCAATTGCTCGGCCTGCTCCAGGTCAAGGGTCAATGGCTTTTCGCAGCAAACATGTTTACCCGCCTTGAGGGCGTCGATGCAGGCCTGGAAATGCAGGTTGTTCGGCAGGTTGATGACGACCGCGTCAACCAGTGGGTCTTCCAGCAACGAATGATAATCGCCGTAGGTGCGAACACTGGGAGAATCGACGTAAGCCTGCAACCGCGCGGGAGCCTTGTCGCAAACGGCGACGAGCCGGCAGGCCTGCTTGCGCTCGAATGCCTTGAGGTAATAGTGGGAAATGACGCCCATGCCGATAATGCCCACACCGATTGTCATGATGCAGCCCTCGCCAGCCGTGGAATTGCGCAGTGGTCCGCCACTTCGTCCAGCTGCGAAACCAAGTGGCTGTCCAACCGAATGCCATTTTTCAGGCGCTCGGCCCTTGTGACTGAGTCGGGTTGACCGGGGTAGCTCAGGGGAGCGTAGGCGGGGTGAACCGGGGCCCCGCTGATAGACCCCAGCAAGGCATCGAGACTGCCGGTGAAAGCGTTGCTGCTGCCAAAGAAGCCAGGGTTTATCGCCAGGAAAAAGTGCCCGATATTATTACGCCCGTCCTGCCCTTTATCGGCAGCCGTTTGCGCACCCGCCAGTGCCCCACAGAGGACTTCGACCATCAGCCCAAGCCCCAGCCCCTTGTGTCCGCCCTGCTCGGCAAATGCACCGCCCAACATGGGCAAGCTGGCTCTTTGGTCAAGGTAGTCCCGGGGGTTACCGGACGTTTCACCCTGGGCGTCGAACAACCAGCCCTGCGGGACGTTCTGCTCCAGCCGCACGGCCTGCTTGATCTTGCCACTGGCACACACAGTGGTGCTCATATCCAGCACGAAGGGCACGCTCCCCTTGGTGGGTGGTGCTGCGAAGCTGATGGGGTTGGTGCCCAGCAAGGGCGCGACACTGCCCAGCGGGTGAGCCACCGGTGCGTGCCCCAGGTTGGTCATGGCCATTGCGATCATTGCCTGGTCCAGGCCCATGCTTGCGTAAAAACCTGCCGCACCAAAATGCGAGCTGTTGCGCACCACAGTACAACCGATGCCAAAGTCCCGCGCCTTGTCCAACGCACGAGCCATGGCGACTTGCCCGGCGAGCAGGCCCAGCCCGCCTTGTGCGTCGAATGTGGCACAGGCGCCCTGGTCCGCGACCCAGGCACCCTCGGCACGCGGGTCGATTTCACCGCTTCGCGCCCCTGCCAGGTAAATATTGGCGAGGTTGGCCACACCGTGGGTGTCATGGCCATTGAGGTCGGCGTAATGCAGTACATCGGCTGCCCGCCGCGCTTGCGCAACATCGAACCTGGCCCCTCGGAAGGCTGCCACCATAAAAGCGTGCAGCGCGGGCGCTGTCACCTGATAGAAATCCATAGCGATATCCTTAATTCGGGGTGTGGGCAGTCGCCGTAGCGAACTGTGTGATCAAACGATGAACCGCGCGGGTGAATGATTCGAGGTCATCCAGGCGTACGTGTTCGAGCGCGGTATGCGCACCGTTGAGTGCCAGTGATCCCGGCCCCCAGACGATGCTGTAGGCGTCATCTGCCTGGGCCCACATCGCATCGCAGGTGAAGGCTTCGGCACTGCAAGTGTTGCGGTTGATGCCGGCGTTCATTAGGACGGTCTCCATGGCGGCATCGCGGTTGTTCAACACCGGCAAGTCACGCTTGAGCCAACTGGCCGAACACGTGGATAACAGGCGTTCGATGGTGAAGCTGAAGGGATGAAGCCCGGACAACGCCACCCGGCAACACTCCAGCGCAGCAGCGTAGGCCTGGTCGACCTGCTCGGCCACCTGGCGCCCTGCATCGGCACTGCGATAGCTGAAATTGAACAGGCAATGCCCGCTGCCGTAGACGCGGTTATGGTGCAAACCGGTATGGATTCCCGCCAGTGTCATCTTCACGTCCAGGGCCTTGACCGGTTCAGCCAGCGAGCGCGCCATCTCTTGCGCCATGAACGAGAGGATCAGCGACGCGTTGTCACCCCGCTCGGGAAAGTCGTCCGTCGAGTCGTTCCCATCCATGCGGATTTCATAGGTCATCGAGGTCGTGGAGGCATCGAAGTAACCGTCGCCCGACGGCTCGACAAACACGTTCAGCGCGCCAACAAGGCCCCGCTCACACAGATAGCGCGTGCCATATACCCCCATGGCACCACCCTCCTCGCCCGCCACGACCTGGATCAACAGGCGAATGTCCCGCAGGACCTGCGGATGGGTATGCTGCACCTCTTCAATCGCGGCCAGCACGGCCAGCCCTGGCCCCTTGTTATCCACCGCACCACGGCCATGTACACAACCTTCGCGTAGCAGTACCGGCAGATGGGGGGAAACGGTGTCCATGTGGAAATTGAACATCAGGGTTCGATGCTTCGGCCCGTGCCCAATCTCCAGCACCGTGTGAGGCTGCCAGTCGAGGAAACCCTCATGCTCGTGGCACAGGCGCTCGACCGTCCGGGGCGTGACGTAGTCGTCGTGGACACTCACTTCTCCCGGCCCGGCAAACACCACCCGCATGCCCAGGCTCGCGGCCCAATCGGCAAAGACGGCATTAGCGTGAGCAATCTGTGAGGCTTGATGGCTTTCCATCGGCGTTACCGTATCGATTTCCAGCAGCTGTACCAGGCGCTGCACATACCTATCCGTGAATAACATGGGCGTTCCCTTGCCGTGAGTTCAAAATGTGCTCGACGCGGCGAGCGTAAGCCACATAGGTAGCCTGCTTGCGCAGCGGGTTATCGTCGGACACCTGCAAATGCGGGATCAGGCTCAGGTGCGGCTCGATGGAAAACCAACCGCCATACCCGTTTCGCAGCAGGAAATCGATGCATTCGACAGCTCCCGCTTCACCTTCGCCCAGCTCCTGGTAGTGCACACCTTGACCACTGCCCAGGCCATCCTTGAGGTGGACATGCGCGACGTGAGGCCAGACTTCACGCAGGAAGTCGAGCGCCTGATAGCCGTAGCTCAGACCGTTACCCACATCAAACAGCAGCTTCAAGTGATCCGAGCCAACGGCATGGAGCATGTCCAAGGTGTGTTCGGCGCTGCGCCCGGCCCAGCCCGCGCAGTTTTCATGAACCAGCACCACATCGTGCCGTTGCGCGACCTCTGTCAGCCGGCATAACCGCTCGATCACCGCCGCGCGCCAACGAGCTTCCTCCCAGCCACTGTTGGGGTAAGACATGATACGAATCATCCGGGTACCCAGCGGCGCAGCGATCTCCAGCAACCGATCCAGCTCGGCGAGGTCGACGGCAAAGTCCCCGGCAATCCGGCTGCCCCAGTTACCGATTTGCGAGGCCAGCACGGGCACCGCCATGGCGTGTTGCTGCAGTTGGTCGACCACCGCCCTCCAGGCTTCATCCGCCAAGCGGGCAACCGGCACTGCGTCAATGCTGCGCAGTTCCAGGTGGTTCCAGCCCAGTGCACGGTGACATGCAATCTGATCGGCGATCGAACTTGCGCCTTCGTCGGCCACGCCGGTAAGGTCAAAGGGCTGATTCATGGGCGAACTCCAATACGCTGTCGACAACCCGTGCTACCTGGTGTTCGTCCATACCCGCGCACAACGGAATCGCCACACACTCGCCCGCCAGGGCTCGTGCCTGAGCGTACGCTGCCTTCGCGCCAGCCCACTGCTGGAAGGCAGGTTGCTCCGGCAGCAGGGTGCCAAAGTGGACCTTTGTCTGCACATTCGCCTGGTTCATGTGCCGCACAAACCGGTCGCGGGAACGACAGCGCACCACATAGGCATGGGGCGAAAAATCCGCTGTGCCACGACGCTGCGCCGTCAGGAAACCCGCCGACGGTGCAACAGCCGCATCGTAGCGAAGGGCAATGGCTTGCTTGCGCGCCAATTGCCGGTCGTTGTCGCACAACTGCCGGCTCAACCAGGCGGCGTTAAGGTCATCCATCCGGCTGTTGAACCCGAGCATCTGGTGATAGAAACGACGCGTACCGTCTTGGCCATGGTTGCGCAACATGCGCACCCGGCGAGCCACTTCATCATCCTCGGTAATCACTGCACCACCATCGCCCAAACCTCCCAAGGGCTTGGCTGGAAAAAACGAATAAACCCCTACGTCTCCCAGGGTGCCGGCCGGTTTGTTGTCATACCGCGCGCCGAACGCGGTGGCGCTATCTTCGAGAATCAGCACGCGGGCCGGCAACACCGCACGTATTGCGGCGATGTTGGCCAAGCCGGAAAAGACATGGGCCACCAGCACGGCCCGGGTACGCGGTGTAATCAGCCGCGCGACAGATTGCGGGGCCAGCGTGAAGCATTCGGGCAATACATCGGCAAACACCGGTGTGGCGCCCGCCTGGATGATTGCCGAGGCTGCAGCCACGTAACAGAACGCTGGCGTAATCACCTCGTCGCCAGGTCCGATGCCGGCCGCAATCAGCCCCAGCGTCATCGCCGAGGTACCCGAGCTGACACAGATGGCATGCCGGGCTCCGACCTTGTCGGCCAGGGCCCGTTCGAACGTGCTGACCGCGTCCTTGAGGATGAATTCTCCCCGCCCAACCTGATGCTCCATAATCTGCAAAATATCAGACCGGGCATCAGGATGACGGCGCCTGTAGTCGTAGTACTTGATCATAGGTCTGCTCCTTGCGCTGCGTAAAACTCACCGATGGCCTCGCATACCCGGCCGATGGCGGCCGGTGTCAGGTCCGGATAAAGCGGCAGGCCAAGGGCTCGGGTCGAGGCACGCTCTGCCACCGGCAAATCACCCGCCTGAAAGCCAAGGTGCTCACACACCGGTTGCAGGTGCAGTGGCAGCGGATAGTAGGCTTCCGTGCCGATGTGGCGTGCCGCAAGGAAGGCGGCCAGCGCATCGCGCAGCGGCACTTCGATCAGGTATACGTAGTCGACTGTGCGCTGAGGACAGTTGCGGACCAATGTCACCGGCCGTTGCACCCACTGTGTGAGGGGCTCAAGGTACTTATCGTATAGCGCACAGTGCACTGCCCGCCGGGCAATGTCGGGCTCCAGCTCCAGCATTCGTGCGCGTAGCCACAAGGCCTGCAAATCATCCATGCGGCTGTTGTACCCCAAGCGCTGGGCCAGTCCCGCCGCATCGCGCCCGTTGTCCATGATCTGCCTTGCCCGGCTGGCCAGCAACGGGTCACGGGTCAGGATCATGCCGGCGTCACCCAACGCTCCCAGGGTCTTGGTCGGGAAAAACGAAAGCACGCCAATGTCCCCGATCAACCCGGCATGCTCGCCGTCCCAGCGCATGCCAATGCCTTCTGCGCTGTCTTCGATCAGCAGCAACCGATGCCGTTGCGCGATGGCTTTCAACGCCTGCATATCAACCATTTGCCGGAAAAGATGGACGGGCATGATCGCCTTGGTTCGAGGCGTAATGCAGGCCTCGACGTGCGCACAATCCAGGCCGTAGCTGCCGGGCTCGATATCCACGAACACCGGCGTCGCCCCCACATGCAATACACAGGACAACGACGCGAAGAAGCTGTAGCAGGGCACGATCACTTCGTCGTCCGGGCCAATCCCCAGGGCCAGCAGACTGATGATCAGCGAGTCTGTCGCGTTACCGGTGGCGATCGCAAATGGCGCGCCGGTGTAGGCCTCGATCGCCTGTTCCAACAAGCGCACCTGTTTGTCATTCACCCAACTGGCCTGATCGACGAAAGCGTCCAGGCTCTCTTCAATTAGCGGCAAAGTGCTGGAAAACGATTGGTTCATGGCAAAAAATGGCACTGTCATGGGAGGCCTCCTAGGCTCTGAGTTCGTACGGTCGGTCAATTGAACCCACAGCCCGGGCAGCGGCGGCGTCGGCCAAATGGCGCGCCTGCTCCAGAAGCTCGACGACTCGCTGATTGAAGGCAATCGAGCTGCCAAGAGGCGGGAGTGGCGACTCGCCCCGCTCGCACGCCAGAAAATACCGGTAGTACGCCTCCAGACAGGTCGTAAGGGGCTCGTCCGCCAAAACCTGCCCGGCAATGCGCACGCCCGAGGGGGAGTAGGCCTCGAACTGCGAATAACTGTCGTCGGCGCTGACGGGCAAATAGCCCTGGCAAAACGCACCATCCTCCAATTCCATGGACAAGCGCCGCTCACGTGTGGGCGAGCTCAAGTCCGACGTCAATCGGACTCGTTCACCTTGTGGCCCCTCCAGGCACAGAGACCCGGACTTCATCGACGGCCGGGTTTCACCGTCCAGGTGCAATGGCTCGCTGTGCGCGTCGACGAGCTTGAGTTCGTCTCCCGCCAATAAGAGCGCCAGACTGACCTGATGAGGCATTTCAATATCAAATACGTGCTCTCCATGGCGCTGCAACGTGCGCGAAAAACGCGGCTTGTTATGCACGATCTGCAATTGCGCGAGGCCGCCACCGGACGCCTGGAGCCGCTGCGCCATGAGCTTGATCAGTGAGCTGTGCGCCCATACCGCAACTACCAGGATGTGTGCCTTGAAAGTACGCTGCAGGGCCAACAGTTCAGTGGCTTGTGCCTGGCTGATCACCATCGGCTTTTCGAGAATGATGTAGCGATACCCGGCGTGGAGTGCCTCCCGCACATGCTGCAAATGCAACGCGGGCGACGTGCATATATGCACCACCCCGACACCTTCGCGGATGCTGTCGGGTGGCAGCAGTTGCTCATGACTGGCCAGGTGCGCAGACGCTGGCGATGAAACCTGCGGGTCCACGGCATGCACCCGCTCGCACAACTCACTCAGAGTCGGCAACACCTGTAACTTGCGCAGGCATACGTGGTGCAAGTTCTTTCCGCAGTGCCCATAGCCCATTATTATCGAGTGCATCAGGGTCAATTGGGATCGCCTCCCGCGGTCAAAAAACGCAACTGCCGAGTTGGATCTTCAGCACCCAATAAATATTCACCCATCAGCGCCGCACGAAACCCGATAGTATTAATCCGATTAAAATCGGCAACTCCGGAGATACCACTTTCGGCTACCCCAATGACCTGACCAGGTAACAACTCAAACAATTCAGCGGTGCGATCAAAGTTGACCTTGAATGTATCCAGGTCACGGTTATTGATACCGACGATCCCTGCGCCGACACTCAAGGCCTGGTCTATATCAGCCTCATCAAATGTTTCCACCAATACGTCGAGCCCCAATTCCAGGGCCAGCGTATAGAGTCGCCGGAACGTTTCGGGCGAAAGGATCCGCACGATGATCAGAATCGCGTCAGCCCCCAGCGCGCGGGCCTCGTAGACCTGGAACTCATCGACAATAAAGTCTTTGTACATCACTGGCAGGTTCAAGCCCGGCGCATTCGCCAACAGCCCCACCACGTAGGGTGCGTTGCCGAAAAACCGACTATCGGCCAGCACCGAAAGCGCACTGGCACCGCCCGCCTGATAAGCATGGGCCAAGGCCAGAGGATCATAGTCGGCACGTAATACGCCCTTTGAAGGAGAGCGATACTTGGCTTCTGCAATAACCGCAACGCTTGAGGTCGCAATCGCTTGGGCAAACGCCCGCGGCGCCCTGGCATCAGCTATACGACGCTCTAGGGAACCCAGGGAGTGATGACTTTTCCTTTGGGCCGTTTCAACAGCCTTAAACGCAACGATCTCTTCAAGCATATAATTATCTCGCATGACAGTCATGGAACAAGCCACCCAACAAAAATTATTGGGTAAAGCCCCAAGAAGAGAAATCAAACCCGCCTTGTTATTCTCGACAACTAACTAGCCACTCTTTTCGCAGCAAATTAATTAAAAGGAAAAGCCAGCACCCCGTCTACCTACCTTGTTGGGTAGGCGCTTGAGCCTTTAAAAAACTGCAACCAAGATACAATTGACACCATGTCATTTAATATCCCACACGAATAACGAGCCATTTAATGCAGCACGAAAGCTCCAACTAACTGTCAGTTTTTAAACGTCAAAATATTGGGAGCTTTTTTACTTCCCATTTGAAATTCATCTAGGTATAAAACTCTCAGGGGAAACCAGTAGATAAAGGAATAACGATGCGCAACTGGTACAATGACCTGCTTGAATGGGCTGGGCAGGTCGAGTCTGAAAATGATTTTTTGTATAGGGCATGCAAGCTTGCACAGTCATTGGAGTTTGAATGGTGCAGCTATCACGTCCAACCGCCCCTCCCCATTTCCAAGCCTGTCATCGCCTTTGCAAGCAATTATCCAAAGGCATGGCAGCGACGCTATCGCGACATGGACTATGTGCAATTGGACCCGGTCGTCAAAAAGGCGCGGCTGACCCAACTGCCCTTTGTCTGGGAAAGTACACTGCTCGAACAGGAACCCTGCTTCTGGAAGGAAGCGGGTGACGCGGGCCTGAGGGTGGGCTGGACATGTTCCAGTATCAGCAGCAGCGGCACCTTCAGCATGTTGACGCTCGCCCGCAACGAAGAGCCGCTCACCATCAGCGAATTGAATGACAAAGAGCTGAAAATGCGCTGGCTGGCCGATGCCACTCACGTTGCACTGAGCCGCCTGTTCAAACCGCAGGAACTCGAGGAATCCTACTGGCGGTTGACCGCCCGGGAAATCGAGATCCTGCGCTGGACAGCCGACGGAAAAACCCAGTGCGAGATCTCACAAATTCTCTCGGTATCTTTCGACACCGTGAAGTTTCACAGTAAAAATGCTATCGCCAAGCTGGGCACTACCAATAAAACCGCAGCCGTGGTGAGAGCGACCGTTCTGGGCGTGCTGGGCTAATGAGCCTGCTATCCTCTCATCAGGCCGCATGGCGCTCATCCCGAAAGCATCGGGCGGGTACCCAAACACAAAAGGAGAATAATTGTGTTCCCATTGGATATTTGGCTGACCTATACCGCCGCCTGTCTGTTACTGGTGCTTTCCCCCGGGCCGGATAACCTCCTGGCAATCGCCAGGGGGCTCAGCCAGGGCAGACTGGCGGCTGCCATCTCAGGCATGGCTTCGGGCACCGGCATCCTGTTTCACGTGACAACCGCCTCCCTGGGGTTGACGCTCTTGATGCAGACCTCAGTGCTGGCCTTCTGGATCGTCAAGGTGATCGGGGCCAGCTACTTGCTTTGGCTCGGTATCAAAGTCTTGCGCTCGCGTAGCCTGATCAACTTTCAGCCTGCCGCGCGCCAGCCCTTGAAAAAAATATTCCTAACCGGTTTTCTGTCTGCGGCACTGAATCCCAAGCCGGGCCTCTTTGTGCTTGCCTTCATTCCTCAGTTCGTCAACCCCAAGCTGGGCTCGGTCACCGTGCAAATGATGGTGTATGGCGCCTGGTTCGCGGGTTTGACCGCACTGGGCTTTGCCCTCATGGGGATTTTTGCGACGAGCCTTTCGACGTGGCTGCAACGCAAGCCCAAAGTGATCAACGGGTTAAATGTGGGGGCAGGACTGACCTTCGTTGTTTCCGGTCTTTCGATAGCAACCCTGCCCCAAAAATAACGTGCTAATTCAGCTTGTCTGCCCATCGAAACTTTATGGTTTTGGTGTTGGCAAACTGGCGTACCTGTTATCTTTGGCTGAAGCGGCTCTACCATTCGGCTCCCTCGCGCCCTGTAGGACTTCAAACGCGGATGCTGAGCATCTATGGATGAGTAGCCCATCGAACCGTGGGGGATTATCCCAAACTCTCCAAGCATTCTGACGCGTCATGTCTGGTCTGCTCTCGTAACCGCGCCATTCACGTGTATACGCCCGGCTAAGTCATCTCCCTCCACAAAGTCAAGACATGGCGTGTGCACTTACAGATAACCTGTACGCAGTTCTATGCCATTATTTTCTAAATGTTTTAGCTTTAATCGTAACCGGTCGTGGTTATGGGGCGTACATGTAAAAGCTGGCGTAGTAGGTAGTCCAGATCATATCGTACGTGACTCTCTGATCCAGGTCGATTGCAAATGTGTGTTTAATTAAATCGCAATTTCGCACTATCAGAACAACAGAAATCACAAGCCCAGTGGGTGACCATTTCCGGTTGATTGCACATCCTCGATACTGAAAACCTTGCGACTCCATACATCGAGGATGTCGCCATGAGTCGTCAGGCATTTGAATATCACACTGAGCTCTCTCCCTTTCAATACGTTGTCAGAACCAAAAAGCTCGTCATGTTCAAGTCCGAAGAGCCCACCACTGAACCCGACACCCAGGGTTTTCTGGAAGATTCTGAACGTCAAAACCGCCTTGCTCAATTAGGCAGCGAAGGCTGGGAGCTGGTCAGCGTCCAGCCCGTGGTCAAAGGAGAAGTCAAGGTTGGCAATCAAAACGCCCAAGGCTGGGCTTACGGATTCGCCTTGCCCACCGGCTATCTGCTGTTCTTCAAACGCCCTATCCACTGTGATTGATGGTGTCGTTACCTTCAGAAGAAATCCTTACAGTCCTGAATATGGTTTTCTTGCGGCGACCATAGCTTGATCACGGCAAGCTGACGGCATCAGGAATGACTAGAGCCCAGCCGTGATCCAGTACCCGCGTCTCACTGCACTCACTCGCCGAATTGCCTTGCCAGGCCTCATCGTACTTATCGGATGCAGCTTGCCTGTCTCTCATGCGACCGCTGCTTCAGCCTCCGAACAGGCCAACCTGGACGTGATGATCCGCCAGTTAAATGCCCTGGAGGACACCGCACGTCGTAGCGCTCAAGTGGCCGACGAACCTGGCAAGCGTTACTTCTTCGATTACCAGCGTCTAGCAGGTGATATCGCTCGAATTCGTCATGGGTTGGAGGGCTATTTAACCCCAACCCGAGCCCAGCCTCGTGATCCTGTTGAGCTGTCAGGCCAATACACGACAGAAGGACGCAAGCCATGAGCATGAGCGGCGCTCAGGCTGCTGCGTTTCAAGCGGCGGGAGGATTCCCTGCCTCGACGAGCTACCTGTTTTTCGTCGGCGTCGCTGTAGCCATCATCTTTATGTGGGGCGCCTGGGCTATCTGGAGCTGCTACCGAGGATGGGCCACTGGCAACCTTGATCGAACGATTGCCTCCACCTCGGTCGTCCGCATCCTACTGCTTTGCATGATCCTCACCACATTTGTTCTTAGTTGACCCTATGGGAGATACACCATGACTTCATCCTTAAAACCAGGCCGCATGCTGATCGGGTTGCTTGCTCTCCCCCAACTGGCCATGGCGGCTCTTCCGCAGTCTCAGCCTCCTACCCGAGGGGAAGGCTCTAACCTGATGCAAACCATGCAGAACTACGCCTTTGACGGTTTTACTTTGCTTGGCCTCATCATCTGCGCCGTCATTTTCAGTGGCGTTGCTTGGCATGCCTTCGGCACCTACCACGAAATTCAACTTGGCAAGAAAAAATGGGGAGATCTGGGGGCGACAGCCGCCGTTGGCGTCGCCATCCTAGGTGTCGCCATTTTTCTGGTCACCAAGGCTTCAAATATTCTTTAAAAGAGCCGTGGCCATGACAGAACTCTCAGACGATGGGACCCTGATTTTCCTTCCTGTGCGATTGAACAATCAGCCAGTCATCATGGGCGGCCTTACCGCTGACGAAATGTGGGCCACCTTGGCGTTAAGTACCGGCGCAGGGCTGGTTATCGGTATTCCGGCCGCGATATTGACCCAGATTTGGGCACTTATCATCGGCGCCGCCATGCTCTGTGCTGTCCTAGGGCTGTTTCTTGCCAGTCGTTTCTTGCGTCGGTGGAAACGCGGCCGACCTGATACATGGCTATACCGCCAGATGCAATTGAACATCGCGCGGTTTTTTCCGACCTGGAATAAAGCCCTGCTGATTACTCGTACAGGTGCGTGGACCTGTCATCGAACGGAGGTTCAATGACTTACCGTAAAAAAGTAGACGCCCAACTAGCCCATATCTACAGCCTGCGTCTGGTCATTGGCCTGCTGATTGCGCTGGGTCTGTACATGGCTTATGGCTGGCAGACCGCACCGCGTGACCTAACTATTCATGTTCCGCCAGACCTGCGTTCAGGTAGCACCCGCCAGTGGTGGGATGTCCCGCCCGAGTCGGTATATGCCTTCGGGCTGTACATTTTTCAGCAGATGAACCGCTGGCCCGTAGACGGAGAAACCGACTACGAGGACAACATTATCCGCTTGAGCGGCTACCTGACGCCCAGCTGCAAAGCCTATTTGCAAAAAGATTTCGAGCTTCGTCGCAATAGCGGGGAACTGCGCAAACGTGAGCGGGGCGTATTTGAAATTCCAGGCAGAGGCATTGACGATAAGTCTGAGCAACATATTGAGCAGCACAGCATCAATGACTGGACCGTCAACCTGGATATCACCGCTGACGAGCACTACGGCGGGGAGCGCGTAAAGAGGGCATTTGCTCGCTATCCGTTACGGATTATTCGATCCGACGTAGATCCCGAAAAAAATCCCTTCGGCTTGGCCTGGGACTGCTATAGCAGTAATCCACAACGCATCGAAGTCTCCGCTGAAACGACAAGACCAGGAGGCAAATGATGAAACGCCGCCTACTGACTATCGGGCTTCTAGCCCTTCACTTCTGCGGGTTGGCCAACGCCGTCGAAATCCTGCGCTGGGACCGAATCCCTATAGCACTGCCCTTGATCGTGGGTCAGGAACGTATTGTCTTTGTTGACCAAAACGTACGGGTGGGTCTGCCTCGTAACCTCGTCGACAAACTGCGCGTGCAGAGCACCGGTGGTGCCCTCTACCTGTTGGCGAAAGAGCCGATTGAACCGACTCGCTTACAGCTGCAGAACATGAACTCCGGTGAGATCATGCTCGTGGATATCATCGCAACGGTAGGGAAACCGAATCAGGTCGCACCCGAGCCGGCTAAAATTGTAGCCGGGGACAGTCCCGCCCCGCGTTACGGCCAAGTCAACGCCAAACCTACAAGCAACCATGCAACTTCTTCCACGGGCCAAGCTAGCGCTCAAGCCGAGGAGGATGAGGACGAGCCGAAACCGCGTCGTGAGACCCCACTTCCGGTGGTCATGACACGCTATGCCGCACAGATGCTTTACGCGCCCCTACGCACCGTTGAGCCCGTGGAGGGGATTGCTCAGATCAATCTGAAGCGCGGTTTGGACCTCACCACCCTAATGCCGACATTGCCGGTCGAAGCCTCTGCGTTGGGGTCGTGGCGGTTAGACGAGTATTGGGTCACGGCGGTGAAGCTACGTAACACAAGCGCCAAAAACCTCACATTGGATCCGCGTGACCTGATGGGTGACTTTGTCACCGCGACTTTTCAGCATCCCTACCTTGGCGCCAAGGGTGATGCCAGCGATACCTCGACGGTCTACCTGGTGACCCGTGGCCACGGTCTAGCCGAATCGTTGTTGCCGGCAGCCATCAGCCAGATCGATCCGAAGGGAGCCCGTCGTGAAGAATAATCCTTTGATTAAATTCCTGGTCATCCCGTTCGCGATCCTAGCAATTTTCGTCGTGGTTAAATTGTTCAGCCGCGGCAGTGCGGAACAACAAATCCGTGCACCAGAAACAGTCGCACTCAGTACGGATGAGGCGAAGAAGCTGGGTGTTGACGGTGATACGCCTGGCGACACATTGCGCACCATTGTTGTTGAAAGCCGACAACTAAAGGACCAAGTCTCCAATGCTTTGAAGAACAATGACGAGCTCAAGCAACAGAACATCGAGCTGCAAAAACGCCTGCAGAACATCGATCTCAACGTCGATAACAAATTGCAAAACGTTCAGCAAACGATGAAGCAGGAGGCGCAACAACAGAGCCAAACCCTCTTGGACACGCTGCAGCAGCAATACAATACCCTGAGCAGCAAATCGGGAAGTGGCAATGAGTCTGGATCTGATTTGCCGATCGGCTTCGGCGTTCAGCCAGGTGACGGTCAAGGCTTCAAAGGCGGACCTGGCGCGGACGTTGTTTGGATAGAGCCGCAGGACGCAACGCCGGTCGATGTCAACGGCAAGCCCATCGCTGCAGGGTCAAATCAAACGGCAAGCGGCTTCAACTTCCCGACCTCTTTTGGCGAGTCCGTGGACCGAGGACAAAATGCACTGCGCACGGGCGCTCAAAGTGTTGCGAATGAAATCTCGCCACAGGAGGCCCGCAAACAGGTGCGTAAGGTCTATACCTTGCCGCAGAACTCGACATTGATGGGTTCGGTGGCCATGTCCGCGCTGATCGGCCGGGTACCCATTGACGGCACTGTCAACGACCCCTACCCGTTCAAGGTATTGATTGGGCCGGACAATCTCACGGCCAACGGCATCGACTTGCCCGACGTCGCCGGCGCGGTGGCCAGCGGAACGGCTTCCGGCGATTGGACCCTGTCTTGCGTACGCGGTCAGATAAAAAGCCTGACGTTCGTCTTCAATGACGGCACTGTGCGCACGCTGCCACAACCTCAAGAAGAAACGAATAGCAGTCAAAATAGTAACAACCAGAACAATGGCAACCAAACCACCATTCAGGGTGGCCTGGGCTGGATAAGCGATGCCTATGGCATTCCTTGTATCAGTGGCGACCGCAAAAGCAACGCCTCGCAATACATTGGCTCGCAGGTACTGATTACCGCCGCCGGCGCAGGTGCTGCCTCCCTCATCAAGTCAGATGGAAACAGCGGCTCTTTTATAAACCCTCAGTCCGGGACCATCGGTTCTGTCGGCGGCTCGGGCAGTGAAGCCATGGGCAAAATCATTGGCCAGGGCGTCAATGACGTCTCCAGCTGGGTCAACAAACTCTACGGGCAAGCCTTCGCAGCGGTGTATGTACAACCCGGGGCAAAGATAGCTGTGCACCTGGACCAGCAACTGACCATCGATTACGAACTCAATGGCCGCAAGGTCAACTATCGCTCAGGAGCCCGTCATGTTTCGACTGCGCTTGACTAATCATGGCTTAAAACTAGGTGCATACCTGGCCATCGCCCTACTCGCCTCGGCCTGTTCCACCAACAAAGACGAATTGCTCCCCCATGGGGACCGCACAATGATGGACGTTTGGGATCAAGGTTCCAGCGGCTCAAGCAGCTCGAGCAGCCGCCAATTGCTCGATGCACGCCAAGATCTTCTTCGGCCTCTGGAGACGAGGGAAACAGACAGCACCATGTTCACACGTACCGTACAAAACGAGATCTACAGCCAATTTAAACGCCTACCCAATCCCGACCTGGTGATGTACGTCTTTCCTCATTTAGCGGGTTCAGACCCGGCACCGATCCCAGGCTACACCACGGTGTTTCCGCTGTATCAGCGGGTGCAATACGCCATGCCTGGCGAACGCACGGAGGCATATTGATGGGTTTTTTTGAACGATTCAAAACGCGACGGGCGACAGAGCGTGTGGAACCTGGCGTAACACCAGGTTCGCCGTCATCTGACGATGTGCAGGGACCAGCCACCGAGACGTTTGAGGCTGCGACAGAGCGTTACTACGAACGCCTTGCTGCCATGGGTATTCCATCGCCGAGCGATTGGCGTAACCCAAAGAAAAAGCCAGCCACAACCGCTGATGCTGACCGTCTTTACGACGTCAACCCCTCCTTCGTAGACCTACTGCCCTGGGTGGATTACCTGCCTGCAGAAAAAGCCATGCTATTGGAAGACGGCGTGTCACGCGCTGCCTTTTTTGAGCTGACACCGATTGGTACCGAAGGTCGGGATCCCGAATGGTTACGCAAGGCCCGCGACGCCCTGGAAAACGCCCTTCAGGACTCCTTCGACGAGCTTGAAACCTCACCCTGGGTGGTTCAGCTCTATGCCCAGGACGAAACCAGCTGGGACGATTACCTTCAGCAACTGCATGACTACGTTCAACCACGCGCACAAGGCAGTGCATTCACCGAGCTTTATTTGAAGCTGATGAAGCAACACCTGGAATCCATCTCCAAACCAGGCGGGCTGTTTGAAGACACCAAGGTCAGCCAACTGCCCTGGAGGGGCCAGCAGCGCCGCGTCCGTGTTGTTGTCTACCGCCGTACCCAAGGCGCGCAAGCGGATGTGCGAGGCCAGGCGCCAGGTCCTTACCTGAAAATCATCTGTGATCGCTTGGTGGGCGGCTTGGCGAACGCCGGCATTAAAACCCATCGCATGGATGGCCACGCCATTCGCCATTGGCTGATTCATTGGTTCAATCCACGTCCCGATCATCTTGGCCCTGCCGATGCAGATATTCGCCGCTTCTACGAATTGGTGTGCAAGCAAGCACCTGGTGCTGCAGAGGGCGAGCTGCCGCTCGCCAGCGGCACTGACTTCTCGCAAAACCTGTTTTATCGCGAACCACTGTCAGATATCGAGAAAGGTCTGTGGTATTTCGACGGCCTTCCTCATCAGGTGGTGATGCTTGACCGCTTGAGGGATGCTCCCAAGACCGGGCACTTAACCGGTGAAACCCGAAAGGGCGGTGATGCGCTCAACGCGCTGTTCGACAAAATGCCAGAGGACACCATTCTCTGTATCACTCTCGTGATCACCCCGCAGGACATTCTCGAAGGGCATCTGGAACAGCTCTCACGCAAGGCAGTTGGAGACACTCAGGCCTCGATCCTGACACGCGAAGACGTCGCCACCGCCCGTCAGTTGCTCGGGCGCAAGCACAAGCTGTACCGAGGTAGCGTAGCGTTTTACCTGCGGGGTAAAGACGATGCCCAGCTGCACGAACGCAGTTTGCAACTCAGCAGCGCATTGCTGGGTGCGGGCATGGAGCCGGTGGAACCTCGGGATGAAGTGGCACCGCTGAACTCCTATCTTAGATGGCTACCCGGTAACTTCGACCCCAATGCGCGCAAAGCACTGGAGTGGTACGCACAACTGATGTTCGCCCAACACATTGCGAACCTGGCCCCCGTCTGGGGTAGGTCGACCGGTACCGGGCACCCGGGTATTACCCTGTTTAACCGTGGGGGAGCGCCGATAACCTTCGACCCGCTGAACAAGCTGGACCGGCAGATGAACGCGCATTTGTTCATTTTCGGGCCTACGGGTTCAGGTAAATCGGCCAGCGCGACAAACATCCTTAGCCAAATCATTGCCATTTATCGGCCACGTCTGTTCATTGTGGAGGCTGGCAACAGCTTCGGCTTACTCGGCGATTTCGCCAAAAAGTTGGGTTTGACGGTAAACCGGGTTCGACTTGCACCTGGATCGGGTGTCAGCCTCGCGCCATTCGCTGATGCCGTGAAGCTCATCGAACCCAGCCAAAACGTGAAGATTATCAAAGCTGATGATCTTGAGGCGTCGGACGAACATCTGACTAGCCAGACCGAGGATGAACAACGCGACATCCTGGGCGAGATGGAAATTGCGGCCAGGCTGATGATCACCGGTGGTGAAGAAAAAGAGGATGCCCGTCTTACTCGTGCCGACCGTAGCGCCATCCGCCAATGCATACTGAATGCAGCGAAAAAATGCGTGACGGAACAACGTATCGTTCTGCCGGAAGATATCCGTGAAGCGCTGCGAGAAATGGGACTCGAGCCCGGTATTCCAGACGCCCGAAGCTCACGATTCTTGGAGATGGCGGAAGCCTTGTCCATGTTCTGTATGGGCACCGAAGGCGACATGTTCAACCGTCCTGGCACCCCATGGCCAGAAGCGGACATTACCATTGTTGACCTGGCCACCTATGCGCGAGAAGGCTATAGCGCACAGATGGCCATTGCTTATATTTCCCTGCTCAACACCGTCAACAACATCGCCGAGCGTGACCAGTTTAAAGGCCGCCCGCTGATCTGCTTCACCGACGAAGGCCACATCCAGTTGAAGGTCCCACTCCTATCCCCCTACTCCGTCAAGATCACCAAAATGTGGCGAAAGCTCGGCGCCTGGTTCTGGATGGCCACCCAGAACGTTGACGACGTGCCGCCAGAGGCCTCAGCCCTGCTCAACATGATCGAATGGTGGATGTGCTTAAACATGCCGCCTGATGAGGTGGAGAAGATCGCGCGGTTTCGTGAACTGACTCCTGCACAGAAGTCGATGATGCTGTCAGCGCGTAAAGAAAGCGGCAAATTCACCGAGGGCGTCGTGTTGTCCAAAAGCATGGAAATGTTATTCCGGGCGGTACCACCGAGTTTGTATCTGGCCCTGGCCATGACCGAGCCGGAAGAGAAAAAGCAACGCTTCGACATCATGCAAGCCAAAGGCTGCAGCGAGCTCGATGCGGCCATTGAAGTTGCTGCAACGCTTGACCGCTATCGCGGTATCGAACCTCACATCATTACTTTCCCCGAGCAAGTCACGGCCTTGGAGCGCCAAGCATGAGAGCATTGAATTCCCTGACCCAGAACCTGATAGAAAGTCTGACCCAGCTGCTTGAACAACCGGGTGAAGACGCCCTTCAAACCCTTGAGGTGTGTGCCCCCGTTTTGATAGAGCAACTGCAACAGGTTTTGGTTCGTGCGGTGGATCGTCGTGACATCGAGTCCCAACTTCACGCGGTGTTAGCCAATTGGCTGCGACAGCACCCACAACCCGAGAATGCTGAGAACGCTCTTCTTGAGGCCCTTCGTAAACAAGCGCTGCTTTCATCGAAGCCAGCAGAGGCTCGGGCATGATAGGCCTTCGCAAATATTGGTTAATGCTGGGGTGCGTTTTGGCAGGCACATCGATGGCCTGCTTAGCCCTCACTCGAAGTGAGATACCATCCCCGCACAACACAGGCCCGTGGTTGTTTGGTCCTTCCAAAGCACGCTGGACTGTGACTGAGTTCGCGGATCTGGAGTGCCCCTACTGCAAGACGTACACACCTGCGTTGAAAACCTGGATACAGCAGCAGAAGGATGTAAACCTGCAGTGGCATCATCTGCCACTGGATGTGCACGGTCCCACCGCAGTACACGAAGCCAAGCTCGCTGAATGTGCGGGGGCGCTTGGTGGCGCACCTGCCTTCTGGCAAGCCATTGACCAGATCTTTGACCGGACCCGTAGCAACGGTGAGGGTTTCGATGGGCATCTGAAAGTTGTTGGTGTTACTAACCAGGCCCTGTTGTCCTGTGCAGCCACCGACAAAGTGATCGCCCAGCGTGTCGGCCAGCAGGCCGAGGAGGCCGTCAAAGCCGGGGTTACGGCCACTCCTACTGTCATAATTACAAACAACACGACGGGCAGCTCCGTAAAGCTTGAGGGACCAGCTGACGGGGTGTTGTTGTTATCAGCCATTGATTGGCTAGCTCAAAAAAATGAGCAGCGGCGCTCTGAATCGATGACGCCGCGCTGAACTACACTGCATCAGTCGAGCCTCGCTCCCTCTCGATACTCGACGGCCCGCACGTGCGGGCCTTTTCCACGATGTCAAAACTTCCACCTCTTTCGCGACCAAATGATCGCTGTCAGTCACCTTTTGACAGGTTTATGCCGCGCCGCTCGATGGTCCGATAAGTCGTGATAAAATACGTTATCAAGACTTTTCAACAGGGGTGCCCGTATGTCGATTTTTGAGCCGCTGCGCGACTTTTTTCGAAGACGTGCGGTAAAAACCCTGAATGACACAGCTGCACGCGTGCACCTGGTCAATCGCCGGCAAGAATCCCCTCGGGGCAACTTTGTGTTTCCCGGTACCGACTACCTGGACGATATTGAGGTCGATGGCCAGTGCGTTGGCCATGTCGATTACGGCATCAACCCCCTCGGCGATCGGCTGTACATCAACATGCTGGAAATCAACCCTACACATCAGCGGCAGGGTCTCGGCCTGGGTGTGCTGTGGCACCTGTGGCGCACACACCAGGTGCCGATTGTTCCGCTGTATCAATACACCTCATCCGATGGATTCTGGTACCGGGTGCGCCGACGGTTTGCAGCGGCCGGCGCCGTGATAAAGGACGAGCTGCGCGGCGTAGATCAAATGGAGTTGGAACAACAACGCTGGCAGCACCTGGTGCCGGAGCCCGAGCATGAACGCTTGATACGGGAGCTGAAAGCGTCACCGGAATGGCCCCAGATTCAGGCGCGCTTCGAAACCTGGAAAGACCTATGAACTCGCTGATCCACCACGCCAACCCCAGCGAACGCCGATTGAGCGTCGTCGAGTTTCAGCAACTGGCTGAAGTGCCGGCAGCGGTGGAATGGTTCGCCAATATCGACAACCCGCGCACCCGCCGCGCCTATCAAAATGACCTGGAAGACTTCTGCGGCTTTGTCGGGCTCACCGGTGCCGAGGAATTCCGCGCGGTCACCCGCGCGCACGTGCTGGCCTGGCGCGCCCAGTTGGAAACCCGGGGCCTGGCCGGGGCCACTATCCGGCGCAAACTGGCCGCGCTGGCCAGCCTGTTCGATCACCTCCTGGAGAACAATGCAGTCGCCGGCGGCAATCCCGTGCACGGCGTGAAACGGCCACGGATTGAAACCAACGAAGGCAAGACGCCGGCACTCGGGGATGACCAGGCTAAATTGCTATTGTCCGCGCCGGATGGCTGGACGCTCAAGGGCATGCGTGACCGCGCTATTTTGGCCGTGCTGCTGTACCACGGCCTACGCCGCGAGGAAGCGGCTAAGCTGATGACCGGCGACCTGCAGGACCGTCGCGGTATCAAGCACCTGCAGGTAAGAGGGAAAGGCGGTAAGACTCGCTATTTACCATTGCACCCGGTCGCGGCCGAGCGCATTCATGCGTATCTGGAACGGGACATCACCCGCGAACCGGGCAATGGCCCCCTGTTTCGCTCGATCCGCGGTCGCACCACCGGTACCGGGATCTGCGCCGATGGCATCTATAAGGTGGTTGCGCAGTGGGCTAAGGCTGCAGGCATCCAAGTCGACGGGCTGGGTGTGCATGGTCTGCGTGCCACGGCCGCAACCAATGCACTGGAGCATGACGCCGATATCGCCAAGGTCCAGGTGTGGCTGGGGCACGCCAATATCAGCACCACCCGATTGTATGACCGACGTGGTCAGCGGCCGGAGGATTCACCGACGTACAAAGTGAAGTACTAAAGCTTAGGCTCTGGCTTTTGCTGCACAGCCAGGAACGTCGCGTGCATCAACTGAGTGACTTGCAGCTGCAGATCCTCACAGGCTTCGAAGAAGGCCAAGGGCGCATCATCGGCACCATCCTCCAGCACGTTGGCCATGTCCTGGATGAGGTCACCCATCACCTGCAGCTGCTGTTTGATTTGAGGGGCGTTGAGCACGTGCTTATCTCCGCTAACGTTTGTTACGTCGACGCTGGTGCAGTACTTAGCCCATGGCGACTTGAAAGACCCACAAAGCACCGCTCAACAGGAGTAGTCCTATACACAGCGGAATCACTCCATTCTCAAGAAGCCCATTCATATATAGTTCTCCTACTGGTTGTGATATTCCATGGTGAGATTTTCCTACCTATTCCAGCGCGCTACAACCGGCACGGTTGATCAGTTCATCTAGAATGGCCTGCAACGCAGCTATATGCACTCTTCCAGTGCTTCTGAGAAAGCGTGCGGCCAGATTGTTGTCAGCTTGCGAATCATTGAGCTTGCTTAAGCTTTCCTAGTGCGCGTCAGGGTCAACCGCTATCCACGCTTTCGCACCGTTGTAGTCGTCGCCGCCTTCGGCCTTGAAGACCAAGCCGGTCATGTCTACAGCGTATGAACCTGGGCGTTCGCTTGCCGGATCACGCAGTTCGTTTTTCCAGCCGTAGACCTCACCTTCCCAAACCAGCACAACACCATCAGGGTGTTCTTTGTTGCCTGCTCGCCACTTGGTGGCAGTTGCGCGTAGCGCCTCGATCAGCTGCGTCATGGGGGATTTTTTCTTAGGCCTGAGTAAGTAGAAAACTGCCGTGGGGCGGCAGCGGATTCTGGTCTGGATCAGAACGAAACTCTCCTTCCCACTCCATACAAATTTTGTGAATGAAAAGAAGCAAATCAATCGTAATGCCACTGCTCAACACAATGTTGAAGGTCTCCCTGGTCTGCTCTGAACCTGCAATCACTCCATTCGGACCGAGACCCACCAGGTTCTCCGTAACGGCTGTAACCTCAGTCTTTTTCACAACAAGGTGCTTGGAAGCATTGGCTATGTCTGCGCACTCGCCAAACAAACCGCTCGCTTTTGCGCGCCAAGATTCGAAAAAGACGTGGTCTCCCGTTATCCCCTTTGATTTCAGTAACCAATCTCGAAGCGACGAGTTAGTCACACAAAAATTGAAGAGGTGGTCACCCATGGACTGCAAATCTGGCGCGTTCCACACCCGTCCAGCTTCGCGAAACAGCTTAAGCGCGATATCGCGTGGTGTTTTGAAAACAGGTATTTGCGTTTTCACTTTCATCACGTCATTTCCTATTCATTTCGACTTGCAGGTGGGCGCTCTATTTAGAGATCGCTCTTCACAACTCATTTCCTTCTAAAACTCGCACTGGTTTCCCAACCTCGCGCCCAATCGCAGCTAGGTGTCCCTTTTGACGGTCAACAATATGAAGCTCTACTATCCGGATCAACTTACGAAGTTCATACAGGCGATCAAAAGGAAAAGAAATTTTGTATTGCAGGTGAAGCATAAGCTCTCCTGGCGCGTCCTCTTCATGAACTGTCACCGATTCAAACTCGTTTTCGTCATTGTGCGCTACGTAGGTGTGGCGCAAATCCATAATTTTTTTGTGTTGTTCCAGGTACGCTGGCTCCGATTTAAAAATTGAGGACGCTTCGAGCTTGCTTCGCCCCTTCCCTACCTCCACAAAGCATTTCGCATACGAATTGAGTGCACTTTTGAAGTATCCCAAGAAGTCTAGGATCGCGAAGTATGAATTCCAGAGATGAGGGTGACCAAGCTCTTCTGCTTTGCTTATGTAGTAACTGGCTTCGTGAATCTGACGCATCAAATGGATCTGCCGATTGTAGTTGCTCAGCGCACTCATAGAGGCTTTTCCTCGAACTATTCACCTTAGGGCTTGAGCGCCTGCTGCTTGACTGCAGGCGGAGCAGCTTTCAATTTTTCGATGCCACTGAACATACCTGAGATCATCCAAGTTATCAGTACCGCAAAAATGAGGACTAGCAATGCTCCTTTGGATTGAACAGTCATTTGATGTTCCTACCTATTCCAGAGCGCTATAGCCGGTTAGGTCGGCTAACTCATTACGGACGGCCTGCAACGCGACCACATGTTTTTCCAGTACCTCCAGGGAAGCGTGCGGCGAGGTAGTTGCCAGCTTGCGAATCAGCGAGCTAGCTTTGGCTGAACTGTTCAAGGCCCGCTGCAGCAGGTCATCAATTTCCCGATTCATAAGCTTTCCCTTCAATCGGACCGGTAATGCCAACTTCACGCAAGGCTCCGGGCCTATGCCCGGCGCTGAAGTCCTCACTCGCCATCTAGTCTGCTCTTCGCACGGGCGCCTATTTATTCGTAAGCGCCTTTCCCGATTTCTTTTTTTAGCCAAAATAGACGCTTGATTTGTGGATGCTTCACTTGGAAGTCTGTCAGTTTTTGGTCGACTGCTTTTTTTGCTTCGAGCGCTTCCATATGGGGGCGCATATGTTCAGTTGCAGCAGCTTCGCCGTATTTCTTAACGCGCGCGTCCCAGCCTATGCCAGGCTCCACCGTCGCGCCTGCGGCCATAAGGGCCTCATAACCAGCATGGCTTGCTTTGCATAGCGCTTCATACTCAGAATACAACACTTTTCGTTCTTCTTTCGAATACAGTTCATCGAGAAGACCTATTAGTGCCATTACTGACAAAGGAGCCTTGACCGAGTCAATGGCCTTTAGCAGTTCTGTGTGACGACGTTCTTCGGGGGTCGTTTTATCGTTCATATCGGAGCCCATCCTTTAATAGTTACCCGGCTTTCGCCAGATGATGCAATCTGCGGACTTCTGAAAGGTGACAGAAGGATTGGCCTGCTCTTGCTGGCATCGAGCATCACGCTCCGCAAGTTGTTGAGCCTCGTCACGCTGGACGATATAAACAATGACCGCGAGCGCGATTACAGCAGCAATTACGATCAAAGGTTTCGCATTATTTGGCACGTACTTCATTGCAGCGCTGGACATATCGTCGTCCTTAATTGATATGAAAGCCGAGGAGCATCCTGGCCTTGCGGTGTGCCGGCCAACCCGGCATACCTTTACTGAGTGTACTGCGGGATTTCCTTGGTTATTCAAAGAGCGCTTGGACGCGGGCCAGCACATCGTCAATCACCACCTCTGAAGCCGACTCAATGCGCTTGGCTCCACGGGCCTCAAGATCAACGGTGCGAATTTGGTTACACAGAACAACCCCCTGCGTTTCGCTGCCTGATCCGCTCAACGGCACCGCGAAACCGGCGTACCGGGCAAAATCGCCGCCCTGCGTGATCGGCGCAATGACCGCGAGGCCAGATGCGTTATAAACCGCAGGTGTAAGGATCAGCGCCGGACGATAATCACCCTGCTGCTCGCGGCCAGCGGTTGGATTCAGGTTCAAGCGCACAATATCCGCCCGGTTGAATTTGGCCCGCTTCAAGCTTCACGCCCTACTGGCTGCATGGCGTTCCACTCGGCCAGTTCTGCGGGCTCCGGCGCATTCAAATCACACCTGGCCATCAGATCGGTTAGCCGATAATGCAGCTTGGCTTTAGCAGGCTTGAGCGTCATTACGTCTTCCGATGCATCAAGCATCAGCACGTCGCCGTTGGCCAGACTCATTTGCTTAAGTACCGCTGCAGGCAGGCGAATCGCTGCACTATTTCCCCACAGCTGAATTTTCACTTCCATAAATCACCTCACAATGTAGAAACATTGTATATACGCCCCGTAAAAAACGCCAGAGCTTCGTAGATACATTGTATCTACATTTTCAGCTCCTAAGCTCTTCGTATAGCGGCTTGATTGGCCGTCAAATAAGATTGAGCGGCCGGCTGCTCTTGGTGATATTTGCGCGTAGATACACCCGGCTTTTAACGCACCATTGGGATTTGGCACGCCAGCGATCACCAGAAAGGCCAGCCTGGAATCACGCATGCCGGTGGTGCGAGTGGCTCCGGCCTACGTCCAGACACGGATGGTTGCGGACCAAGTTCAAATTAGCCCTTGGCCTCAAGTGCGTTTTCAATATCAGCCAGGTCTTGGGCAGACGCCTGATCAAGCTGGCTCGATTCCTTATTGCGAGGTTTCGTTTCGGGCTCCGGCTCTGCTGGCAAAAGTTTCACAGAAAAGGGGGTGATTTGCAGATGCAGTTCAAACCGCTCCTGTATCTGTTGAAGCATTTCGTCTCGGTTCATACAGTCACTCTCGTTTTCATCTGGCGGACTATGCATCATCTGCAGCGCCGTATCACATCGCTACGACCATGCGATCAGCCGGATACTGACGCATGAACTCCATACTATCGCTAGCCGAGGCTTTCAACCAATCGCCATAAAGTCCCTTGGGAAGGATAACCACCATTCGTTTCTCATCTTCGGGTTTATGGTAGTTGCGCATGAAGGAATGGTCATCCGCGTTGATCGTGAGCATCGTGAAACTATGCAGGATCCTATCGGTACCCGGTTCATGCCATTTTTCCCACAGACCGGCAATTCCCATCAATTCCCCATCCGACCGGACTATACGCGTGGGAATCGGTTTGCCCGTTCGCCAGTCAGGCTCATAGATGGCCACTGCTGGAATAATACAGTGGCGGGCCTGACGCCAGGCGGTGCGATAAGATGGTTTCACACTCGCAGTCTCTGATCGGCAATTGTAGGTGTGCCGTACGATTTTGGTGTCTTTGCTCCAGGACGGGATCAGCCCGAACGAGCCTGCCAGTACTTCATTCGGCACCGGCGACTCTGCCTCGAGGTCGACGTGTTCCACGCCGCGGATGAATGGACCGGTGTAGCCTGGCCACAGATTCAGCTTGCCCTGTTCATAAGGTTCAACGCCGAAGGTTTCAACTACCCGCTGCGGCGCCGGTGCTTCGTAATGACTGCACATTTTGAAACTCCCTCAATCCTGACGCCTCAATTGGCATTTACCGTCCAGAGCTGATCAAGCCTGGTGGTGTAGTTCGGGCTCATCAACTCACGACGCATTGCCCAGGCCGGTGCAGCAGGCACCGCTGCAGCGCGCAGCGTTCCACGGCCCCATCGGCTGTTGATTTCATCGAGTACGCTCATCACCTTGTCCGCTGCAGCTGGTTGCGTGTGCGCGAACAGGTCGTCAGTGAATTCACCTGGTTGGCGAAGATCCATCAACAAAATCTCAGCCTTGCTGTATCGGAACCCTGGGCGGAACAGGCGTTCCACCGCCTGTGTTGCCGCCTTAGTGATTAAACGCACGTCATTGGTGGGATAGGGAAGCTCCACCAATACACCGTTAGCGTAACGAGCCTCTTCGGGGTTAAACATGCCGGTGCGAATGCTGACGCGGATCTTTTTGCACAGTGAATGCTGGGCTCTAAGTTTTTCCGAAGCCCGTTGCGCATAGGTAGCAACCGCTTCCTTGATTGGCTCAATTGTTTCCAGCCGTATGCCAAACATTCTGCTGCAGCAGATCTCCTGCTTTGCCGGTGCAGCTTCTTCCAGGGCTAAGCACGAGGTGCCGGCGAGTTCGCGCACGGTTTTTTCTAGAACGACGCTGAATTTGCGCCCGAGCAGGGCCGGGTCGGCCTTAGCCAGGTCCATTGCAGAGTGGATGCCCAAGGCATGCATGTGCGCCGTCATGCGGCGGCCAATACCCCATACTTCCTCCACTGCGGTGTTACGCAGAGCCCAATCGCGTTTGAAGGGATCGCACAGATCCACCACGCCACCAGTTTGCGCCTGCAGGCGTTTGGCCGTGTGGTTGGCGAGTTTTGCCAGGGTTTTCGTGTGGGCAATGCCCACGCCAACTGGAATACCCGTGTACTTCAGGACCTTGGCTCGTATTTGCCGCCCAAAAGTTGTGAGGTCGCCGGGCATGCCGGTCAGGTCACAAAAAATCTCGTCGATGTAAAGGAAAGATTGTGAACTATGGACATAGCCACAGAGCAGTCATGGTCTGCTGTTGACTCTGATCTCTGATGTCCATACTTCACCTCCATTTTCCCGCGAAAAATCTAGGGGGTGCCCATACGTCATTGCATTGATCCAACCCTCTATTAGCTGCATCGCGTTTGACCTTTTTTCAGCTGACGTCCCTAAGCACTTGCGCATATGCGTAATCGCATGGACTTGACCGGTTGTTTGCATTTACTTGACCAGCACACTGGTTAGCCTTGACCGGCAGAAATCGGCCATGGCAGCCCCACAAATGTATTGTCAACAGCCTTGCAGAAGCGCGAAGGAGCCCCCATTTATCGTGCGAGCCATTCCAGGCCGATCAGGTTTATACATAAGGACATCATGGATCACTTTTCCCCGAAGACTGTAGACCCAACAATAGCGCTGGAATGTGTGTTTCGCTGCGTACTGGAACACATCTATGGAACCGGCTGGGGTGGGGCCTGCCATTCAAGCTCCGCGATGCTAAGCATCCTGCTCAAAGAGCATGGGATTGATTCGGAAATCATGATTGGTGAAGTCTTCTGTGATGGCTACCGGTTTGATCATTCCTGGGTAGTGGTCCAGGGGCAAATTTTCGATGCAGCTGTTGCGCTTCCTCAGGCTGGGGGAATTAAGCTTGGTGGCCCAGTCTTCGCTGGCTTCGACATCGAGACCCATGAGCCTACCAGGCTGCAATATGGCATAGGGTTACCGGGTGGATTGGGGCCAGTGGAGGAGCTAATTGCCTCTCAGACCATCGGCGAATACTTCGCCTATTCAGACGAAGTGGCTCGGGATGATGCTGATTTCAATGATCAACCTGTGCCGCCAGCGCTATGGAATCGTGTTGCGGTGGTCGGACTAGCATGCGGCGTTTTAAAGTCAGCAGCAGAGCTTTTAGAAACTCATTCACACATTGAGCGCACTGTCGTTTCGCTCCAGTTGCTTTGATCCTAGAAAATGGAGTGTAGGGTTATTTTTCCTAGCCTTAATGTCTGCTCCAAACCGATTGCTGTAATCCGTGACGGGCAGCTTTGGGTCGTTTTCTGACTCTCACGACGGGCAGAAAACGGCCAATTGCTGTCGATCACACCCGCAGAGTTACCACCCGGCAGCTACCACTTGCCACGGCGGGAGCCTACCGCTCGGCTCTTGCTTCAAGTAGGTCAGGCAATCATTTGTCTATGGCCATCCAGCTAGAACTTCCTGTGTAAAGACTGCGCTTCGCGGCAAGATCCCGCTCGCCACGACATTTTCCAAGGTGGTCGTCGGATCGGCGACAAAGAACGTTAGTACCAGCCCCCGCTGGGCGCGAGTGCAGCAGACGTAAAGCAGTCGCAGCGTTCGGCTCCAAGTGTTTTCATCACCGCCTAGTGCTCGTGCACGATCTGCAGCACGGGCCTCAGCGCTCGCGAAGACACGTTCGTAGTTGTACGTTCGGTAGTCGCTTTCTTCCTCGTCCATCACCACCATGACGCGTTCGAACTGCGCTCCCTTCACACCGTGCTGTGTAGCATAGGGAGACCCTTCTGAGACATAGCGCTCATAGGGCCAAAGCTCTTGTGCAGAGCACTTGAAGAACTTGGCCATTGCCGCATCTGAGGATAGTCCTTCGGCCGGAACTGCATCAGCAGCCTCGGGCTCCTGGGCAGCGTCTGCAACATCCCTGACAAATCCGAGAACACGCGCATAGCGATCGTCGAACTCGAAAAGACCCGTGTCACAGAGATGGAGTGCTATGTCACCAATGGTGGTCCCTGCCTCGTCCAGCATGGCGACAAGTCTAGACATAGCAGCGTGCAGTTCTCGCAATACAGCCGCGGCACGTCGGCCGGTAAGAGCCCCTGGCGCCAGACGCGGGCTGAACTTCCGGAGCAGGTTCATCGCCGCGAACTCGTTGCCGGCCTTCACGGCGGCAACGATCGGTAGCGCAAAACTTAGGAACGGTCGAACGGGCCAGCCGGTGCCATCCTGCATCCCCTGCTTCATGCCCTCCGATGTCTTATCGTTCAGCGCCGAGTAGATGCCACCGAAGCCGAGCCGGTTTGCGGCCATGCGGTGCACGATGACAAGAATCTTGAGCGCGATGTCTGGGGTCGTCCAACCCTCGTCGTTGTTCGTCGCCGCACTCCACGCCCGGACTCTCGCCAGGGCCTCAATTCGGTTCAGCGTGTTCGGCAGGATGAACATCCGGGCCGAGCCCTCCACCGGCTTGAGTTCTCCATCAACCCTTTCGTGCAGCCCGCGGACTTGCTCCATGCCGTCGCCCTGCGCACGCACGGCGTTGGCAACGTCAAGGATCTGCTTGGCACAGCGAAAATTCTCTGGTTTCGTGATGGCCCGCCAATGGTCCTCAAGCGGGATGTCCCCCGCCCCTCTCATGAAAATCGCTTGCATCGGGTCGCCAAAAAAACCGAGACAGAACTTGCGCCGCATCTGGGCTTCCACTTCCTTGAAGGACTTCACTACGCTCAGGAACGTGTCCTGACTCTCGTCAATGAACACAAACGGGAAGTTCAGCGCTACGACCCGTCGGAACAGCGGGCGATTTTGCAGCAGGAAATCGGCGAGCTGAAGGATGTCCTCGTGGCCGAGGACGCCCTTCGCGTAGTCACTGCCCACGCCGTAGTTGAAAGTCTTGACGCCAGCAATAGCCTCCAGGCTTCGGGCATAACGCTCTTGGTCAGCCTTGTTCCTGTCGCGTGTAGTCTGCCGGACACGCGAGCTGTAGTTCTTGAATTCTTCTTCCAGTTCGGTGATCCGCCTGCGGATGTCGTTCTGTAGCCAAACCTTAATGTCCGCCTGAAACGTCTTGGTAATAGACCAGTAGAAGCTGTGGATGGTCGAGACATGAACCAGCGGGTCGTCGTTGACATCCGCCAAGATTTCTTTGGCGGCGAGGTCCGTATATGTGATGCAGGCGACCTTCTGCTTCTTCGCCCGCATGCTGGCGCCGTGCTCTGAGATCACCCAGTCCAGCGCCTTGATAAGGGAGGTGGTCTTGCCGGAACCTGCGCCGGCGCGGACCACGAACGGCTGCGGGGGGGTCTCGGTAATACACGCGTGGATCTCGCGGTCGGCGCCGGTGTCTGGGCTATCAATTCGTCTGCTCATGTCGTCTGCCCCGCGCCTGCAATAACGGCGACAACACCGGCTGCAGTCGGCTCAATTGTCGCGACCTCGTTGGCAATAGCCGCGTCCGCCTCAATCTCGTGGGCCACTTTGGTTTCGAGCCAGGCTAAGCCCTCGGCGATGTACGTGGGGACTTTCCAGCAGTTGAGCGGCCCGCTTGCGAGGACCTCCAGCGCAAAGCGAGTCTTGTCGAAGTTCTTGCCGATCACCCTTTCGTGCAACTTCTCAGCCAGTTCTTCAGGGCTGTTTGGTGCGCGCTTCAGCTTGAGTCCGACCGCCCGGTTAGCCTCAGCCTGACACCAGTCGGAGTTCTCAAGACCGAAGGCCTCCTCAAGCGTGCGGCCGCAGAGCTGCGAGGTCGTGGCGCCCACCGTCACCAAAACCTTGGTTTGATAGGCCACCCGAACCTCAGCGCTGGTCCCCTCGGCAAGCGACAGCGTTTTTTGCTCCGCCGTGACTTCCCAGAGTTCGGCAACCAACCGCTTCTTAGGGATCCAACTGATAAGGGTTTGGTTGGACGTGAACGCACCCTCCACGTGAGCATGGCAGGTGCTGCCACGCTTCTTGGACTTCTTCTTTCCGCCCGGTGCTGCTTCGTCGTCGTCTTCGAGCTCGAAGGGCTTCAGGTCGTCTTCCTCGTTATCTCCGTCGACGGCACCGGCTCCTGTGTCTTGCTCGGCGGCATTCTCGGCATCCGTCTTGACCGCTACGCTGTCCAGATCCGTGATGACCAGCGTAGTAAGTCCAACGAAGGCAATCAATTCCTGGAACCGATGCGCGAACGCGCCACCGACTTCAAGGATGGTTAGGGCGGAGGAACGCAGGCGCTTGGCCGCCGTCTCGATCATGGCTGGCAAGAGCAGGCGCTCGACATTGCCCTCCACCAGGATGACAGCATCGGAAAAGAAGAGATCGCAGTGTGTCAGTTTCAGATACCGCTGCAAGAATTCGCGCGCTGGAGCGTCGGCCGCGCCCGTCTTGAAGAGCGAAAGATTCCTTACCTCGGTGTTATGGTCCAACTGGTCGCTAACACGGCGAAAGTACCTGATGGGAGAGAATCCGCGCTCATAGAGAATGTGCGGGGAGTGCGTGGTGACAACGAGCTGCGTGTGGAAAAACGTTGCGTGATCGTTGGCATCCTCAAGGAGGCGCAAAACATTCCTGATGAAGACCTGCTGGATCTGAGCGTGCAGATGCGCCTCAGGCTCCTCGATGAAGACCAGATGCAGTGGCGCTCGCTTGTCTTCCTCGGCTTTCCACTGCTCGTGCAGGTCGAGGAGTTCAACCACCATATAGACTAAGTTCTTGAACCCCAGGCCATTGTAGCTGTCGGGCAGTTGCGCGGTGATCGCACCAGGAACCACGTAGTGAACCTTGGAATCCTGCCCCAGGACGGTGGTCGGATCCAAGGCCGCCCGAATCACGATCTCGGGGTTGTTGACGCCTGGATAGCCGAGTTTGGCGAGGCGCTTGAGAGTGTCGCTGAAGACTTCCTTCAGGTGGAAGTTCAGTTCTTTCTCCGAGGTATCGAGCGCTTTGAGCGCTGCATGGTCGTCGCCACGTTTCTCCAGATTGCGGTGATAGAAACGGCTCAGACGCCGCGACAAGCTCTCGGCGCGGTCGGAGCTGCCAGCATCCGGGTCATCGAGGTGCCGCTGCGCGCGCAGGAAGTCCACCCTCACCAGAGACTTGAGAATCGCCGCGCCACCCGGTTCCTTGCCTAGGGGCAGCGGCGCATAATCAACTTCCTTTGGCTGATAGCCGACAAATGCGCGCTCATCGAGCACGTAGTAGCGGAACGTATATTCTTTGCTCAGTTCCTTTGTGAGGTACTTCGTCAGACTTTCCGGCCAGGGCTTGTACTCGCCGGGATCCGCTACCACCGCCGCCGCATTTTCCGCACCTGCCTCCGCGCCTACACTGCGTCTGGCCACCAGTGCGTTCGCAGCGTTGTTGGCCTTTTCATGCAGTTCGTGGAACTTCCGGACGAGTGCATGGGCGTCCTGAGGCTCGAACGCCACCCGGATCCCGACGCACTTACCGTCCCACTCCGTGCTCGGAAGAAGCGACATTGCAGTGGCGAGGTCGTCTTCACCGACCCGGAACCAGAGATCCAAAAGAATGGACGGCAACTGCTTGGGCGCGTCCTCATCGCCTGGAGGCGTCCTGCCGATGGCGTCGATCTCGGCCCACAACGCCGCGCTGAAGTCGAAGAGTTCGAACTTCTTCGCTTCGCCACGGAGCATCGAGTACAGGCCTTGTACGGCAGACGTCTTGCCGCTGTTGTTGGCGCCAACGAAGATGGAAATCTCATCGTCAAGCTCAATGACGACGTCGCGCAGTCGGCGATAGTTCTGCAGCCGATATGCCTGTAGCTTCATGATCACCTCTTCCTAAGTGTGGCCGGGACAACTTGGTGCTGAGCACACAGGCCGGCTGCTTTCCTTTGAGCGTTCGTGAATCTAACAGCATCTATGTTCGGATGCCGAGAGGAAACTTATATAGCGCACGCCATGCTAAACCTCCAGTCAGCACATCAACGTCGAAATAACGACGACCTTACCCATACATACATCACTTCACGTATCGTAGCAGCGGCGATTTTGAGGCCATGCCAATCAAGAAGAAGTAGGAGACAATGATGAAAAGCAACGAGTTACCAACAGAAATATCTTGCGAGGTCGACCTTACGCTGACCTATGGTATTGCCCCTGGTCTCGGCCGTCAGGCGAAGTACTCGGCCCAGCCGATTTTGATCTGTCGAGAACTAGCCAAAAAAACGAGCGTCCAGGTGGCTAACTTAGGTGTGGATTTGCTGAAATCGCCTGCTATCAGTCATGCGCAAATTATTCTACCAGACGGAACATTGCTGTCTGGAGCTGTAACCAAAATCAGCCCCTGCGGCACCTACTTTGAGATGATTGAGGATAAGGGTGTGAATCGCCCCTAGTTTCGTAGACGCCATCACGCTTCAAGGAAGGGTTGCTAACTTTGCGTAACTGTCCGCTTTTGGCCGATTGTGTTGAAAAAGTCGGTTTGTCCAAAGCGCTCGGATACAGATAGATAAAACACCTGTTTTGCGTGCTGCTACGTGAAATCCGAGTCGTGAACCTTCTGCCAAAAACACAGATTTCAATCTCGGGTGCGAACTTTTCTACAGTGGAAACCGAAGCCGACTTTTTCAACACAATCGGCCAACTTCTGCCGGTGAAAGACTCCTAGCGTGCTGGTCAAGTCCAACGCATCCGCCTGGTCAGGTCGAATGCAATTGACTGGTCAGTGGCATTGCAAACGGGTGGTCAAGTGGAATGCAATTACGCACGCATACACAGCAACTCCTAGGTCAGAATCCATCCTTGGGTATGGGGGGCTTGGGTGGACCTGGTGCGACTAATTCCAGCTAGAGGGTTTTAACCTCACTTTGCACACGCCACCGTGTAACTACGATTTGAGTCACGCCCACACCGAGACATTTTTGAAACGCGCTATCGCTGGCAAGAGATGGGGATCGAGTCGTCCTGCGAGCTCTTCGGACCGAGGAGCCCAGAGGTTTGCGTGGAGTCGCATTGGAAGATGTGGAATTGGAGTGGGGTCCCAGCCTACACGCTCATGCACGACATGGCCGTCCACTGACCATGTGATACGGTCCGGTCGCCAGTCAACCGTGTAGACATGGAAGTCCGAAGTAGCATCGAAGCCGAGGTCGATACGGCAAGGCGAACCCCTATAGCCGAAGTTCATTGTTGCGTCATCGTCACCTGGGTTGAAGTAGACGTTTACCAGCATGCTTCGAGGATCATCTCCTGCCAGTTCTACATCAATCTCTTGCCTCGGTGCATCTCGGTGAAGGAAAAAACCAGTGATGAGGCCAGATCCGCTGGCGGCTTTTATCTCAGCCTCAAAGCGACCGTATCCGAACAGTCGTTTTGACGCGAAGGCTCCCGAACGGTACTGCCTGGTTCCATTGGCAACCTTGCTGACGATGAGATGGGCACCGTCCTTATCATGAACGAGAGCATCCTGCGAAAACGAGACCAAATTCCCCGGAAAAGTCTCGATGAGCGCGGAAAAAGACGAGGTCGCTGTAGTCATTTCGGAGAAAACGAGCAGCTCCTCTACAGGTGTTATGGGGCGATTCGAGGGTACTTTCGGCTGCCACCCATATTTTGCCGAGAGGACCCAAGGTGACTCATCTAGCAAAGAAATCTGCTGGGGATGCGACGGGGCAATCCGGTGCGCGCCGTCCTCTCTACCGACTCGAAACATTCTCAGGCTCCGTGGTGTTCCAACCGGGAAAGACTGCACGGGCTCGGTGAGTCTGAGAAGACTGCAGATCGGTTCCCACAATCCACTCTCTGACTCGTCATACGACAGAATCGCGGTGCGCGAAGGCGGTAGAGCCCCCTGCCGTGTCTCGCACCGAAACACTGCCTTCGCTTCCATAAGAAATCTTACGTCAGTCCTTGCGGTCATGGCTTCCATGGCCTCCGGCGTTAGTGGAGCGTCAACGAGAGCGTCGAACATCTCGAAAAGCTCCAACAAGTCTTGCGGTCGAATTGCGTCTTCATCACCATCGAACACCCGCACTCGCAACCCCAACATCGACAAAGCCATTGCGAGCGGTTCATGCTCACCGCGGGTGGTCCAGGCCAACACCGACAACGCCCCCGCCCGTTCGGGTGCCATAGGGCCCGAGCCTGCATCAACAATCCCCGCTCGCGCTAGGTAAGGAAGCACGGAATAGGAATTGTCCGAGCCGCTGTCCTGTCGCTGTAATATCACAGGCGAGGAGAGGGCGAGTGCACCGAGCTCACCAAAGCGATAGTTTAACCACATGTCCACAGGGCCAATAACGGGCATTGCCCGTAGCAGCGCTGCCGCACCCTCACGCGACAAGATGTAGCCGGAGAGAAACCAAAGTCCCCGCACCGGTCGGAAAAGAGCATCGCAGAGGTCAACACGTTCTGCTGTTCCCCCGGCATCTTCATAGGACAGATACAACAAACGCGGACCTCCTTCTGCCCAACAGTGTTGAATGGCGGCACGCCAGCCACAGGAGATTGCTGCCGCTGCACCTGTTGTGAACCAAACGTCGTCCTCGAGCACCAGCACATAATTGTCTGCCCCGCATGCGATGGTCTTCCAAACCTCCACGTGCGACCTCGCTACAGCAATTTCCTGCCGCGTCATTTTTATCGGCTCGTTGATGGGAAAGCACTCCTCAAGCCTTGCATCCGGCTGGACGTATAGTTGGTCACCAATGCGGTATGTCGAGTCGACATCGGCAGTTGCGGCGACGGCGCGGCCGTCGCGAGCATCCACTGCCGCGAATCGTCGAGCTATAGAGGCAAGGGAAACATCGTCGGCCGTGCGGAACCGCCTGAGTTCTCGGACTACACGCCGCCATCTCCGCGGTTGCCGGTCAAGGTTGATGATTAAAATCGAGTTGATCAGTCCTTCGCCCGTACCAAAAGCCGAGATTTTCCCACCCGGAAAAATGCTAGCAATGGCACGTAGCAACCGAAATGCTATCCCACGCAATATGCCCGAGGCGTCCCTAAGATTCATCGAAACTTCCTACTCCAGATAGCCTCAATGGGAGTCCATGTTGCGCCAGTTGCGGGCGTCGTTACGGTAGGAAAGGTCCCAACGTGTTTGCGCAATTGACTCCCAGTCATTTAACAATTCGAAGTCGAGAGGTGCCCCCCTAATAATCAGATCACGTGCGTGCGCGGCTAAAGAAGCGGTGATATTTCCGGGACCAGTCGTCTCTTGGATCTCTGGGAAACGAGCTTTGCCTAAAAGCTTCTCGGTCGAGCGAGACAGCGCTCGCTTCAGTACGGGGTGATGGGCTGGCGCAGCTATTGGATCGTTGTTGACATAAAAGATGCGTTCGTCTGTCGGCAGATCACTTCGCCAGATCTCTGACGCTGGCACCATGCTGCTAGATGGGATGTCGTAGCAAAGCGGCTGGACCTTAAGCGCGCTGTCATGGAAAAGGTCTCTCCAGTTGTCTCCAAGCAGTACGTCATCTGCATCGACATAAAGTCCACCTTCTGCAACCAAGACGCACATCCGCAAATAGTCGCAGCGCATTGCCGGATGGCGACATCGGGCGAATGCCTCTTGCTCCGACTTTCCATACCACTCAGTAATGTACTCGGCAGCGGATACGTCGTTAAACATCCGGAATGCAAAACCCTCCGCGCTTAGCCTCTTCCAACTGTTAATACAGGCTTGAACGTCTTCCGGCACATCATGCGGATCGTGCCAGTACTGTACGAGTGTCTTCGGAATACTCGAAGCCAGGTTCGATCCGGTAACATTCGAAGTTGCCGAGCGGTTCAGCTGATGCAGCGTGAGGTTTCGGATAAAGGCGGATCGCAGACGATCGTCCTCCTCGAATCCCAGTGGGTATGAATCCATAATGTTCGCTTACTCAGTAAGGGGCATACATCGGATTGGAGCGTCCGACTGATGCCCCTTCCGGCGTGACGCGTGGCGCAACTACCGCTAGTCTTCGCCCAGTTAGCGGGTCGTCAAAACTGAAGAGTCCGCGACCGCCTTGTATGCTTGATATCGCTGGGAAACCTTTAGCAGATATGCCCGCCCTTCAACCACGAACCCGTCCAATCCGTGCTCAACGCAGTAGGCATCGAGATCAGCAATGTTGTTGATGAAGCCTTTCCCGTTGAAATTTAGGGACGTGTTACACAACACTCCGTACCCAGTGCGATTTTTAAACGCAACAAGCAAGTCATAAAGTCTTTTGTTGGTTTTAGAGGTGACGGTCTGGATACGGGCCGTCCCGTTCACATGCGTGACGGCTGCTAGAGCTTTCGTCGTTGCACGATGAGTGAAAAGCATGTGCGGACTTTCGTGTGTGCATCCGAACCATCTCTCAGCATCATCCTGGAGGCATACAGGTGCAATCGGACGGAACTGTTCGCGCTGCTTGATCTCGTTCAGTCGGATTCGAGTGCTATCTCGGAACGGGGCAGCCAAGATGGACCTGTTGCCAAGTGCGCGTGGGCCGATCTCGTATCGGCCGCTTACCCATCCGAGGATGAGGTCGCTCGCCAGCATATCGGCGATTGCAGCGGAATCGACATTTCGGATGTCATATCTATCAGCATTGAATGCGCCGAGCGTACCAAACGCCAACCCAGCATAGACATCCCATTCGATCTTAGGATTACCAGTAAAGCGGAACTGCGCATCGACGGCCGTGCCTATGGCGGAGCCAGAATCGTTGGCGACCGGAGGCACGAATATCTCCGAAAAAAGATCAGTCTCCTTCCATTTCGTGTTCCAGTCGCAATTCAACCCGCATCCACCGGAAATAACTAGTGGAAGCTTCTTTTTCAAATGTTTTTTCGCGAACCGATAGAAGATATCGAATATCGCATCGCTATAAATTCCTGCAAAGTTTCTAAACTCATGGTCTTCCAGGCCGACATTGAAGTGAGGCGCGCTTTCAATGCCCTCGTAAGAGTCGAGTGCTTGGTACGGGCCACTTAATAGAAAATTAAGCAACTTCTTCTCTTCAACGGAAGGCGTGCTCCGATTCGAATATGATGCCAGCGCCATGAGTTTCCCCGCATCTGAGTTCCGGGGATACGCTCCATTTTTTGGAAAGGTCGGATCGGCTAGGCCATAGAGCAGACCGTATCGATTACCCGGCTGACCTAGAACGTCGGCAACCAGTGTGATGTTCAGTTCTGAATCAATCTCGTAAAAAGCACCGATGCCGCCCTCCCACACTAAGGCATAGCAAGGAGTTCCTTTTGGGAAAGCAGACATGCCAAAGGCGCAAAGTAAGTGTGCGCGCTCGTGTGAGGATGAAAAGTACTTCACATCTCGTTTTAGGAAACGTCTTTGGCTTACGATGACATCGTTATCGGATACACCACGATATCCGACATTCGTTTTGGAGCCATATAGATACTCATCATGATCACGAGGCCACCACCCCCCGGCACAAATGACATCAGGGATGTCTTCTAGCTCACCGATCGCATCCAAAACATCCGGAATAGCAAGTGATGAATACCGATAGTTCGAATTTTTTTCCGCTTCGATAGACATTATCAAATGTCCATCTTGAAGCAGTACAATGGCGCCATCATGGCCCGGGTTATACGAGAGAATTTTCACGCGGTGGCAATCCCGTCATCCATAAACACCTACTTGCATGATGGCGCTCCCTCTCTGTTGAGGTGAGCGCTCCATGCACCCTTTATGCAGCAGCGTAGGACCGTACCACAATTTTAGTTATGCCAACTCTCCTAACATCGCGATGTGGTCACTAGTCAAGCTTGAGGTACACCCCCCTAAGCGCTGTTATCTCAAAGCTTTCTCGACCCGCGCGGATCCAACGAAATTATATTTGACGCAGGCAACTGCCGCTCAAGCTCAGCGATACGGTCATACAGCTCAACGATTTTTGCATCTGCTTCGCTCAATAAGCTTGCGAGTTGATCGCGCTGCCGGACAACTTGCTCAATCCGATCACGCAGGGCGCGGCTTTTCTGCCGAGCGAGAAGATTTACCTTGTTCAACGAAGGAGGTCGCTCCTCCGCATGTTGTTCCACGTAGGTCTTTATCTCTGCGATGAGACTCGGGAAACGTGATTTCTTAAGCGCCGACGGGTCGCTCCCGGCCTCTTTGGCCACGTTGTTCTGAGTGACCGGTGTCCCCTTAGGTAGAAGCTGTGGCCTATTGAGTTTCAGGCGCTCAAAAGCATCACGATATTGATCCGCCGCGCTGCGGCGAGCAGGGAGTTTAACGTCCATCTGCGCTCCTTACGACACGACGAAAGCTTTCTACGCTTCGCTGTTGAGCCATTAACGATTCCATTAGCGGACTCCCATCCTGAGCAGTAGCAAGCCGTTCTTTGAGTACATGTTCAAGATCATCCAACGTACCCAATCTTTCTGAGTCATACAGCACATCAGGGCAAGGTTTTGCATCCACTGAATCACCGCCGCCGCAATGGGCAATGTTGTCAATTCCGCCGTACGGACAAGGCTCTCGACTCGCACAAACGCCAAGAATGATCGGGCGACAGGCGACTGCGCCTTTCTTTGCCAAACCAATCATCTTCTTCGCATCCTCTGGCGAAATCAGCCGAACAATCTCAGCCTTTCGTTTGTCTCCATGGGGACTGATAAAACGCTCACTCGTAAGCTGCTGTAACTCTCTCCCAAGCGTCTCGTACATTGTGCGAACGTACAGAGTGTGAGCCTTTTCCTCTAGACGCATCCGCGAGTGATTTTGTCCGTAGTAAAGGCTCATCGCTCGTGTGACGTGCTTGAGCTGGTACTGAAGCGAAGCATCACTTACGAGCCCGGAAGCTTGCATGTTCACTGCCCCAGTTCTACGCAGCTGATGCCAAGCCAACGGCCACACAGCGCCCGCTTGATACTCCTCCGGCAATGAAGGGGTAGCTAGCCGGGCTAATTTCAAATCCTCAGTCGTGATACGCAAACGTTCTAAGTCGAAGAGCTTCCCGTACCGCCCCAAAAAGTCGGAATATGACTGGATGCTCGGCCTCAGTGAGTGATTACCTTTATTGCGCAACGAACTCCAGGGCTCGTAAGAAAAATCGGTCAAGTAACGCCCGGCGAGAACTCTCTCGGCTTCGTGAGGTGCGTGTAGTGAGCGAAACAGAGAAATAACCTCCATCGCCTTCACGGCGACCGCCACAGATGGGGATGTGACCCAAATGGCGTCCCTATCAGAGAGCGTTTTTGTCGTCTGCCCACGTAACAAAAAAATGTCACCGAAGCTCTTGTCGTGCTCGATGTCAAGGCACCCGGCTCGAAGATTCCATGCTTCCTCGACCCGCATGAGACTGAAGTTAAGGATGTAAGCCAATCCCACGCCGTTGACCAGTTTCAGATAGCTAGTCAGCGCTCTTACTTGCAAGTCACCACTGCGCCCTACCCAACGTTCAAGTAGCTCAAAGATGCCGAAGCGTTTCGCGGTATCCGCAAACGCGCCGAGAAAACGAAGCCCCGTTTTAGTGCCTGACAACTGCATGTTATAGCCGCAAAAAGGCGGGGCATTTACGCACGCCGTTCTCTCCGAAACCCTCTGGTTATGTTCGTAAGCCGCGAAGCAGAACCGGTAACAAGCTTCAACCTGTTCTCGATGGGATAGGAAGTTATCAAGGCACTCTCGCAGCCTAGTCACTTGATAGCGCCAAATGCGTGGAGGAATGTAAGGTGTTTGAGTTGTATGGTGAGTTGGAAAAAGCGCAGCCAGGCGGGTTAGAGAGCCTGGATCCAGCAGCGTAAACCCTACGGAATCTCTGGACGCGTAAAGCTCATGCATTAACGAAAGAAACTCGGTTTTTCTTGAGCTAGAAAGAAAGGCAGGTATCCGTTGGCATACGCTTGGAAAATGGCTTAGTTCGCTGGCAAGGATTCCTGCCTCTTCGCAAAGAACAAACAGCCGTCGCATCTGATCGAAACGCGTTTTAAGAGATCTGTAGCCACGAGCGCCGTACGGCCCGTATAGCCACCAGCCTGTGATGACTCGAAGCAAATTTGCGTTCGTTGAGCTGATTGGCGCCGCTGATTTTTTAGCTGGTCCATCACCAAAATTCAGGGTCACTGCCTTCTTGGCCCATGGATCAAGCCTCCAAATTGGATCGCCCCAGCGGCTTACGACGTTACCCAGCGCATCAATTACGACTGGCCAATCAGGCGGCGGAGGCCAGCTCTCTGGACGGTAATTCGATGCCCCAGGAACGGCGAGAGGCGACTCGATAGAAAGCCCTAATGTCGAGAGCATATTCATAGGGAAAGCCCCGCTGTAACTTCCGCAAGTCGAATAAATCCGTCCCAAGCTGGGTGATAGTCCTCCTCAGCTATGCGAGCCAGTGCCTCTTCAACCCATAGCCGACGCACCTCGCTACTTTCATGAAAGAACCGTAGCTTCGCACTCAGACGCTCGACCGCAAGCATCGCTGGATGATCAGCCTCTTCAGATCTGTCCGTGCACGCCGGACGATACCTAACTAGCTCCAAGCTCTTGAGCATTCGCAAACTACTTAGAGACCAGACGTGATCCTCGCTTTCAATATCCCGATGATTGACGCAGAAAAGGCAACCCGCTGCATTAATACAATCGGGATCAGGAGCATTAGTTGGAGCATCCACGACCGATTCTGGAACCGGCGCCACACAAGTACCTGGAGCAGGCGAGCAAACGACGGGATCTGTTTGCCGGTGAAATCGACTGATTTCAATCATAGCAATTTGCGGATTGGGCTCGGCGTAAACACGAATCAAAGTTTCAGCGGTGTGCTGTGCGATTTCTGCCACAAGTTCGGGGCGTTGCGACTCACGTAACAGCCAGTTGATACGCGCACCCCGGAGCTTACGAGGCCGAACGAATTGAATACCGGAATATGTGCAGAGGCGCGTGATAGCTGTGAACTGGGGAGCTTCTAGAACGAGACGTCCCCCAAGACGGACGAGAGGGAAAAGAAGTCCCTCTAGATCGTCTGGAAACCACGTGTTTCGCCACTCGATGTAGCGTTCGAACCACTGCTTGTAGCTTGAGAACACTTCAAACAGCACTTCACCCTGGCGGCGCTTTTTGTAAGACCTGACTTGGTAACCGTCAAGATGACTCGTGTAATGGTATTGGTCGATTCGAAGCTGATGCGCCTGTGACAAATTCATGCCAGTTTGTGCTATGAACATAAGCAGTTCGGCTTCAATTCGTAGGTTCACTGCCGGGTATCGAGTCTCGATTGAAACGTCAGAGTTCCGAAGTTCGCGGTTTCGTAGGATGTCCGCAATCTGGAATTTGGTTCGAGGTCGAATCCCTCGTGACGCATCCTTCTCTGTATCGCGCAGGCGGCACCAGATAGGTAGCGTGGAACCCGACCGCAATTCTACTTGGATGGGAAGTGGCCCCGTCACGACTTCATAGGTAAGGGCCATACAGAGGTCGGCAATGAATTGACCGAATAAAAAGCTATCTTCTAAGCTTTGCTTACCAGTACTCCCATTACCTGCCCTTCCGTTGCCTCTTGGTTTGCGAATTCGGGTGCTGTAGAGAAGCGTCGAGCTTCGACCCAGAACTCGGTCGAGCATTGTCGCGGTTAAACTTGCCGTGTCGTATAACGATCCGGCGGTTAGATATTCTTCCACGCGGTGACGCTGTAGAAGATGCTCAGCCCACCCCAGGTATGCTTCCGCGACCGAATCAACACTCAACGGACGCCCGCGTTGATCCACCCACTGAAAAAACTTCCTCAACGCACCGATCTTGTTATTCGCCGAAAAGCGGCTTCCTCCGCCGGCAAGATCATCGGTCAAACAATCATGGAGCCCTTTCACAAGTTCTACCCGCTCCAGCAAGGGATCACCCAAAGCACCTGATGTGATTTCACTGCGTACAGTCTTCACTTTTGCCTTAGCACCACCGTTGTATAAAAGTGGTGCCATATCCCAGGGCGTCTGATTTTTCGCGTACTCAAGCATTGGAAACGTCAGGTCTGAAAACGTCAGATTATTCATCGCTTGCTCCCTGCATTGAAGAAATCCCTGTAAACGCAGTCATGAAGCTGTTCGCAATGGCCTGCTTAGCAGGTGCGGCTTGCACAAATTTGATGTATTTGAAGGTGGTAGCCTCCGAATTTCGACCGTGAAGCAATGCATTGCTGACAGTAGCAATCACTATCGCCACATCAGTGCAATTTGCTAAAGCGAGCCTAGCTAACTCAGTTCCAAAGGTGCATCGGGATTGGTGGAAGCGAAACTTCCTGAGCGTTTTGATGCCCGACGCGATGCCTAATTTTCTAAGCGATGACATCTCAACGTTTATGGCCGAAGATTGATCACTGTTGCGACGTCCAAAAGGGTTTCCGAAACGTGTCAAGAACACCAAGTCTTGATGCTCGCCAGCAGCAAGTGCCTCGCGAGTCAACCTGCGAAGACCCTTGGCGTACTCCAAGACTTCTGAACACAAAGCTTCGGGAATCCATACCTGGCCAGTTACTCCAAATTTGGTATGCACGGGCGGGGACGCACCTGGCCCTACGGATAGCAGAAGCAGACCTTTAGCAGACGGATCATGTAGGGCACGCTCCAACGTATCGATACGAAGGTCACAGATCGTTCCCAGTCGCATACCCGTGAAGAAACCTAAAGCCAACATCAGGTAAAGCTCGGGTGAGGCGCTCTGTTTTGCGAAATCAAGAATGGTGTCTCGATCAACCGCAGAGACTGGAAATAGCCCACCTTCCAAAGTGACCCCAATGCGTTTTCGGTTTGGAATACCAAGATCGGTGGTGGTGCCAGCTAGCGTCCGCTCGAAGCCGACCTGGTCAAAGTATTTGATGAAATAGCGCTTGTCTTTCCACAGCGGCAATAACGGGCTTAGAAGGCCACGCCTCCTAACCCACCTGTAGAAACTGATGCAATTACGCATGTATTCGGAGGCCGTAGCGGGACTGATATGACCAGCATCGCGAGCCTTGATAAGCGCCCCACGGTACTGAACAAGACATCGATCAGCCTTTCGAGACGGAAACTCAAACCACTGAAGCCCGCGACTCTCCAAAAACTTCGCGTAGTTCAACAGCCCATTCAGGTTGCTAGAAACGGTCTTAAGGAGTGCCTCACCATTGGTGACTCTCTCCATAGCCCAGAGATTGGCTTCTCTCCAAGGCAAGCCGTCTTCCCAGAATATTTGTGGTAGACCTTCGATCACTACACGGGAGCTATTCAGCGAGTAGGTAATCAGGCGGTCTTTGACAGAAAGGTCATGCGGACTGAAGTGAATGTGTTCGACGGTAGGCAAGTGGAATCTCTGTAAGAGCAAGCGTCAATGTCCATGGGGACAAGATCTACGTTTGGGCGTCCACAGTATGCAACTTATTCTTATCGATGGAGTAGACCTCACTGTCACACACCATCGATTCAATCAGCGTCATGACCCTTTCCGACATTTGGCCGTACAGCGCGTAATTGCTGCTGAACGCCATGATGCCGTGGCGTCGCAACGTGTCCTTGATCTGGAAATAGGGCGCGCCCATTTTGACGAAAGGTTTCGCGTCATAGCTGCGTGCGATGACGCAACCATCGTTGTTACTCAATACCACGATGGGCGTGCTGGCCAGGTCCGGTCGGAAGACACGCTCGCAACTGGCGTAGAAGCTGTTGCAATCCGCGAGCGCGAAAATTGGCAAGGCAGGGTTGAGGTCGACCTTAACGCTCATGGTCGCGCACGCTGTAGTTGACCACACCCCAAATCACAAGCTCGTCGCCTTCCATTACGTACCTGGGGGGATATCTAGGATTTTCAGCCATCAAAATCACTTGGCCATCTCGACAGTGCAGACGCTTGCACACGCACTCGGCATTGAGCGCCGCAATAACGATATCGCCATGACGGGCTGTTTTGCTTCGGTCAACGATCACCAGGTCACCGCTGAAAATACCGATACCTTGCATACTGTCGCCCTGGATCTTAGCCAGGTAAACGTGTGGTGCACGGATTTCAAAAAGCTCATCCAGCGAAATCAACTTTTCCAGATGATCAGCCGCCGGCGATGGAAATCCAGCCGAGACAGGATTGGAGTACATCGGCAGGGAATGGCCACCGCCGGCGATGGGACCAAGAAGGGTCGCGCTCATAAACTTGGCCTGAATAGTTACTGTATGGATAGCCAGTTAACTGCGTACTCACTGCGTCGTCAATTTGAGCCGACCAAGTGCCATCTCTAATCCAACCCACACGAATTTGTCGCTCTCAAATACCCAAAGCTTCCAAATTCCTATTTCTTACTGCGCTCAAGACAGCCATCCGGTCTTCTGTACCTGAATCCATATCAGGTACGGTGCCATGCTCCAGATCCTTACCCACCTTAGCGAAACGCGGCGCTGGCTGTTTTCACTGCTACTGTTCTTGTCCACTGCGTCCCACGCGGAGACGTGGGTTATTACAAACCGAGCACATCCAGTATCCGCACCTTCTGGCGCTCGCGTCATCTTCCTGGATGATCAGCAGCGCCTTGAAGAACAACTTTCCAACCAACTACCCGCCGATCCACGCCAGGCAGAAGCGGTCATTCAACGCTACCTGGTCAGCCCTGCAGGGAAGCATCTGCAAAACGAGCTGGCCCAAGCCCAGCAGGGCGTCACAGACGCCTGGAGCCTGCGAGTCGAAAAACTCCCAGCCGTGGTCGTAGATCGGAGCTACGTCGTGTACGGCGAGCCTGACGTAGCTAAAGCCGTCGCGTTGATTGAACGAGCACGGAGCCTGTCACGATGAGACGCTCACGTTTTGCGATCCGGCCTTTGTCGCTGGCTATCACTTTCAGCCTGTCATTCAGTGCATCGGCTGCGATCAACTCGGCAGCGATTATTGCCTCGACCCTGTCACCAACCTGCCTGGAGTACAAAGTGGTCGGCATCTGCTATTGGCTGCTCTGCACGCCATTCGGATGCAAAGTCAAAACCTCGACCAAGGTTCGTCACTACGTACCGGACGCTGTGGTGTCTGCTTATGCGAATACCGGGATGAACCCCTGGATAGAGATGTCACCTCTTGGCACCCCGAATCCGATGGCCCAAGCGGGTAACGACGGCACTACCAATCACGTTGCCGAGAACAACATCATCAAATTTAAGGAAGCCGATGTCATCGGCCATCCAGGTGGAGCGGCGTTGAGTCAGTTTGCCAGCGCCTCGGGCTATGTATGCAAAGGCGCAACCTTACCGCTTGTGCCTTACTTTCTGAGTACCCTTGACCCCATTGCTTGGCGATACGGCGTCCCGGAATCCGTATATCCCGAAGCGCTCATTCCGGGCATGCGTGAAGTCGGTAGCCTGCTCTCAGCAAGCAGCTGGGGGAACGTCTACCCGCGTAGCGGCTTTCTGAACCAGACCGACGACTACAAAACGGGCGCAGTTATTGCGCAGCGTGCCGGCGACGTGGTTACCCGCCCGGGCCAGGTCCATGTCTACCTGCCGATGCTCGCCCTTCCCTACCCCGGCTACTGGCCTGCAGGGCCGCTACGCGAAGGTGACGCCTCCACTGGTAAGTGGCAAGAGCTCACCCCAGTCCTCAACCCGACTTGCGCAACCTTTCCCACCATCGGTCCGAACATCGATGCGCAGGATGGCGGCTACGCCTGGGCACTCTGGCGCCCTTATTCGTGTTGCCAGCGTCGTGGCCAGACCTTCCTCGGCAGTACGGACTTCCAATGAAACAGCGATCGGAGCAAAGCATGAAACTCACTACCTTGGCGATAGGGCTCGCCTGCAGCCTCAGCAGCGCAATAGCGCTCTCGGCTGATCCAATCAACGTCTCATCCTCCGGAAGCGTCATCGGGGACAACGTGCTGTATAGCATTGGCGGCGGCAACGCAGTCACCATGGGGAGCGCAGGCAACATGGATAGTATTTCTGTGGGAGGCGGTTGGAATACCAATCTAATCTGCGGAAACATGAGCCTGAGCACAACCCTTGAAAACCAATTGAATGGTGCCACTTCCGGCTTCAAAAACATCATGAGCTCGGTGGTACAGAGCGCCACCAGCGCCGTGGCTTCGCTGCCGGCACTGATTCTTCAACGTGCGAACCCGGCGCTGTACAACCTCATCACCAACGGCATTTTGCAGGCCCGCCTGGACTTCGACCGCTCCAAAGGCACCTGCCGCGCCATTGGCGAAAAGATGGCGGATATCGCCGGTAACCAAATGGGCTGGGGCAAGCTTGCTGAAGGTCAGGCTATGAGTCAGGCGCTAACATCCAACACGGACGCAGTATCGGCGGTGGAACAAGTCGAAAAGAAAGGTGGCAACGATGGCGTCACTTGGGTTGGTGGTGATAGAGCAGGTGGTTCCGGTCAGAAGCCTATTCGTATCGTAGGCGACGTCACCAAGGCGGGCTACAACCTCCTAAACAAGCGCGCGGCCGGCGACACCGCATCCATCAGCAAAGCGAACTGCAACAACGGCATGGTGTGCAATGTCTGGTCATCGCCCCAGGAAGCCACCACCTTTGCCAATCGTGTCCTGGGTGAACAACAACAGCAGACCTGTGACAGTTGCCCTAAAACTGTGACAGCCGCAGGCGTCGGCCTCACGCCCCTGATCCAGGAAACATACGACACCAAGCTGAAGGCCCTGCAGGAACTGCTGAGCGGAAGCAAAACGCTGTCGCTAGAAAACCTGGAAGCAGCGAGCAGCAACTCGTTACCCATCACCCGAGGCGTTGTAGCAGCACTCAAGGATGAGCGCGACCAGGACGTACTCGCTCGCCGGCTTGCTTCCGAAGTCGCGTTGTCCGATGTGCTGGAGAAAGCCCTGACCCTGCAGCGCACGTTGATGGCGGGCAGCCGGGAACCGAACGTCGCGGCTAATGACCTCGCCGTCCAGGCAGTCGGCCAGCAGAGCACCTCGCTGCAACAGGAGATCGGCAACCTCAAAATGGAACTGGACATGCGTCAGCAGCTCGCGAAGAACTCGCCTCTGACCATCATTGAACGTAGCAAAGCACGGGCCGAAGATTCTCGTGGTGTGTCCCCGGGAGCCCCAGAAACGGATCGATTGGACCAGTTGCAGTCACCCGCACAGAACAAACAGTGAGAAAGGCCATGACCAAAATGCAGGAGCCTGTCGCCGCCCCCAACCGCTCGCTGGTTCGACGAACCGGGAGGAGCATTCTGCTTGTTCTGGGTGTTTTGCTCGCGACTGCCGCCCTCGTAGTGCTACTCAGCGCTGTCCTGATGAACATGTTCGACAGCGCCGAGCAATGGCAAGCCTGGCGCACCGACCACTATTGGCCGCTCTTTACCTGGCGCCTAATGCTTTATATCGCACTGACCGTTGCCTGGTTCAAATTCAAGGCACGGTTATCGAACTCAGAACGCTCGAAACGGCGCAAAGGACTGTTAAAGATCGAGATAATGGTGATCTTATTATTTCTGATGGTTGAACTGAGCAAGGTGTTGTATCAGGTAGGGGGTGTTCTGTGACGCTCTACACCAATGACTATTTAGAGTACTACCTGACGTTGGTCGGCTGGATCATCAACAATGGTATCTGGGCGATGATTTCAGATACCGGTCTATTCGCCCTCCCCTTCTGCATCATCGTTATTCGAGAGTGGCTGAAAGTCCGTGGTGAGGGAGCCGATGAGGGTAACAAAGGCGTTCTCTCACTGGCACGTATCGAGACCAATATCTACGTTGGCTACATCGTGGTCGCATTCTTCGCTGTACCAGCCGTCAATGTGAGTTTTGATACCTTGGCATTTGACCAGAGTAGAGCTCAGCAATGTCAATACAACTTACCTAAACCCACAGACACAGGCTGGAACACTACATTCAGCTCACTGGCAGGAAAGAGTGCCCAGATGCCCATGTGGTGGGCATTAATGCACGCTTTATCAAAGGGATTAACCAGTGGCGCTGTAGCAGCAATTCCCTGCGGAACTGACCTACGGCAAGTACGCATGGAAGTTAGCAACACCAAGATCAACAACCCGCTATTGGCTCAGGAAATTGGCGACTTCACGCATGATTGCTACGGTCCCTCCCGTGCCAGATTATTCATGCGCCAACCCGAATTGGGAGCGCAAGGGAATGACCCTCGTTTTGCAAAAGAACTCAGCTGGATTGGTTCGCACTATTTATTGAACACCTCGGGGTATTACGACACAGACTACTCCAAAACTCCAAGGGCCTCATGGCCCTATAGCGCATCTCGCGATGTGGGTTTACCACAAGTGAGTGGAGGTGGAGGCTATCCAACTTGCAAACAATGGTGGTCGGATAGCGGAGTGGGACTGCGGGATCGTATCAAGGCTCAAGTGTCGCCGGACCTCATGACCAAAATGCTCGGCTGGGCAAAGTGGCTATCCCCGGAAGATGTGACTGACTCGCTTGTTCGGCAACTGGTCTCGCCGTCGAACCAGGTGAAAGGGGATGTTTATACGGATTACGGGGGGCAAATCAACGGAACCGTGTGGAATGGAGCAGCCCGGGCAGCGGGGACTCTTGGAGTTGCATTAGGATCTATGGCCTATTTCCCAGCGATGGACATGGTTCGCCAAGCGCTACCGATGGTCATGGCTTTTTTGAAAATGGCGATGGTGATCTGCATTCCGTTGGTATTAATCGTCGGAGCTTACCAACTTCAAGTTGCTATGACCTTGACCGTGACGTTTTTTGCCCTGATCTTCGTAGACTTCTGGTTTCAACTAGCAAGATGGGTAGACAGCACAATACTCGATGCATTGTATGGAGCAGGATCACCATATCTTTCATTTGATCCTGTAATGGGATTGAACACTGCCACTCAGGATGCAATTTTAAACTTCGTGATGGGAGCAATGTTCATTATTCTGCCTGTGTTTTGGATGGGCGCCCTAGGTTGGGCGGGAATTAAGGCAGGCTCAGTACTGGGTGGGCTACAAACAGGTACAGATGGGGTTCAAAAAGCTGGCTCCCAAGGGGGTGGACTAGCGAAACAGGCCCTGGGTGACATTTCAAGCAAAAAAACTTAGAAGATTGGTCAAGTTAGTGAGGATGTGTTAGCGGCATCCTCAACTATTCATCATCAGAGTCAATCCGTGCACCGTTCGAATATTGACCATAACCAGATAGGCCGTATCGAAAGCCATCTTCCGACTCAACGGCCCCAGGCTGACCTTCTAGGACAGAAAAATTCCCTTTCACGATTGCTAGCAATATCAGTACTGTGGCCAGGACACCCATGAATACACTGGCAATCCAATGAAACATCCCCACTGAAAAATACAACAGCACCAACGCCACCGCCAAACGCTTGACCCAACGCAACGTGCGGCTCTGACTGCACCAAACGAGGCGCGCAGCCTGACCCAGGCCATAGCCTAAGCGACTTGCTACTCCCTGAGAGGTCTGAGTGGTCATGGTGCGTCTCCTTCTAACCCCATCTAGGGGCGATATGACATTACTTATAATACCGTTTTTTCTCTGCCGCAAGATCATGAGACAAACGGCCGTTACCCTTGGCACCTAGCGCCGTCCCATTTTCGCTGCAGAAATGGCCCAAAAGGTAAAGGGTTCTGTAGAAGCGAATGGAATGGTTCACAAGGGTAAAAGCCTTACCCGAAAGGGCCGCTTTCAGCGGGAAAAAGGTCCAATCTCATCAACGCATCTCCCGAGTCGGAAAATTTTCAACTAACTCGGCTTCTGTCAAATTACTAAGCAAAGAAAAGTAAACGGCTCTGGATTCAGACGTCAAGGGTTGGATAGGACCTAAATGGAGAAGCGTTGAAACTGCCTGATCAGGCGTCATTTCGCTAGTAAGTGGGGCTCTCTGCCCAGAGTAATAAACCTTGTCAGACGCAATAGCTACATCCAGCAGTTCACGTACTTCACCATAACGAGCGGAACGCGCAGCGGTTAGAAACACTCCATCAAAAACGACCAAGACGCTATCAACGTGAGGAATAATATATTTAGCTAAGGCGACAACCAGAGGAAGGTTGTTGTTCCACCTTGCTTCTTCATCCTCAATATCATTCCCTACGCTAGCAAAAAGAATGATCTCGTCACACTTATTGTCACGTATCAAATCACAAAGTGCCCAAACATTATCTGAGGTTGATTTCGTAGCGTAGCGAAGTGAAACCATCATTTTTTTCCTCACATGGTCGATCTGCGGCACCGTGCCCTTAGACCGAAACGACGATAATTCTGCATTCCTTTCTCCGTCACCACCATAGAAAGATGGCTCTTCGCCAAAAGAAATACCCGAGACCACCAGTGATCCTTTCCCCTTGCTCGCTCCCCCTTTGATAGGAGAAAAGCCTGCCCCATGAATCATTTACGGAGCAGGCGATGTTCTCTATTTTCCGCCGCAATAAAGGGCTACCCGCCCAAAGCCCCTCCCCTAACGGTTTTATACAGCCGACCTCTAGCCAAGCACTACTGGCATCGCCACGCCGTCAGAAACTACTGGAGAACATTTGGCAGCGCGCATCGTTATCTCGCTCACAGTTTGTCGAACTCTATCGGCGTCCACTTGAGCGCTACGCGGAGTTGGTCCAGCAGCTCCCAGCTTCGCAAAACCACCATCATGCGCACCCTGGCGGCATGCTTGATCACGGGCTTGAAATCGTCGCCTATGCCTTGAAAATTCGACAGAGCTACCTGCTACCTATAGGCGCACCGCCGGAGTCTCAATCAGCGCAGGCTGAGGCCTGGACTGCCGCCGCGGCTTATGGCGCTCTTATACACGACCTGGGCAAGATCGCCGTCGACGTGCACGTCGAGCTGGTAGGAGGTAAAACCTGGCACCCCTGGCACGGTCCAATCGATCGTCCCTATCGATTCCGCTACGTGAAAGGACGCAACTACCAACTTCACGGAGCCGCTGCCGCACTGATCTACGCGCAGATCCTCTCCTCAGAAATCTTAGATTGGCTCAGTAATTTCCCCGAAGTGTGGTCGCAGTTAATCTTCATTTTGGCTGGTCAGTACGAACATGCCGGCATTTTGGGAGAGATCGTGGTCAAGGCCGATCAGGCGTCCGTCGCACAGGAACTCGGGGGAAATCCAGCCCGCGCGCTGTCCGCGCCCAAACAGTCTTTGCAGCGTCAATTGGCAGATGGGTTGCGTCACCTGGTCCGAGATACATTCAAACTGAATCAACCCGATGGACCGTCAGATGGTTGGCTGACACAGGATGCTCTTTGGCTGGTTAGTAAGCCTATTGCTGATCAATTGCGAGCCTATTTGCTGACCCAAGGCGTTGAAGGTGTACCCAGTTCGAATGCGCCTTTCTTCAACATGCTGCAAGATCAGGGGGTAATCCAAACCAATGCCCAAGACAAGGCAATCTGGAAAGCCACGATAGACAATGGTCGTGGCTGGCGAAACACCTTCACCCTGCTGAAGCTCTCACCGGCACTGATCTGGAATGATCCAAGTGATCGGCCCGCAGCTTACGCTGGGACTCTTGAGGTGGAAGCTGGCAACCCGGCAGAAGACTCTGCAGCTGAAAATAACATCGCCACACCGGCAAAAAAATTGCCTTCGGACATTCAATCCAGCCCTGTGCCGGCGCCTTTAGCACCGGCACAGCCATCACCGTTCGACCACCCGCAGCATTCCTCGAGCAGTACCGATGAATTTGACGAGCTACTGGCGCTCCTTGGTAATATCAATGAGCCATCAGAAGACACCAAAAATAAAGAGGTCTCAGCGGCACATACCGCGCCTCCGAAACTGGATGACATCCAGCCTTCCCAAACCTCCAATCAAGGAGGTGCGCCTTTAGCAATAATCGAAGAAGTCACTCCGATGCCTAGCAATAACACCGAGATCGGTCAGGGATTTGTTGAATGGCTTAAGAAAGGCATCGCATCCCGGACCATCATTATCAACGACACCAAAGCGCTAGTTCATACCGTAGCAGGGACCGCTATGCTGGTAACGCCTGGAATATTCAAGCGCTACGTCCTTGAGTTCCCCCACATCGAACAGCAGGCCAAGGTACAGCAAGTCAGCGCCTGGCAGCTTGTTCAGCGCAGTTTCGAGAAACAAAAACTTCATCGAAAAACACATAAGAGTCTGAATATTTGGACCTGCGACGTTGTTGGACCTCGAAAATCCAAGCAGCTCAAGGGGTACTTACTTCTAGACCCGCGAACAATCTTCTCTGAGGTCCCCTTCGACAATATCAGCCTGTCCTTGAAGTCAGAAGTAACGGAGCCGCCACAATGACGACGCCCTCGAATCTGACGGAGGAATACATCTTTGCCCATGATCTGCGGCCTGCCAGTGCAAAGATCTATCGTGCCTCGACCAAAGCACTACTTAAGCATTTCGGAACGGCCTCAGTTGAGGAGATCGATCATCGTGCGGTTCTGACATGGCGAAAAAAAATCCTTGAGAGCGGGTTATCCAAACGCAGCTGGAACACCTATTCAAATCACCTTCGAACTGTTTGGGGCTACGCCATAGAACACGGCCTGATGACCCATACCACGATCAACCCATTCAAGAAAACCAGCGTTATCCCACCAAAGCGAGCCAGCAAGACAATCAATGGAGACGCCATCCAACGAGCACGCAACTGGCTCATATCCCTTGTAGGCCAAGAACGTTGTACGCATGAACGTAGCCAGATCACACCTGCCTGGTTCTGGCTCAGCGTCTTCGAGATGTTTTATTACACAGGCATACGTCTGAATGCCCTGCTGTGCCTGCGCTACAAAGATATCGACTGGGACAGCCAGATGATCTTGGTCCGAGGTGAAACAGAGAAGACCCATCGGGAGTTTTTCCTCCCCATTATGGAAGGACTCGCTCCACACTTATCCAGGATCCTGGGAGAGGCCGAGAAAATCGGTTTCTCACCAGACGATCAGCTGTTCAACGTCAACAGATTCTCTCGTCACTTCCATGGCAAGGAAATGAACATCGACCAGGTGGAGTCAATGTACGGCAAGCTCACCGATAAGATCGGCGTGCGCATGACCCCTCACCGCTTCAGGCACACATTAGCAACAGACCTGATGAAGCAGCCTGAGCGAAACATTCATCTCACGAAAAGCCTGCTGAATCACTCGAATCTAGCGACAACGATGAATTACATCGAGGCGGACTACGACCATATGCGTGCTGTTCTGCATGAGCGGAGTCTGACTCAGGGCGCTCTGAGCCGAGTGAGGCGGGTTGATCCAAGTGGCACACCCTCTGCCCCCTTACCCGCCAAAATAGGTGTGCATTCACAGGAAACCGCTCAACCAGAGCCCAAGAAGCTGCCAGCTCCACAACAATCTAGCAGCACAGAGGTCAGTATTGATCGGCGGACCAAGTCGACTGGCCGAAGCGCGCTACAGAAGGCTCTCGAGCTCGCATCTGCGCAACTGCATCGCGAGTCAATGACATGCTCTATGGAACCACCAGTAGATCAAGTAGAGCAGAGTCTACTATTGACGCTAATGGCGAGCGGGCTTGGTGTCGGCACATTCAGGAAACGCACCTCAACTGAGCATTCAATGCGAAGCTCATCATTTTCCAGAGCATCGCCCTAGTACGCTCATAATCAAAGCGCACTGGCTATAGGGAATTCTGGTTGGCCAGAGGCTTTCGCATGCCCGGAATAAAGCACCAAGTCGAAATCCGGATTTTTTCCCGACGAACGGCACGACTTTGCTCAAGGCACAAAAAAAGGCGCCATAAAGACGCCTTTTTTCATTAAATATGGTCGGGGTAGGGGGATTCGAACTCCCGACATCCTGCTCCCAAAGCAGGCGCGCTACCGGACTGCGCTATACCCCGGAATGCGC